>JAYEGA010000001.1:0-21036 GCA_034658835.1 Thermodesulfobacteriota bacterium
GGATGCCATAGCTTATTCAGCAAAGATATTAAAGGAGCAATTGAATGTTTTTATAAATTTTGAAGAGGAAGAAGAAGAGGAAGAAGAACATAAAGAGATTGAAGAAAAGGAAAAAATTAACGAGAACTTACACAGGAGCGTTGATGAATTGGAGCTTTCTGTAAGATCTGCAAATTGTTTGAAAAATGCCGGTATTACTCTTATTGGAGAGCTTGTTCAAAAGAGTGAAGCTGAAATGCTTAAGACCAAGAACTTTGGAAGGAAGTCCCTGAGTGAAATTAAGGAGATACTTGCTGAGATGGGACTTGGGCTTGGCATGAAGGTAGATATTCCACTGTCAGTGAAAGATGAAGAAGAAAAAGAAGTTAGTGGATAGATTCATTAATTAGAAAGGAAGATATTAAATGCGTCACAGAAAGGCTGGGAGGAAGCTGGGTAGAACCACAAGTCATAGAAAAGCGATGCTGAGAAATATGGTAACTTCCTTCTTGGAGCATGAAAAGATCGTTACAACCGATGCCAAGGCGAAAGAGATGAGAAAAGTTGCCGAAAAAATGATTACATTAGGAAAGAAGAACAGCCTCCACGCAAGAAGACAGGCCCTGTCTTTTATAAGGGATCGGGCAGTTGTTAAGAAGCTTTTTGAAGAACTGTCACCTCGGTATAGTAAAAGGGCTGGGGGCTATTCGAGAATAATAAAAATAGGTCATAGAGCAGGTGATAATGCCCCGATGTCTGTTGTTGAATTAGTTTCGGAAGGGGGAGAAGGAACCTCAAAGTAGTTGGCACAATACGTTTCAACTGCGAAAAAACAAGAAAAGAAAAAAGTGTATCAATAAAAAGGCAAGGGTAACCCCTTGCCTTTTTATTTTTTTCCTTGAATTTTCCATTGAAAAAACTATAATAATAAAATGTTAATGCATAATGTAGGGGTATATTGCGATATGCCGCTACAGTTTAGCTGATATTACGTTTTAGCTTTTTAAAACCTGATGTAGGTGATGAGTAAAGGAGGATCAGTCATGGCAGAGGAGAAAATTGGTGAGGTTGTTAAGTTTTTTGCGAAGCCGAGCGTTGCAGCAGTTAAGATTACTGATGGAGAGTTAAAAGTGGGTGATGTGGTTAAGTTCACAGGTCATACCACGGATTTCGAAAGTAAAATTGACTCAATGGAAATAGAAAACGAAAAGGTTGAAAAAGCGGTGGTGGGTGATTATATTGGAATTGGGGTAGCGGACCGAGTTCGTCCTGGTGATGAGATATTTAAGGTTATACCAGAAGAATAATTTGATAATAAGCTCAGAGTGAAAGGCTAAAGAGCCTTTGATTAATTTCTTGAATCGGGAATTTTGGGTTGAGGGTCATATTGAGACCTTTGCAAAACTGCAATTTTGGTCATTGCAAGGCGTCCCGAATGAAGTGAGGGAGCAGCCGTGGCAAATTTATGAATTATCAATATGTTATGAGGTTGCTTCGCTTCACTTGCAATGACAATATGGGTATTGTGCAAAACTTTCAATTTTCCATCCTTAGAAGCGTGAAAAGGAAGAATATATGGACGTGAGGATATTAGGTTGTCATGGAGCTCAGTTTCCGGGGTACAATACCACAGGGTTTTTATTGGATGGAACGATTTTGATTGATGCCGGTACGGTAACTTCAGTGCTCTCATTGGAAGAACAGAAAAATATAGACTATATTTTTGTAACTCATGTTCATCTCGATCATGTCCGTGATATAATGTTTCTGGCAGACAATCTTTATTATCGCAGAACAGAATATACGGCGATTACAGTTGTGGGTACACAAGGGATTGTTGATACGCTGAGAGCACACCTTTTTAATAACATTATATGGCCTGATTTTTCAGTGATACCTGATCCCGAAAACCCCGTCATCAGATTTAAGTTGATCCAACCGGGTGTAAAATTCCAGCTGAATAATTTTACTATTACTGCAGTTAGGGTTAATCATACAGTTGAAACGGTTGCATACGTGATGGAATTTGAAGGTGGATCAGTCATTTTTATAGGAGATACAGGTCCGACTGAAGAGATCTGGAAGGTTGCACAAAAGCTCAAGAGTCTCAAAGCTATATTTGTTGAGGCGTCACTACCCAATAGTATGGAAGCTGTTGCTGATGTTACCGGTCACCTCACACCTGTTAGTCTCGGTCGTGAACTGGCGAAATTGGGCGCTGCGACACCCAATATTTATCTTTACCACATGAAACCCCAGTATGAGAAGATAATCAGAGAAGAGGTAGGCTCTATCGGAAACAGGAATATACATATATTGAGCGAGGGAGAAGTGATAAAGATTGGGTAAACATTCAGCCGTCAGCACTCAGTATTCAGACACAACACCGTTCGCCCCGCCTTTTTTCAAACCAATGCAGGCAAAAGACTTTTACAATTATTTAACTCTGATGGCTGGATGCTGAAAGCTGAAAATAAATGACCGCTCAAGATCCCCTTGAATACCTTTCAGGATTGAGTGGGAAAGGGATGCGTTTAAGCCTTGGTCCTGTCTCCCAACTCCTTGACAGACTGAATAATCCCCAGGAAAAATATAGAACAGTTTTAGTTGGCGGAACTAATGGTAAGGGCTCAATTGCGGCGATGATTTCCTCTATTCTTTCAGAAGGAGGGGCAAGGGTTGGCCTTTATACTTCGCCACATCTCATCGATATCAGGGAGCGGATGCGGGTAAATAATCGTATGATATCGATAGAGGAACTTTCCAGACTGATTGAAGAGGTGCGTGGAGAGGTTAAAGAGGATATAACCTACTTTGAACTTGTCACCACTTTGGCCTTCCTTCATTTTTACCGAAGCAGTGTAGAGGTGGCTGTTTTAGAGGTTGGAATGGGTGGAAGACTTGATGCGACAAATGTTGTGATACCTGAGGTGTCCGTGATATCCAATATTTCTCTGGAGCACAGGGAACATCTTGGCAATAATTTAGGAGCAGTTGCCCGGGAAAAGGCGGGCATTATCAAAGATGGAGGGGTATGCATAACGGCTGCGAGGCAGAAGAGTGTTTTGGGGGTGTTGGAAGATATATGCAGCGAACGAAAGGCAAGACTTTATCGGTTGGGGAAAGACATTAAAGTTAGAGCAGCGAAGGGTCTCCGGCCTGAAGGAACCTATACACCGGAGTTGAACAACTTTTCTTACAAAGGGATCGAGAAAAATTATGGCAACCTTGTTTGTCCCTTAACAGGAAGGCATCAGATGGAAAATGCCGCCGTGGCTCTTGGTACGATAGAACTCCTGGCGGCTAAAGGAGTTGGTGTTGATGAGGATGTCGTAACCCGCGGTTTGAGAAATGTACGATGGGAAGGGAGATTAGAAGTGCTTCAGAATTCTCCCATGCTGGTTGTGGATGGTGCCCACAATCCGGCGGGGGCTTCTGCTCTTCGCCGTGCGTTGAGGGAGAAATTTTCCTATAGAAAGTTGATTCTCATGTTTGGTGTACTTGGTGATAAGGACTACAAAATAATGTTAAAAAAATTGGCTCCTCTTGCCGACAGACTTATCCTCACAGAACCGAAGGAAAAAAGAGTCTTACATTTGGGGGACATATTACCCGTTGCGAAGATGTATATTAATAGTGTAGACGTTGTCGAGGATTCGGACCGGGCTCTTTCACGGGCTTTTGCCCTTGCCGGAAAGGATGATCTTATCTGTGTGACCGGTTCACTCTTTCTTGTCGGAGAGATAAAAAAACGCTGGAATCAGAAGTCAGGATTCAGAAGTCAGGAGTCGGAATGAATAAACGTTTTCTTTTTATTACGGTTATCCTCCTGTTGTTTTTCTTTCAGGTTGATTTTGCCCTTGCTGTTGAAAGGAACATACAAAAAGGACCGGTGAATATAGAGGCAGACAGTATTACCTATGACAGAGATACTGATACATATGGCGCGAAGGGAAACGTTGTAATAACTTTCACCGGTGGTTTTCTGAAGGCTGATTATGTGGACTTAAATAAGACAACAGGTGATGCCGAGGCTTCCGGGAATGTTTATATCAAAAGTGATAACGACATACTGGAAGGAGACAGTGTTAAATTTAATATCACCACAAAAACGGGTGTTGTTTACGAAGGAAAGCTGTTCTTTGCCCGGAATCATTTCTATATAAATGGAAAAGAGATTGAGAAGACAGGGGAAGCCACATATCATCTGAAAGATGCTACGGCAACCACCTGTGACGGAGATTGGCCGGCATGGAGATTCACCGGGAAAGAGCTTAATGTAACCATTGATGGTTACGGTACAATAAAACATGGCACCTTTCAGGTAAAAAACTTTCCCTTCTTGTATATGCCGTATATGATATTTCCAGCGAAAACAACGCGGCAATCGGGGTTCCTTCCCCCACGTATTTCACATTCGGATAAACATGGCTGGGACATAGAACTTCCACTCTACTGGGCAATATCAAAGAGTGCCGATGCTACATTTTATCAACGTTATATGGATAAAAGGGGATTCAAAGAGGGTGTTGAATTCAGGTACTTTATCAGCAAGGATTCGTCTGGCATTTTTTATGCGGATTATCTCAAAGATGAAAAGACCGGGACTATGGCCGATGAAGAAGGTTTAAGCCGGAACTGGAAGGAAAAACAAGAAAGGTGGTCATATTACCTGAATCATGAAACCACTTTCAGCCCCGGTTTTTACTTCAGAACAGACATAAAGAGGGTTTCCGACAATTGGTATTTCAGAGATTTCTCCGATTATAACTACTATTTGGATAATTATTCAGAGGAAGGGGCCCGCAGGTTTAGTAAAGTTTCTTTTCTGGGTGATAACTCCCTCGCGTCGCTGGACTCTACGGCCCGTCTTGTTAAGGATTGGAGTTTGTTTAATCTAACTGCCCTTGTTCAGTACACCGATAATTTTGCGAGCTATAACAACGATTCAACACTGCAAAAATATCCTGAAATAACCTTTACCGGTGTCAAACAGCCTGTCTTCGACACTCCACTCAACTTTGAACTGGATTCTTCGTTTAATAATTATCAGAGAACCAAGGGTGACCATGGACAACTTTACGATGTTCACCCTACGTTTTCCTTGCCGCTCAACTTTGGTGACTATCTCGAGTTTACACCGTCGATAGGATTGAGGGAAACCTTCTGGAACGCCAGTGAGCTCCAGGGAACGAGTAAAGAGGAGCATGGCGGTCGTGAAATATACAATGCAGGGGCAGAGCTTTCCACGGAAGTTCACAGGATCTTTGATATAGGCGGAGAGACTGTCGACAAGATACGGCACGGAATTAAACCGGAGTTAACCTATACTTACATTCCCTATATATATCAGAGTGACCAGCCGGATTTCATTGAGACGGTAAGTGAGCAAAACAGCTTAACCTATTCGCTGACCAACACTTTCATGGCCAGGTTGAAGGGTGAAGACAAAAGTATAAGTTACCTGGAATTTTTCTTCATCAAGCTGAGTCAGACATATGATATAAGAGAAGGGAGGAAACATCGCGGCAGTCCCACAACCGAAAAGAGACCATTTAGCAATGTGGATATGGAACTCAAATTTGATCCTTTTCAATATCTTTCTTTTGACGCGGATGTTAGCTATGATGTTAACTCTGGCGAGTGGAAAAAGACCAATTATGATCTTACATTGAGTGACTGGCGTGGTGATTCTGCCACTGTTGAGTATAGATATACGCAACAAACTTTAGAAGAAATAAACGTTTTCCTGAAGGCTAAGGTTACTGATTCCCTTGATCTGACGTATGTTCTCAGAAGAGACGAGATGAACAATATATATCATGAAGCGACCTACGGCCTGGATTATCATAAGCAATGCTGGAGCATGGCAGTTACCTATTCTGACGATGATGATGACAGGGTATGGATGGTGGTCTTTTCGCTATATGGTTTAGGAAAGGTCGGCAAGGCGACGGCAAGACCAGAGAGACTGCGAGGGGGTAATTAAGCAATAATTTTTCAGGTTTTTAACTTGACAAACGTGCTTAAATTGCGTAGCTTTACTTTTCTAAATTTTCAGGCTTGGTGGTTTTATGAAAACATTTAGTGCTAAAAAAGAGGAAGTTGTAAGAGACTGGTACCTTGTTGATGCAGAAGGAAAAATACTTGGAAGGCTTGCGAGTGAAATAGCGAGGCGTTTGAGGGGCAAGCATAAACCTATTTACACTCCTCATGTAGATACGGGAGATTTTGTAGTCGTTGTAAATGCCGGGAAAGTTTCTCTTACTGGCAAGAAATTGACTGATAAGATATATTATCATCACACCGGCTACCCGGGAGGAATAAAATCGGTAACAGCCGGAAAGCTGTTGAAGGAAAAACCGGAAAGACTATTGCATAATGCCGTAAAGGGTATGCTTCCGAAAAACTCTTTGGGGAGGCAGATGCTTAAAAAGCTGAAGGTATATGCCGGAGCCGAGCATCCACATGAAGCCCAAACCCCCCGGTTACTGGAACTATAACCACTTGTAAGCATTTTGCGTTACATGTAGGGCAGGGCTTTAGCCCTGCTTACGATTTAAACAATCTTGGCAGTATGAAAATTATGTGCAGGAGATAAGTATGGAAGAAAAGCGTTATTATGCGACAGGAAAGAGGAAGACCGCTATAGCGAGAGTGTGGATGAAAGAAGGGAGTGGTACTCTTGTTGTAAACAAAAGAGATTTTGATGATTATTTTACCGGAGATAATCTCAGGATGCTGATTCAGCAACCCCTTGAGGTTACCGGGCAAATGAGCAAGTTTGATTTTTATATTAATGTTCGTGGTGGAGGTATTTCGGGGCAGGCCGGTGCCGTTAAACATGGCATTTCGAAAGCGCTTCTGGAGTACGATGCAACCCTGAGGTCGGTTCTAAAAAAGGCGGGATTTCTGACAAGAGATTCTCGCATAAAAGAGAGAAAGAAATACGGGCAACCAGGGGCGAGGAAGAGATTCCAGTTCTCTAAAAGATAGTGTTGATAAAAAGGGGGGCTGTAGCCTCCCTTTTTTGTGTATATGGAGAATATTATGTTGAAAGTCGGTATATACGGAGCGAGTGGCTACACCGGTCAGGAACTTCTAAGACTTCTAATTAGACATCCGGAAGTGGAGGTTGTTGCCCTGACGTCAAGGAAGTTCAAGGGAACTCCAGTTTCCGATGTGTTTCCAGTTTTTGAAGGGTTGAGTGACATGAAATTTATAGATGCATCCCCTGATGATGTCGCTGATCTTTCCGATGTTGTTTTTTTGGCCCTTCCTCATGGTGTGGCGATGGAGGCAGTTCCACTTTTTTTGAAAACGGGAAGCAAGGTTGTTGACCTTGGCGCTGATTTTCGCCTGCGTGATGTCAAACTGTACGAGCAGTGGTATAAAGAACATACCGTACCGGATTTGATAAAAAAGGCGGTTTACGGCCTTCCGGAATTGTACAGAGATAATATTAAGGCTGCAAAGCTTGTTGCAAATCCCGGTTGCTATCCGACCGGCGTTATTCTTGGCCTGGCTCCGGTGTTGAAGGAAGAATGGATTGATTTCACCTCGATTATTGTTGACTCGAAATCGGGGGTTAGTGGTGCGGGTCGCGAACCGCAGACCGGCTCACTCTTCTGTGAGGTTAGTGAGAGTCTTAAGGCCTATAAGATTAACCAGCATCGTCACATGCCGGAGATGGAGCAGGAGCTCGGCCTCCTTGCCGGAGCAGATGTGAAGATTTCCTTTGTACCACATCTGGTACCGATGAACAGGGGAATACTTAATACGATATATGCGGAATTAAGAGAACGTGTATCTACGTCTGACCTGATAGACCTTTATAAAGAGTTTTACAGTGGTGAAGAATTTGTCAGGATTTACAAGGCGGGTACATTCCCTGCTGTTTCTTCCGTGAGGGGTTCCAATTATTGTGATATCGGAATTACTGTTGACGGTGGAACGGGAAGGGTTATAATAGTATCTGCAGTTGATAACCTTATAAAGGGTGCTGCCGGTCAGGCCATACAGAACATGAACCTGATGTGCGGCTTGAGTGAAAACTCTGGATTGAAATTAGTATCGCTATTTCCATAAATCTTTCCAGTCTTCCTTTTCAAAAGGGGGATTTAGGGGGATTAACAAACCGAAATTTAAAGGTTAAAATGACCTTAAGACTTTACAATACATTGACAGGGCAGAAAGAGGAATTCAAGCCGATTAAGAAGAAAAAGGTCGGGATATATGTGTGTGGTATCACGGCCTATGACATTTGCCATGTGGGTCATGCCCGTTCAGCAGTAGTTTTCGATGTTATTACCAAATATCTGAAGTACAGGGGTTACAATGTAACCTATGTGAAGAATTTTACCGATGTGGATGATAAGATTATAGAAAAAGCGGATGCCGAAGGGGTAAGCATTTCCGAGATATCCGAAAAGTATATCAGAGAACATAATGAAGATATGGATGCACTTGGTGTGGCCAGACCTACAGTAGCTCCCAAGGCGACGGAAAACATCAAGGGGATGATCAGGCATATAACTGTCCTTCTGGAGAAAAAGTTGGCCTATGCAAATGAGGGCGATGTCTATTTTTCTGTTGAAAAATTTGAGAAGTATGGGAAGCTATCCGGAAGGAATCTGGAAGATATGATAGCAGGATCACGGGTAGAGGTGGATAAAAAAAAGAAAAATCCTCTCGATTTTGTTCTCTGGAAGGCAAGCAAGGAGGGAGAACCCTGGTGGGATAGTCCCTGGGGCAGGGGCAGGCCTGGGTGGCATATAGAGTGTTCGGCGATGAGCCAGAGGTTTTTAGGAGATACATTTGACATACATGGTGGTGGAAAGGATTTAATTTTTCCTCATCATGAAAATGAGATTGCCCAGTCGGAGGGAGCTACCGGTAAGACCTTTGCAACTTATTGGATACACAATGGTTTCGTCAGAGCGGACAGCGAAAAGATGTCCAAATCTCTCGGCAATATTTTTACGATAAAAGAGATACTCAAAAGTTACCATCCAGAGGTATTGAGACTTTTTATGCTCCAGAGCCATTATAGAAGCCCTGTGGATTTTTCCAGTGACTTCCTTGATGAGGCAAGAATGGGAATGGAGAGGTTTTATACCACCCTGAAAAACATGGAGGATGTCCTTGCGAATGATGTGAATCTTTCCGGGGTTTCAGCAAAGAACCTTTCTGGGAAGGATAAAGATGTGTACAAACAGGTTGAAGCCCTTCCCGGCAGGTTTGTCGAGGGCATGGATGACGATTTCAATACCGCCATGGCCATTGGCTGCATATTCGATACAGTCAGGTTGATTAACGGTTATCTGGCGGAGGAAGAAGTTACCATGACCACTGAGAAGCTCTTCGTACTGGATGTAGCCCGAAAAAATATAAAAGATGTGGGTAAGGTGTTGGGATTGTTTCTTGAAGATCCTGATGAATATTTCCGAAAGGACAGAGATAAAGAGGTCCAGAAGTGCGGATTAAATGTAGAGGATATTGAGCGCTTGATCGAGGAAAGAAAAGCGGCAAGGGCGGCAAAGGACTGGAAGAAAGCTGACGAGATTAGAGACACCCTTGCCGGAAAAGGAGTAACTCTCAAGGATACCCCAACTGCAACCACCTGGAAAATTGGGTAGATTGTTATTGTAGTATGGTGATTTACTAACTTATATTAAGGAGGAATGAACAATGTTGGTAAAATTTAATCAATACTGGACTATTATTCCCGAAAGATGTGAGGAGTATCGAAAATTTATTGTAAAGGACTTCATCCCGGCAATAAACAAATTAGGAATTCATACTGTAGCCGGGTGGTCAGTGTTGGTTGGTGCCTATTGTGAAATTATTTTTGAGGGAGTGAGTAGTGATTTAGTTTTGATAGAAAAAGCTTTGAAGGACCCAAAATATAGAGAACTGAATCAGAATTTGCTTAATTATGTTAAGGATTATAAAACCAAGATTCTTGTCCCAACTGGAAGAAAAGATTCATACACCAGGGATATGAAGAAGAATACTGTCAAATTCACTCAGGTGTGGAATATCGTAAGTAACAAAAAAGCGGATTACGAACGCTTTGTCAGCGAAGAGTACTATCCGACCATGGAAGAATTGGGTATTACCGTAGCCGGTGAGTGGGAGGTTCTTATAGGGGAAGGACCACATATTATCTGTGAGGGCCGAACTCAAGATATTGACCAGTTAGTAGGAAATCTCGAGAGTGATAAGTTTCGAAAGGCGAGATGTGGGCTTCGTCATTTTGTTGAAAATTATGGAAGTCGTTTTCTTTCATTTCATATTCAAAAAATTGTAGGTTATAAATCTGAAAGTTATGAAATATTTGTGTAAAGAGGAGGTTCAGGGAAATTAAAAAATCTGTTTCCATTGTTTTCTAAATTAATGGTGCAGAATGATAGACTTGAGGATTATTCCTAAATTGAAGGAAGGCTTGAAGGAGCAAATTCCCTTCTTGACAGCAATACCAGAGTGGCAGGTTTGGATCGATGATTTGCGTAAATTTTTCTTAAAGAATCTCCTTTCAGTTCAATTCTATGAGCATTGCGGGTAATTCCGGGGAAGGGGTGAAAAATCACGCTTAAAATCCCTTCCACAGCCCCTTTAAAAAAGAAGCCATTTCAAGGTCGCATATATGCAACATTCTGCTAAAGAAGGGGTTGCTGAAATGCAAACCATTTTCATATTTTCCTTCCCATATCACATCTTAACTACCTGTAATAAAAGTACAATTATCTTTTATATGAAAAATCTGGCATGATTGGCATGTTTTGTGGTAGTTTACATTTCATTGTGTCTGCATCGGACATGGCCGTTCTTTTGAGGAGAATTGAAAAGTATGAAAGTTGCCATACCTGTCTGGGGTAATAGTGTTTCGACAGTTTTTGATTTTGCAAACCGGCTTATGGTAATCGATGTTGAAGCGGGGCAGATAAAAGAGCGATCAGAAATCAAATTGATTGAAAATACCATTATTGACAAGGTCGCTAAACTGAGGGAACTGGGTGTGCAGGTCTTGCTGTGCGGCGCAATATCAAGACCATTAGAAAATATGGTCTGGGCATCAGGGATCAGCGTTGTGCCGTTTCTGAGGGGAACGGTGGATGAGGTGGTCAAAGCCTATTTTAGCGGCCGCTTTCTGGATGCTCGTTTTCTGTTGCCGGGTTGCCGTCCGGGAAGAGGAATGCGCAGGCGTGGGGGATTGAGACTCGGCGGAGGACGTTTCGGCCGGAATAATATATAGGTGCGAAAGGATAACGAGTATGAAAGTTGCAGTTACTGCCTATGGCAAGGATCTCTCCAGTAAAGTGGACCGGAGTTTCGGGCGTGCAAAGTGGATTATCGTTGTTGATACTGAAACAGGCGCTTTTGAAGCACATGATAACAAACAAAATGTAAACCTGCCTCAGGGTGCAGGGATACAGGCTGGCCAGAATGTAGCAAGCCTGGAAGTCGAGGCTGTTTTGACCGGAAATGTCGGACCCAATGCTTTCAGGATACTGAGCACGGCATCCATTAAGGCCTTTATTGTTGATAAAAGCATCGAAACTGTCGAGGATGCCCTTTCTGAGTGGAAGGTCGGTCGTTTAGAGGAGGCGACAGGAGCCACTGTTGAGGGGCACTGGATTTAGTTTCGATGTGTTGTATATTTGCGACACCCCTTTTCAATATGAGTTGCATAATTGCACTTTAGTTTTGTCTTTATCAGACAACAATGTTTGCAAGTATCTGAAATAAAAGAATTTATATTATGGACGAGTTGCACAAATCTCTGGCACGCTTTTTGATAGTTAATATAACAGGTAAAGAATTAAGTAGAAGGAGGTGATTTTAATGCCAGGTGGAAATATGACAGGTCCTATGGGATTGGGTCCAATGACAGGTAGAGCGGCAGGCCTCTGTGCAGGATATCCAGCACCCGGGTATATAAATCCTGGCCCCGGTTGGGGTTTTGGGGGAGGTGCTCCCTATGGTAATATAGCGCCAGTCTATTCGGGAGGATATGTTCCCTATGGACCGGCGGGGTACTATGGTGGCTATGGAAGACCCTTTGGATTTGGCAGAGGTTTCGGAAGAGGCGGTTTTGGCAGAGGTCGTGGATTTGGTCGCAGCCGCTTCATGTATGGTCGGTGGTAAGTTGATTTTATATAATGAGCAAGAAAAGGAGATAATATTATGCCAAGAGGAGACAGAACAGGCCCGAAGGGGCAGGGGCCACAAACAGGTCGCGGCGGTATAGGACCATCTGGGGCGGGAATAGAAGAGAACCCAGATTCTGGTGAGAATATTGGATTCCTTCGTAGACTGGGAAGAGGTTTAGGAATCGGCCGTGGTCAGGAAACAGGGTTAGGAATTGGCCAGGGTGGTCAAGGTCGCGGGATGGGTCGTGGTTCAGGTCGTAGACGTGGCGGACAGGGCCAGGGCCGTAATCGTTAAATTTATGAACTGCTGAGCGCTGAGCGCTTAAAGACTATATGTTAGGAGGTATTTATCATGCCAGGTGGAGATAGAACAGGACCGGCAGGATTAGGTCCGATGACGGGTAGAGCAGCGGGTCTCTGTGCAGGATATCCAGCGCCCGGATATATGAGTCCAGGCCCTGTTTTGGGTTTTGGCCGTGGCGGTGGCTGGGGCCGTGGTGGTGGATGGGGCCGTCGTAACTGGTTCTATGCAACCGGCCTGACAGGCTGGCAGCGTGCCGCTTATGATTATCCGTCCTGTGGAGAAACATATCCTTATGGTGGGTATCCATCATATGCGGGAACGGTTCCTTATGGTGCGCCATATACTACCCCGTACGGGCCGACTGTAACAAAACAGCAGGAACTCGATGCATTGAAGGGAGAGGCAGAGTACCTTGAAGATGCTATGGATGGTATTAGCAAGCGAATTGCAGAACTGGAAGCTGAAACAACAAAGGAATAAAAATATAAGGGCGCTGGTAAAGGCAGAAGAAATATGCTAAACCTATTTCCAGCGCTTTTCTTTGTAAAATGGAGGTAAGGAACAAATGAAAGTTGCAGTAACATCAATGGGGCCGTCTCTGGATGACCAGGTCGAGGCTCGTTTTGGACGGTGCCCATACTTTTTAATTATTGATCCGGAAACAATGGAGTTTGAAGCCCTGGAAAATCCGAACATTGCCGTGGGAGGCGGTGCCGGCATTCAGTCGGCACAGTTAATGGCAGAGCGTGGGATTCAGATTGTACTGACAGGCAATTGTGGACCCAATGCATTTCAGACCTTTGGCGCTGCCGGTGTTCAGGTCATTGTTGGTGTTAGTGGCCCGGTACGTCAGGCGGTGGAGCAGTTTAAAGCCGGTGCGTTTACCGAAGCCGGCCAGGCCAGTGTAGAGAGCCACTTTGGCGTGGGAGCAGGTGCCCCGGGCTATCAGACAGTGCCTCCGCAGAGTGGTTACGGTGCGGGTATGGGCGGTGGTCGTGGCACGGGTATGGGCCGAGGTATGGGTATGGGCGGCGGTCAAGGCACGGGTATGGGCCGAGGTATGGGTATGGGCGGCGGTCGTGGCATGGGCATGGGCCAAGGCATGGGCGGTGGTCGTGGTATGGGCATGGGCCAAGGTATGGGCGGCGGTCAAGGTGCGAGATTTGCAAATGTCTCAGGAAGCCCGATGTCACAACCTCCGATGGCCCCAGAGGAAGAATTGACAACTCTCGAGGAGCAAGCACGTATCCTTCAAAAACAGCTTCAGGATATTGAACGCCGACTCAGCCAGATCCAAAAGAAGTAGGGTAATATATAAGCAAGCAGCTTATAAAGCCCCTCTACAAAAGGGGGGATTTTTTATGTAAAGCTATGGAAGGGAGCGAGACATTTTGAAATTAGCTATTGCAAGTGGAAAGGGTGGAACAGGTAAAACAACAATAGCCACAAATCTTACCGCAACACTCGCAGACATGGGGAAAACAGTACAACTGCTGGATTGCGATGTAGAAGAACCCAACTGTCATATCTTCCTTAAGCCCCGCTTAGAATCTTCTACAATAATTACCACACCATTGCCGGAAGTAGATGAGGAAAAATGCACGGGGTGCGGTATTTGCGCGGAGGTCTGTGAATATGGCGCAATCGCCGTTGTCAAAGGGAAGGTGCTGATATTTCCCGAACTCTGCCATGGTTGTGGAGCATGTGAAATGTTTTGTCCTGAAGATGCGATTACTGAGATAGGCAGAGAAGTTGGAATTGTGGAGGAAGGCCGGGCTGACGGTTTTCGATTTATTCATGGGCTGCTTAAGATCGGGGAGCTTATGTCCCCGGCGGTCATCCATGCGGTCAAAGTGGCAGGCGGGGAAAGCGAAATCGTTATCATTGATTCTCCTCCGGGAACATCCTGCCCTGTTATCGAGGCCGTGAAAGGCACGGATTTTGTTGTTCTTGTTACGGAACCGACACCATTCGGTCTTAATGATTTGCAGCTTGCCGTGGGGATGGGCAGAGTACTTGGCATACCGTTTGCGGTGGCTATCAACCGGTCCGATGTCGGCAATAATGATGTAAAGGAATATTGTCAAAGAGAAAAAATCGATGTGATTCTGGAAATACCCGATGACCGCAAGATTGCCGAGGCATATTCGCGAGGAGAAATGATCATAAGTGCAGTTCCGAACTACCGGGAATTACTTGAGACCTGTTGGGAGCGCATAATCGACATACATCAAAATTGGGAGAGTTAACTTCATGAAAGAGATCGTGGTGATCAGCGGTAAGGGCGGAACGGGAAAGACGAGTCTCGTGGCATCATTTGCCGCTCTAGCAGAAAAGAAGGTTCTGGCGGATTGTGATGTGGACGCAGCCGATCTGCACCTGGTTCTCAATCCAAAAATTGGTTACCGGGAAGATTTCAGCGGTGGTAAAAAGGCCAAAATCATAACCGAGGAATGCATAGAATGCGGGAAGTGTGAAGAGGCATGTCGTTTTGAAGCAATATATTATCCGGATTCGGAAAATGAGATACCATGTGTCAATACTATTTTTTGTGAGGGGTGTGGTGTATGTGTCCGGGTATGTCCCGTCGAGGCGATCAGTTTCGATGACGCTGTTAATGGTGAGTGGTACATCTCCAGCACACACTACGGGCCGATGGTGCATGCAAGGCTTGGTATGGCCGAGGGCAACTCAGGCAAGCTGGTGACCATTGTTCGTAATAAAGCCCGTGAAATCGCTGAAAAAGAAAACCTGGATTTTATAATCGTTGACGGTTCGCCCGGTATAGGATGTCCTGTCATTGCGTCGATTGCAGGAGCTGATCTTGTACTGGTTGTCACCGAACCGACGCTATCAGGTCAGCATGATCTTTTACGGGCATCGGAACTGGCGGCCCATTTTCGGATTCCAACCGTTATCTGCATCAATAAATGGGATTTGAACCCGGATATTGCAAAGCAGATTGAAGCGGAAGCAAAGGAACGTGGAATCAAGGATGTTGGCAGGATCCGATACGATACGGCAATCACGAAAGCCCAGATAATGAGAACCAGCGTTGTCGAATATACAGGAGGGGCTGTTTCCGAGGATATCAAGCAGGTTTGGAGGAATACAATTTACGCACTTGGTTAAAATCCCCCCTCGCCCCCCTTTACTAAAGGGGGGATGGGGGGATTAACAGAAAGGAACACATATTGAAAATATTTTTAGACTGTTTCCCCTGCTTTCTCAGGCAGACACTGGAGGCAGCCAGAATAGCAGGTGCTGATGAAAAAACACAAAGAGAAGTCTTGAACTCCGTCATGGGGGTATTGCAGGAGATCTCTCTGGAGGCAACTCCCCCGGAAATCGGCTGGATGATTCATAAGACTATCAGAGAAACTACCGGGAATCTCGATCCATACAAAGAAATCAAGCTAAGCCATAATGAAGAGGTATTGAAGATTGAGACTGACCTGACCAATCTCGTTATCGAGTCATCTTCACCTCTCATTAACGCCCTGAAGCTCGCCGGCACTGGAAATCTCATTGATCTGGGACCTGAGCGCCAGTGGACCGAAGTACACGAAATCTTTGAAGGCTTCATGACTAAGAATTCGGATTTTTTCGATTTTCCTGCCTTCGAAAACTCTCTGAAAAGCTCCAGGACACTTTTCTATATAGGCGATAACGCCGGAGAGATTGTCCTGGACAAGATACTCATTAAACTGCTGATTCAAGAGACGGACATTGATATCGTATTCGCCGTCAGAGGGAAGCCCATAATCAACGATGCAACCATGGAAGATGCCATATCTGTCGGGATTACGGATATTGTGAAAGTGATTGACACAGGTGCCGGTTTTCCCGGTGTTATCCTGGAATCTAGTTCTGAAGAATTTTTACAGCATTATCAGAAGGCGGACACGATACTCTCCAAGGGTCAGGGGAACTATGAATCGCTTTCCGACAAAAACGAAAATATATTTTTCCTGCTTCAGGCAAAGTGTCCCGTTATCGCCAATAAAATAGGCTGTAAGGTGGGAGATCTTGTCTTAAAGGCCCCGGGGGGGGGGATATGAGGTCCTGTGAAAACTAAATTAACCTACGGCCCTGTGCCTTCAAGACGTCTGGGAAGATCACTGGGGGTTGACCTTATTCCACTCAAAATATGTACCTATGATTGTATCTACTGTCAGTTAGGAAGGACAACGAACAAAACCACAGCCAGGAAAGAATACTTTCCTGTCAATGAAATTCTGCAGCAAACAAAACAAAGGCTAACAGAGATCTCACGCCCGGACTACATTACGCTCGCCGGTTCCGGGGAACCCATCCTTCACAGTCGCATCGACGAAATTATTTACGGGATTAAAGAATTCACAGATATTCCGGTAGCCGTGCTGACAAATGGTTCGCTGTTCTGGATGGATGAAATCCGTGAGTCTATCCTTGAAGCAGATCTTGTCATTCCTTCACTTGATGCTGGAGACGAAAAAATCTTTCGGCATGTGAACCGTCCACATAGGGACATTTCCTTCAAAAAGTTGGTAGATGGGCTGTGTTCACTCCGCAAGAGTTATTCAGGCCAGATATGGCTGGAGGTATTTCTGATAGATGGAGTTACCGCAATTGAAAGTGAGGTCTTAAAAATCAAGACCTGTGTAGATCGAATAGCCCCGGAGCATATCCAGCTCAACACCGCGGTCAGAACTCCGGCAGAGTCCTTTGTGGAGGCGGTCACTAAAGAAAAAATGGAGAAAATTGCAGGCATGTTTGGCTCCAATTGCGAAATTATTGCAGATTTTTCAGGAGTTCATGATCTTGATGAATTCACCTCAAACAAAAAGGATGTTTTTGAGCTTCTGAAACGTCGTCCGTGCTCGATTGAAGATATATCTGATGGATTGAGCATCCATCGCAATGAGACAATAAAGTATGTAGAGGAATTATTGGACAGGAACCTTATCGGGGTGGAGAGACGGGATGACAGGTTGCTCTACTTTGCCAAGTAAGCTGAAGAACAAAAGGGTGGACAATGGAAACCAGGCTTTATGATATTATTATCGTAGGTGGAGGCCCCGGTGGTTTAACGGCGGGACAATACGCATCGAGAGCCGGTCTGGATGTGTTATTAATTGAAGGCAGTTCTACATTCAGTCAGGTTACCATCACCGATCTTGTTGAAAATTATCCGGGCATCCCGGAGCCGGTAAATGGTATCGAACTCCATAACCGTTTCAAGGAACAGGCGAGCAGGTTTGGCCTTACGACTACCTCGGAAGGCGTGACATCCATTACGAAAAAACAACCGGGCGAAATCAACAGTTGGGAAGTAAAAACAAACAACAATACCTATTATTCACTTTCTGTTATTATAGCGACAGGTGCATCCTGGAGTAGGTTGGATGTTCCAGGAGAGGAAACTTTCATAGGGCGAGGAATATCATACTGTGCCACCTGCGATGGCCCCTTTTACAAAGATAGAGATGTGGTAGTTGTTGGGGGTGGGGATGTAGCGGTCGAGGAGGCAGTTTATCTTACTAAATTTGCCAGGAAGGTTACTATAATTCACCGCCGGGACAGCCTGCGTGCCACAGGTATCCTTAGAGAAAGGGCTCTTGCAAGTGACAAGATAGATTTTGCCTATAATTCAGTGCCGGAGGAAATACTTGGAAGTGATTTTGTTACAGGTGTGAGGATAAGAAACGTAAAAGTACCCGATGATTACAGAGTAATAAAGACAGATGGCGTGTTTGTATTCATTGGTCTGATACCAAACACAAATACTGTTTGTAGCCTTGTAAAGCTTGATGACAGTGGCTATATTATTGTGGACAGTAATATGAAGACATCGGAAAAGGGCATCTTTGCCTGTGGTGACTGCATTCAGAAACTTCTCCGGCAGATAGTAACAGCCAGTGGCGATGGGGCTACGGCAGCGTTTTCCGCGCAGCTCTATGTGGAGGAATTGAAAGGAGAGACCTATGGAGATTTCGGTTACCAGCCGTATAAGAAGCGTGGAAAATAATTGAAAAATATGATATCACCATCCAAAAAGGGTTGATGAGTACTGTTTTAATAGGTGACAGAGAAGAGATATTTAATGCTGTCAAAGAAATTTTCGAGGAATCTTCAAAAAAAGGAATGACGGTTCTCACAGTTACATTTTCAAATGCCTGTCCGGTGTAAGGAGAACAAAAATATGCCGATTTATGAGTACAAATGCATCAATTGTGACAACTCATTCGAGTTAATACGCTCCATCAATGACGAGGATAAGAATTTAGAATGTCCGGAATGTAACAGTAGCGAGGTTCATAAGATTTTATCAATTTTTGCATCCAGCCCCAGCCAGAGTTGTTCATCCTGCGCCCCGTCGGGTCAGGGTTTTACCTGAGCGTGAATCGTGCCGGCAGTCTGCCGGAAGGAAAATGTAATTTTAAAAGTGGAACAATTCATCAATTACTGGCACCACATACCTGAACACATTAACCCCAGTATCATTGAATTTGGGTCATTTCAGCTTCGCTATTACGGCTTGATGTACCTTGTTGCTTTCTTCCTTACGTACATCCTCGTCCTGTACAGAATAAGGAGTGAAAATTACGAATACTCGACGGAAACAATACAGAACTGTTTTGTATGGGGTATTATCGGGCTTATAATTGGAGCAAGACTTGGGTATGTTCTGTTCTATAATTTTGAGTATTACCTGAATCACCCGCTTCAAATCATATTGCCATTCGATTTTGCGGATGGTTTCCGATACGTGGGAATCAGCGGCATGTCCTATCACGGCGGTGTCATCGGAATTATATTGGCTTCAATCATCTTCTGTCGCAAATACAGAATAAATTTCTGGCGTTTTGCCGACCTTTTTTGTCCTGCAATTCCCCTGGGATATACATTCGGCAGAATAGGCAATTTCATCAACGGTGAGCTTTACGGTCGGGTGACCACCGTACCATGGGGGATGTACTTTCCCCTTGATCCGTATCACATGCTCCGTCATCCAACTCAACTTTATGAGGCTTTTTTCGAGGGGATACTTCTCTTCACGATCCTCTGGATTATAAGAAAAAAGAAATATTTCGAAGGCTTTCTCTTTTCCCTGTACTTTATCGGTTACGGATTGGTGCGCTTCTTTATTGAATTCCTGCGGGAGCCTGACCCGCAATTGGGGTTTGTATTGTGGTCTTTTACCATGGGACAGGTACTTTGTATTGTTATGATATTGTGTGGAATCGGTGTCATAATGATTAAGAACAGAGGAACTCCATAAGCAAAAACTTGTTCAATGTCGGAATTTTCAAAGTTCTTCTAATCTGGTTCAGGTTTGTCCTGTTTAAGTTTGACGGATTTTTTAACTCAGGCAAAGGGAGCAGGTACGTCCCTGAGTTACCTTTTTGAAATGTTCTTTTTTATCTTTTCCTGGATGAGCTGTGACGCAAAATTATTTCCGGCCATGCCGACACGTACAGCTACTGTGGTTACATTTTTTTCTGCATATTTTACTGATATGTGAATTTTTTCATCACTTAAAATTGCATCGATCGTTCCCGTGGCTATCTTCTTATTCTTTTCAATATTGGAAGCCTTCATGTCGGCCACGGTTTTCTCGCAGGCCTTCCATACCTTATCAAAAGGTGAATGATAATCTGTTGTCAGGAATCCATCTGTATAGATGAATTTTCCCGAACGGACACCCACAACTTTGTCTCCCATTACAAATGCCGCATCGCAGCCTGAAATCAGAAAGACACCTATCACCAGAATTAAAATTAAATTTACTCTTTTCAACGTTTCTCTCCTTTCAAATTTGCATAATGAAGTATAATGTGATGTAATTTATATGTCAATGCGATTTAGAAAGAACGAATTGAAGTAAATTCCATTGACTGCACAGAAACTAAAGGACATTTGAAAAAAAGTCTCGTTTATTTGGCGGTTAGCAAAAATATTGTTGACAAATGGTGAATAATTTCTATAATGGAAAGTTCTAATTTCATTTGGGAAAAGGGTTGAACTATGTATGCAGTTATAAAAACGGGCGGAAAACAGTATAAAGTTTCAGAAGGAGACATTCTGAATATTGAAAAAATAGAGGGAGAGCAGGGTGATACCGTTATTTTCGATGAGGTACTGATGCTCTCCGGGGATGTTGACATCAAGGTGGGTACTCCGTATGTTATGGGGGCTAAAGTTACCGGCGAGATTGTAGCTCAGACAAGAGGACCCAAGATAAAAGTGTTTAAAATGAAGAGAAGAAAAGGATATCGCAGAAAGACGGGACACCGTCAGGAATTAACTGGTCTGGAAATAAAGGAAATTTCCATTTAGTGTTCATTCAGAAATGAGCGCTATTTAAGCGGAGGACATCATGGCACACAAAAAAGGACAGGGGAGTTCCCGTAATGGAAGGGACAGCAACGCTCAAAGGCGTGGCGTGAAAGTATACGGCGGACAATTAGTCAGTGCCGGATCCATTATAATCCGTCAACTCGGGACAAAAATACATCCTGGTAAAAATGTGGGAATGGGAAAGGATTACACAGTTTTTTCAAAGATCGATGGACTTGTAAAATTTGAAAGATTTGGTAGAGACAGAAAAAAGGT
>JAYEGA010000001.1:21136-29938 GCA_034658835.1 Thermodesulfobacteriota bacterium
TAATCCGTCAACTCGGGACAAAAATACATCCTGGTAAAAATGTGGGAATGGGAAAGGATTACACAGTTTTTTCAAAGATCGATGGACTTGTAAAATTTGAAAGATTTGGTAGAGACAGAAAAAAGGTGAGTGTTTACGCCGTCTGATAAAAGATAGTTCCGAGTTCAAAGTAGGGGCGTATTGCAATACGCCCTTACTCGAAAACCAACCCCAAAACCCATCCTTCGGCTACTTCTTGTAAGTATTGATAAATATCGCAAAGAATATATCTCCATAACTTTTCTCCATGAAATTCATCGACGAAGCAAAAATATATGTCAAGTCTGGTCACGGCGGAAGTGGTTGCGTCAGTTTCAGGAGAGAAAAGTACATTCCCCGGGGAGGACCGAACGGTGGAGACGGGGGAAAAGGAGGAGATGTTGTCATTAGGGTCTCCAGAAGTCACAGTACTTTGCTTGATCTAAAATTTAACCAGCACCATGTTGCGAAAAACGGAGGAGGTGGAGAGGGCAGTAATAAAACAGGCAAAAATTCCCCCGATGTGGAGGTCGTTGTTCCTGTCGGAACGCTTGTCAAAGATGCTGAAACCGGTGAAATCTTGGCGGATATTACAGCCGATGGTCAGAAATACATAGTGGCCAGAGGGGGAGAAGGCGGAAGGGGAAACGCGAGATTCGCCACATCGACAAACAGGGCCCCACGCTACGCGCAGGAGGGAAGAGAGGGTGAGGATAGATGGGTTGAGCTTGAACTCAAACTTCTTGCGGACGTAGGGATCATAGGCCTGCCCAACGTGGGGAAATCAACCTTTATATCAAGAGTCTCAGCCTCCAGGCCAAAAATAGCGGACTATCCCTTCACCACACTGAAACCAAATCTCGGTGTTGTAAAATACGGCAATTTTGAAACCTTTGTCATTGCAGATATTCCCGGTTTAGTAAAAGGGGCCCACCGGGGGAGTGGATTGGGGATAAAGTTTCTTCGTCATATTGAAAGAACAACATTCCTTCTTCACATTCTTGACATCTCAGATGAATTACAAGGCAGCCCCTGGGAAGATTTTAAATCAATAAACAATGAACTTGCACTTTTCAGTCCTGCTCTGATAGAAAAACCGCAGATTGTGGCGCTCAATAAAACAGACCTTACTTTAACGAAAGAAAGGATGAAAAAAGAGATTGAAATTTTTGGAAAACATGGAATAAAACTTTTTCCGATTTCCGCTGTTACAGGAGAGGGGATAAAAGACCTGATGAATGAAATACTAAAAACACTGCAGATGCGAAAGGTATCATAGATAATAATGGCAAAAGAGAGAAAAGAGATACTATTAAATGTAAAAAGGGTCTTAATCAAAATCGGCACCGGTGTATTAACGGGTCAAGACGGACTTGATCTTGACATAATAAAACAACTTGTCGATGAGATAGCGGAACTCACCAAAAAGGGCTACCAGATTGTTGTCATTTCCTCAGGAGCTATCGCTTCAGGTATGCAAAAGATGGGATTTGCCGGTAAACATAAAAGCATACCCCAAAAGCAGGCGGCTGCAGCCATAGGGCAGGGAAGACTTATGAGAGTTTATTCCGATGCCTTTGGTAAACATGGATTGGTTGTAGCGCAGATGTTACTGACCATGAGCGACCTGACTGACAGGAAAAGATTTCTTAATGTTCGCAATAGCCTTTCAACACTTATGGAATGGGGTGTCATCCCGATCATTAATGAGAATGATACGGTTGCAGTCGATGAAATAAAATTTGGAGATAATGATAATCTTGCCGCAATGATGGCAAATATCATTGAAGCCCACCTTCTCATCAGTTTGACTAATACAAAAGGCCTTTATGACAGAAATCCGGCGGGGGCCAGGAAGAGCAAACTGATTCCACTTGTGAAAGAGATAACGGATGAAATTGAAGCGATGGCTACAGCGGAGGTTGATCCCGTAGGTATGGGGGGTATGAGAAGCAAAGTCCTGGCAGCGAAAAGGGTTGTCGCATTCGGCATTCCATTCATCATTGCCCACGGCAAAACAAAAGGCATACTGCATAATATATTTGACGGCAAAAAGACAGGAACCCTCTTTTTACCCCTGGATGAACACATGAAGAGCAGGAAGTACTGGATAGCATTTACCCTGAGGTCAAGGGGCAAGCTGATCCTGGACGATGGAGCGAAAAAAGCCATCATTAATCAGGGTAAAAGCCTTCTTCCCTCAGGCATCATCAAAGTAGAAGGTGATTTTCAGGAAGGCGATCCTGTAACATGTGTTGATATGGACGGAACGCCGCTGGCGAAGGGATTGGTGAATTACAGTTTCCTGGATATAAATAAGATAAAGGGATTGAAAACATCCCAGATCAAGCAGGTATTGGGAAACAAGCCCTACGATGAGATCATACACCGGGACAATATGGCAGTGGAAAAACAGAAAAAGGAATAAAAAAAGGCACTCCGTGGAGTGCCTTTTTTCGTCGAGATCAATACTTACTGAATCGCGACGTTAGTAGCTGCCGGACCCTTTGGGCCCTGCTCGATTTCAAATGTCACGCGCTGGTTTTCGTACAAGACCTTAAAGCCGTCGCCTTGAATAGAGCTGTAATGAACAAATACATCGCCACCTTCATCGTTTTCGATGAAGCCGAAACCTTTGCTTTCATTGAACCATTTTACGGTACCTTTACACATAGTAGCAATCCTCCTTTCCTGATTTTTCTAAAGTTGGATCGCCTACATGTAAGAAAAAAACTAAAACCTGAAAGTTGATCTGTTTAATTTCGTACTTAAAAATGTTTCAATCCTAACTTTACCGTACCCTGTCAACTGTTTGTTGAATCGGTACTCTTATAAATACAGCACTATATAGTATTTTTAATGCAAGTCAAGCTATTTTTTTACGAAAGTTATCAACCAACATGCAAAAACACCATATCAGAAATATTGCAATCATTGCCCATGTCGATCACGGGAAGACAACCCTTGTCGACGGGATGCTCAGACAGAGCGGTATTTTCAGGGAAAACCAGCAGATGGTAGAACGCGTTATGGATTCGATGGACCTCGAACGGGAACGCGGTATCACGATCATGGCGAAAAACACTGCCATCTCGTACGGTGATTTCAAGATCAACATCGTTGACACGCCCGGTCACGCCGATTTCGGCGGTGAAGTGGAACGGAGCCTGAACCTGGTTGACGGGGCACTCCTGCTCGTTGACGCCAGCGAAGGCCCACTGCCGCAGACCCGTTTTGTCGTCAAGAAGGCACTTGCCAAACAGTTGCCCATTATCGTAGTCATCAACAAAATCGACCGCAGCGATGCCAGAATAGAAGAAGTTGTCGATGAAGTGTACGACCTTTTTATCGACCTCGATGCAACCGAAGAACAGATAGAATTTCCAAGACTTTACACTAATGCCAAAACCGGGGTTGCCCATGCAAAACAGGGTGACGACTCCGTCGATTTGCGACCGCTGTTCGAAACAATCGTCTCTTATATCCCCGCGCCCCGGGCAAATGACGACGCAGTCACGCAGTTTCTGATAACAAATCTCGACTATGATTCATATGTCGGGCAGGTTGCCATCGGCCGATTGGCGAACGGTATCCTGGAGATGAACAAAAGCTACTCCCTGTGCGGAGTGGAGAAAGTTACACCGGGCATAAAATTTTCAGCCCTTTATACCTTCGACGGATTAAAAAAAGTACAGGTTGACAGGGTAGAATCAGGAGACATTATTGCAATCGCCGGCGTTGACAACATGGTGATTGGTGATACAATTTCAGCGCTGGAAACGCCGTGTCCGCTCCCCCGTATTCATATTGATGAACCGACCGTTTCGATGATCTTTTACGTAAACAACAGCCCCACAGCCGGAATCGAAGGCAAGTATCTGACGTCCCGGCACCTGAAAGACCGTCTGGAGAAGGAGACTCTGCGGAACGTTGCGCTGAAAATCAAGTTCCTCCCCCGAAAAGATATGTTCGAAGTTTGTGGCCGCGGGGAATTGCAGATGGCCGTACTGATCGAAACCATGCGCAGGGAAGGTTACGAGTTCATGGTATCCAAGCCGCAGGTGATCACAAAAGAGGAAAACGGCGAAGTCCTCGAACCGACCGAACAGCTTTTGGTCGATATTCCGGAAGAATTTATCGGCGTCGTCACGGAAACGCTTTCCAAACGGAAGGGGCGTATGACAAACCTGAACAACAAGGGCAGCGGGCGCGCCAAGCTGGAGTTCGTTATACCGTCACGTGGATTGATCGGCTTCCGGAGCCACTTTTTGACTGATACAAAAGGCGCGGGCGTTATGAATACGATTTTTGAAGGATACGAACCATGGTTCGGCCCGATCCCGCAGCGGGCGAACGGAGCGCTGGTCGCCGACAGAACCGGCAGGGTCACGACCTACGCGAGTCTTGCCATGGAGGATCGGGGAGAACTCTTAGTCGAGGTCGGAACGGAAGTCTACGGCGGAATGATCATCGGCGAGCGAAACAGACCCGGTGACCTGAACGTGAATATTACCAAGGAAAAGCATCTGACGAACATACGCAGTTCCACGGCAGAAGCCACGGTAACTCTGCGGCCGCCGCGACGCCTGTCACTGGATCAGTCTATCGAGTTTATCGCGGAAGACGAGCTGATCGAAGTGACCCCGCAAAGTATCCGCCTGCGCAAGATGGAGCTGGACAAAAACAAGCGGCCCGCCAAATTACGGACCAAGTAGCAAGGAACTAATACAAAAAACCAGAGGACTAACCAGCAACCAATTGAATTTATTTGACTAACAGCTGAATGACTCCTTTTAGAGTTGTAAAGTATTAGCGTAATCATATGAAATGATATCCCCATCTGAAGTCTCTTTGTATCCTTGCTCCCTATGAGAATAGTCAGTTATCCTATTTGCAGTAAAATCCTTAAAAAATTCTTTTACTAAAGCAATGATCTTGAGTTCACTTTCACTAAACATGGATAAATCCGGCTCCTTAGCTGAAACAAACTTTTCTCCGACAATGTCTTCAGCATACCTAATTTCCTCTGGATTTAATAACTTATTCCCAATAAGTGTCGCAAAATAGTGGTCATAGTTGTCTGGTGCTGGTCCAAATGGGATGTGAGCATAACGACATCCGGTAATTGACACCACGTATTCTTTAAAATGCTTGAAATCAGCATAAAAAAGTAACTTGTTAAGCTTAGTTTTATGTACTCCCTTCTCATCCTTACAGAAAAAAAGAATAGTATTGAAAAGCTTTTTTAAATCAAGATTTCTATATCCGCTTAATTCACTTGGTTCATATCTGCCAAATTGGTTTTCAAATATCCGTTGGAAAGAAAAGGATTCTTCCCCCTCTAATTGGAGATTTGTTATAAGACGTCCTTTTTTTTCTTTGTTTAAAGCACCAGGAGATTCTTCCACTAATTTTAATAGATTATCCGGCTCCATTGCCAATCTTAATATTTTTTCATGTGCTTGACTTTGGAGAGCACCATTTTCATATCGATTCAGGGTTGCTATACCCCAACCAAGAATACTGCTAAGCTCACCTTGAGAAAGTCCGTACTTTTTACGGAAAGCTTTAATATCTTCGGGCTGCATCATCCCATGGTGTTTACGGTATTCTCGATATGCCAACTCAAGAGGATCGTGATCAGAGCTTGGAGCATCAAACGTATTTTCACACACCCCACATTTTAAATAATGCGTCTCGACCTCAAAAGATTCACCACGAACTTTAATTTCTTCTACAGTTTCAATCGATTCGATATTACATTCTTTTTCACAAAAAGGACATATTCCTCTCATTTTATTCACCTCCCCCTTCTTCTTTGCACGGATAGCAAAAATCCCAGTTTTGAAAATTATAGTATCATATGATTAATATGTCAACAGCTATTTATCAATTGATAAATAAAGCATCCTTCCATTTACCGCTTCAACCCCGAATTTGTACAAAACTTATCATGGATGTCCCCGGAATCCCCCCACGGTAACCCTGCGGCCGCCGCGACGCCTGTCACTGGATCAGTCCATAGAGTTCATCGCCGAAGACGAGTTGATCGAAGTGACCCCGCAAAGTATCCGCCTGCGCAAGATGGAGCTGGACAAAAACAAACGGCCCGCCAAATTACGGACCAGGTAGCAAGGAACTAATATAAAAAATCAGAGGACTAATCAGCAACCAATTTAATTTATTTGACTAATATTGGGACACTGGTGTTGATGAGTATGAACAGTCGGCAAGCCATCTACACCTTAAAAAAGTAACGAAGAATATATGACAGGAATTGCATACCGTCAAAATATTAGAAGCTGAAATTTTTCATCTGTGCTGGCACAATAAAAATATTTGACATATTTTCTTTGTAGTAACGTTTTTAAAATTTTGGATAATGCCGAGTTGGGCGGAACCTCGACTTGGCGGGGAAGAAAAGCTTGTTTCCCTTTCACGCGAACCAAGGGGCGAAGTCTTGCGAAGCGGGATTTTAGTTTGAATGATTTGTTAGAATCATATTGTGATAAACTCTTTTAAGAATCTTGGTCTTGCATAAAAGGCTCTGGAGGTAGATCCATGACCTGCGCCTTTGGTTCTTGGCTGAATATAGTAACCCATTCTTCCGGTTAAAGTGTCAAATCCTTTTTGTGGGTCAAGCAAAACATTTCCGACAAGATCATAATCAGCTTTTACGGCATCATATAATTCACCTTGCAGATTAAACTCAACAATAGAATGAATATAGCTGGGGTCATCTACAGTATCTCCAACTATCCTGGCAACAACTATAGCCTTTTTGAGCTTTGTCAATAAATGGCTATCCTCAAATTCTTTCTGGCAGACATTGACCGGATCGATCATAGTAATAGCCATTGTTTCTTTGAAAGTAAGTTCTCCATTCTTCTTGTACTTTAGTGGGATTGATTTCAATTCCCATGAACCAAAATTTGGTGATTGGGATGAATTTAACGGCAAGCCCAAATACCGCTCATGCTCAAATTACATGGGGCCTATCCAGCCTTTGTTAAACGTATCATCTTTTCTTAGTTGAGTGGCTCAAAGTAAGATTCCTCAAGTATCCCAGTGCCAACCAGCCGCATACACTCATCAGGGACAGCATTCAATGCTTTTATTAACACCTCCTTTAACAACTCGGCATCTTCTGGAAATTCTAATTTTCCATCCCACTCATCACTTAACCTTTCTGCAATAGGCTTTACCCATTTATTTGCTGGCATTTTTACCTCTTGTCTTACATTCTAAACTTAGATTCGACGCTTATCAATTCACTTGTTTTTGTATGTAATTCAGCCACACCGTCATAGCTCCAAAATCCAACCCGTTTAGAAATGGGCCTAAATGCTTCCAAAGACAGCTTTGCTTGAAACTCTTTCCTTCTAACCTCGTCTGCGACTATGCGAAAGTTAGTATAGAAATCCTGAAGCTCAACGAACTTCAATAGAGAATTATGTATAGCTGTTGTATGTTCAATCTCGAAAAGGCTTGCAGGCATATCTCTTTCATTAAACCACATTACATCAATAGTTTGGGTTGTGCGGACCATATGAGCGTAGCTAAATTCATAGATTTCAGATATTGATGTAATCTCAGAAAGCTTCTTTCCAAAATAAAGCTTGTTTTTATCCTGATTGGGAATAAAAGTCTTATACTTCTTGAAATTCCCCAATTCTACAAGTAGCCCTTGATAATAAGTATGTGAGTATTCTTCCTGTTTTGCCTTCGGTTGATCCTTGGTAGGTAAAATTTCGGGTGGCAGTCTATCTTTGTAGGTTTTTAGTGCCCACAAACCCGGTCGGATCTTAAAGAAAAATCGTTTGTTTTGAACAATGCGGCGGATACTTGCAAAAGGGGTTTTTGTCTTCCATTTACAATCTTCAACTTTCAATACATTCTGATTTAAAAAGCCAAGAGTGGCGTATCCGTCATTTTCTTCCATGACCTTGATAACAGCTTCATATTGTTTCATAGCAAATCCTGTTCAAATCTTTCTGACATAAAATAAAGTTTAACCTCTGGATTCCTTTTTATCTATTGTTAATGATGACAAATACTTTTTATTCTCATTTAAAAAAATTATAAGGTTATGAGTTAGATCTTGAGTAGATACCCCCTTATGAATACAAATAATGCGGAATAGTTTATGTTCTTCCTCGGTCAGTCTTATGTGTATCTGTTTATTTTTCATTTTGGATATGTTGGTATATTTATACCATTATACCAGCCAAGTTAGGAACTTTGTATTGTTTCTAAGTGAATTTGGTTTCTAAACTCAGGAGAAACCTTTGCAGTTTTTTTAAAATCAGGAGCAAGTAAATGTATGTTTATATTTTTACTGTCATCAGGTGCGCATTTTTTTAGCCATTTCAGGTATCCTTCAGTTTGTTCGCATTCTGCTTTTCCTGCTTTTTTATTTTTCAACTCTATAACCTTATATGGCAAAGCGCCATCATAAAAGGACTCTTTATAATAACAAATATCTGCTCTATCCATTTGGTAAGGCTTAAATGGCGAAATGGGTACCTGTCTGCAAAGAGAAGTGTCCCTATCCGGTCTTAGTTTTTCATTTATTAAGTTTGGATTTGAAAGCACCGAAGCCTCCATATGTGATTCATTAACAACTTCAGATATGCTTCCTACATCATATGTTGGGTGATATGGAGTTGGAGTTCCAACAGTTTCCACTTCATCATAATTACTGAATTCGTATCTCTTTATACTTTCGTTCTTCAATAGTTCAAGAGCCATGTTAGTTTCAAAAGGAGTCATTGTACAGAAACT
>JAYEGA010000002.1:0-6375 GCA_034658835.1 Thermodesulfobacteriota bacterium
CAGACGTCTACTTTTATGAAAGCAGTGTTGCCCAGGCTGCGATTGATTCCGGAATGCGTGCTCTATCGGCCCAGGGAATCATAGATTTTCCCACCCCCAACAATCTTGATCCTTCTAAAAAAATACAGATCGCTGAAAAATTCATCGAAAAATGGACAGGAGTATCTCCCTTAATCTCACCTGCATTAGCCTGCCATACTCCTTTCACCTGTTCCACCGAAACACTGCGTATTATCAAGGAGGTTGCAAGAAAGGCAAATCTGCCATACGTAATCCATCTGGCGGAAACAAGAGAAGAGATAAAAATAGTGAGAGAAAAATACGGTATGACACCGGTACGCTATCTCCACAGTCTCGGCATTCTTGACGATCTCACAATTGCCGTCCACTGTGTCTGGCTCGACGAAGAAGAAATGGACATATTAACCGATTGCGGCGTCAAGGTGTCCCACAATCCTGAAAGTAATATGAAACTGGCATCGGGAGTCGCTCCTATCCCAAAACTGCTTGAAAAGGGTATTACAGTAGGACTCGGCACCGATGGATGCGCCAGCAACAACAACCTGGATATGTTTACGGAGATGGATACCGCGGCCAAGATACACAAAGCCATAACACGAGACCCCACGGTCATGGACGCAAAAACAGTGTTAAGAATGGCAACTATTGACGGTGCAAAAGTATTAGGCTTCGAAGAGAGAATAGGTTCAATAGAGGCAGGAAAGTGTGCCGATATAATCATCCTCGATATAAACAAACCTCATCTCACTCCCCTCTATAATTATTACTCACAGATCGTTTATTCTGCCTCAGGATCGGATGTATCAACAGTAATTATTGACGGAAAAATCGTGATGAAGGAAAGACGTCTCCTCAACATGGACATCGAGGACATCATGGAAAGGGTAAGAAAGATAGCAGATGCCATTTCGAACAATAATTTCTAATGTCGCTTTCTCCTTGACAGTCAACTACCTCTTTATTTATACTCCGCTCAACTAAAACAATCTTATACATCTATCTATTTGTTATTGTTAATTTTTACATCTTTTAGTAAAGGTTACTATGGATTATTTCAGTATAATTACAGGAGTCATCGGAGGACTGGGGCTATTTATTTACGGAATGTACCTTTTGAGTGATTCGCTTAAGAAATTGTCGCTGAATTATCTTAAGACGTTACTCGAAAAGATGACTTCAAACAGAATCAAATCGATGTTTGCCGGTGCTCTTGTCACATCCGTTATCCAGAGCTCAAGCGCAACCTCCGTTATCCTTATAGGATTCCTGAACGCGGGGATTATTACATTAGCAGCGGCACTGCCTGTCATATTTGGAGCCAATATAGGCACGACAATTACTGCACAATTAATTGCCTTTAAACTCACCAAGTCAGCCCTACTTTTCATATTTGTCGGTGCAATCATTTTCATATTTGCAAAGAAAGTCAAAAATAAGAACAGAGGGCTGGTATTATTGGGATTTGGAATTCTATTCTTAGGACTTGCAACGATGAGTTCCGCAGTTAAGCCATTGGCAGGCAACGATGCTGTAATCAATCTCTTCGTTAAATTTGGAAAACAACCTGCTCTTGGAATTCTGACAGGGGTAATTGTCACAATTGTTTTACAGAGCAGTAGTACCACTATAGGTACGGTGATTGCGCTTGCTTGTGCAGGGCTGCTTGATCTGCCATCTTCTATCTACTTAATTTTGGGAGATAATATAGGCACGTGCATTACCGCAATCATTGCAAGTATCGGAAGTAAGTTAGCAAGCAAAAAACTTGCTATCGGCCATCTACTTTTTAATGTTATGGGAACTCTGATTGTACTTCCCTTCGTTCCTCTCTATTTACATTATATCCCCATGACTTCAAGTGATATTGCGAGGCAGATTGCCAACACCCACACCATTTTCAATGTTATCAATGCCATTATTTTTATATCTTTTGTACCACTCTTTGTTAAACTCCTGAATAAAATCGTCCCCGGAGAAGATTATGAAAAGAAAAAAGTGTGGTATCTCGATGAAAACCTCTTGACCGCCCCCTACTTAGCAATAGATGCAGTAATTAAAGAACTGGGTGTTATGTTAAGTATCACAATGGAGATGCTGGACAAGGCAAGACAATGCGCTATTTCTTATAATCACAAACTAAAGAATGAAATATCAATTGATGAAGACTCCGTCGACGATATGCAAAAGAGTATCACAGAATATTTAGTTGAAATTACAAAAAGAGAACTGACTGAAAAGCAGGCAAAGTTGATTCCGGCGCTTCTCCACAGCGTAAATGATATTGAAAGGGCGGCTGATTACTGTGAAGACATCGTAAATTCAGCCCAACGTTTCTACGAAAATGATCTCACGTTTTCTGAAGACGCCCAGGATGAACTCAACAAACTGTTCGAAAAAACATATACCTTAATGAGACATACAAAAAGGGCTGTCGAGGACAACGATGAGAAATCTGCAAACATAACATTGAACATTAACTTCGAGATACAGTCTCTTATAAATGACTTCAGACTGAATCATATAAAAAGACTTGAAAAAAGCACCTGCATAAGTGACTCGGGACTGGTTTTCTCAGACATATTGAGTTATATAGAGAGATTAAACGCACATCTGTGTAACATTACAAAAGGTATTCTTCATATTGGAAAAAGGTAGAAAGCACTATTCTATCAATAATTAAGGGGTTAGCCGCCGTGGACTAACCCCTTATCTTTTTCTGGTGGGCCCTGTCGGGCTCGAACCGACAACCTACTGATTAAGAGTCAGTTGCTCTTCCAGCTGAGCTAAGGGCCCATATAAACAGATCTGGCACGCCCGGTAGGATTCGAACCTACGACCAACAGATTCGAAGTCTGCGACTCTATCCAGCTGAGCTACGGGCGCATAGCTTAGGGTTTGTCATGAAATAAGTGTCGCATGACAGACCCTGTTTTTTGGGGTGAGTGAGGGGACTTGAACCCCCGACCTCCGGGGCCACAACCCGGCACTCTTACCAGCTGAGCTACACCCACCATTTATTCTGGCACGCCTGCAGGGATTCGAACCCAGGACCTACGGATTAGAAGTCCGTTGCTCTATCCAACTGAGCTACAGGCGCATATCAGTCCTCAAAAAGACCTTTTTAAGTAAACCCTTTAACAGGTTTTGTCAAGCCAATTTAAGTGTCAATGTTAAGGATCTTAATTATTTTAACTTTAGCTCACTTTAGGCCTGTCTGCCGTGCCCGGCACAGGCAGGCACTTCAAACTTTAGACACTTACCTCACATAACCGGCTATTCCATCATACTTATAGCCTCTTCTGGAGCATTCCTCTCCTTTTGGATCGGTTGTATAAAAGTAAACTCCAGAAGAGAGGTCGAACCAGCGATACAGTTCTTTTGTTCTTGAAAGCCTGGTAGTTGCAATATTCCCTATCGACTCTTCAAAGATGTAGCCTTTCAGCGATTTTCCCCCTCCGTCTCTATCGTGAGAATAGAAGTGGCTTTTCTTTGATGGATTGTACCATCTGAAGAACTCTATTGTTCCTGGTGTACCCTTATTGAAAAGCCTGAAGGCGATTCCCTGTTTCTTATATCCTTTGAGGGAATCCAGCCCTTCAAGCTCAGGATTGGTCGTAAACAGATAATCGGATTCCCTTACGTAGCAATAAATATTCAGGGTTTTCGAAGCTTTGCTCTCTGAAACCTGAAGTGCTACTTCAACAACTGCCGTTCCCCCATTAGAGATGAACAGAATATTCTCGCTATAATATCCCGGATTCAATCCCCGTGAGTTGATCATAATATTGACATAATCCGTTTCACTGGTTGTCGTGCCTGTATCGGGAAAGATTTCTATCCAGCCATGATTCCCATTCATAATATCCTTGCTGTAAACCCTTACCCCTTCAACTACCACATGTCCTTCTTCACTGACAATTTTTAGGACATGCGGCCCTTCTTCAAGACCTTCCACCACCAAAAATTCTGCTCTTTCCTTTTTCTCAGAACAACAATCAACCTCTTTCATTAATTCATCATCAATATATGCTGTCAGATATCCTCCATCAAAATCTTTCCAGATAAATAGAGTAATACCTGTTCCTGAAAAGTTATATTTTAATATATCTTCTTTACCATAACTGTAAGGATATCCCCCATCCTCAGACCATACACCGGAAATATCAACTAAACCCTTCAAGCGTCCTGGTACCGCATACTTTTCACTGTCACGAACATCCGCATTTAAAAGTGAAACATATCTTCCCTTTTTCAAAGACATGCCGGCAAAGGTTTTACGGTTTCCCTGCAACCTGGCTTTCCACTTCAGGATATCCCTGCCCTCATTCCTTAGTTCGACCCTCCTGACCAACCGTTTGCCGGACTCGACAACACCTGAATCTATCCCAAGGGGCTCCACTTTTATGGATGGGACTGATTCCACCTGAGTAATCTCAAATCTCAGAAAAACTCGCCTCATTCCGCCATCAGAAGACAACGTTATCATTTCTCTGTACCTTCCTATCGGCAGGTTCTTTACACAGGTTACAAAATCGCCTTCAGATTCGAGCCTCAACTGAACCTGATATAGAGAAGATACATCTTCTTCAAGTTCCTCCGAGTCCTCTTTACTTTCTTTGAAAGACCTGAGATAAACCCGGATATGGCCGGGGGTATTGCGTACAACACCTGACAATCCCTCTTCTCCGCTTAGAGACCATCCAGAAAGTTCATCGATGGACCAATTCAGGAATCCCGCACCAAAATTTTTCAAGGAAACAATACCCTTAGAGCTTTCTCCAGGACCAATTGCGCCAAGATCTATCTCTCTGGGAGAGACAGCCAACACTGGCCGGGAAATACCTTCTTCAACCTCTACCAGCGCTATATCGCTTACTACATCTCCCCTGATCTTTTTGATTTCTGTCTTGCCTGTTTTTTTCGCCATAAAAACAGGCTTACCATACAAAAACTTCCCAACAGAGGGATCGGAAATTACCCACTGGCCATCTAAAGACCCGGACAAATCAGTCTTGCTTCCATCAGACCAAACCCCTACTGCCCTGAATTTCCTCTTCTGACCTGCTCTAACCTTGATAGAAACGGGAGTAATGGTTATATATTCAAGAGAAGTCACTCTCATGGAAATCTCGATTTCTTGTCTCTCCACATCAGAAGTCACAAAAATCTTTCCCTTATACTCTCCATCTGAAAGACCAACTGTATATGCTGTGATGGTAATAGTATCAGCTTCTCTTCCGGTTAACCCATCCTGCAGATCTTTTTTCTCCGTCCTCCATGTCCTGAAGGAAACCGGTCCAACTTTCGGCGGGAAGTAATCCATCTTCCCATCACCATTCATATCAAGCGGTTTGGGTATATTTTTCATCCATGTTTTCCGCCACAGGGCATAGGCCCCACGCGAAAGATCGCTGTTTGCTACTAACCATGAAGTACCACTCCTTATCTCCCATTTAAGATCTCCTCTGCCGATATTCTTAACGGTTATGGAAAACTCTTTGCTCTTGTTCTTTTCGATACTTCCAAGATCTATTTTAAGAGGCAAAACTTTTAATACAGGTCTGGTTGCAGGCTCTATATGAATCCTGATGCTACTGCTTCTGATTCTGTTCAATCTGGCAAAGACAAGAGTGCTCCCTACTGCCCCCCCGACAAGTACCCCTTTATCAACAAACCGCCCTGCCCTGTCATTTACTGATATCCATTCCACTTTATCAGTAATATCTCTTTCTGTGCCGCTTGAATACTCACCGATAGCCCTGAAAGAGCACTTTGAACCTACCTGTAGAAGCTTTGTTCCCTCCTCAAGCCTGATCGCTTTCAACCCCGCAGAACCGGGATTACCCGCCCCCATAACACCGCACGGGCAGAGAACCAGCAAAACAATTAAAAGTATGAAAATTCGTCTAAGCATTATGATACCTATTAAAGTTCCGGGTTCCGAGTTCCGAGTTTTTAACTCTGAACTCTGAATTTGAGTTTTTAACCCAAAAACGTAAAGAACGCAAAGATTTTTATTGACACTTTTTGGTTATCCGATATATCTTCCTGCGAAATGAAAAACGATCTAAAATACTGGATGGCTTTAAAGTTCATTGATGGTGTGGGAAATGTGGGCTTTAAAAACTTAATTGAGGCCTTCGGTTCTCCAGAAAACGCATTCAATGCACCAACTGATACTCTGAAGGTAATTCCAGGTATCAACACAAAAACAGCTCTCAAAATCACGGGTTTCAATGACTGGCAGAAAGTAGACAAAGAGCTTGAACTGGCCGACAAAACAAAAGTCTCCATAATAACGGCCGGCAATTCACTATACCCGAAAAACCTCCTCAATATATACGATTTTCCACC
>JAYEGA010000003.1:0-28185 GCA_034658835.1 Thermodesulfobacteriota bacterium
CTCGATTTACTTCCTATATTTTCTATACTTTATGCTTCCCACTTTTTCAAGACGAAAGATTGGTGGGAATTGACAGGATTATATCTTCATATCCACAGTTGACATACTCTCACCTTTGATATATTGAAATTCCATGTACGAAATAACCACAAAAAAAACATTCTCTGCTGCTCACAACCTGAAGGATATTGGAGGCAGATGTGAGGAACTTCACGGACACAATTTCACAGTCGAGGTTTCCGTGGTATCAAAGAAATTAAACGAAGAGGGGCTGCTTATAGACTTCAGGATATTGGAAGGGTGGATAGAAGAGATACTTGAAGAGCTCGACCACAAATTCCTCAATGATATCCCCTATTTTAAAGATATAAATCCATCATCGGAAAATATCGCAAAATACATTTATGACAGGATTTATGAAAAAGTAAATTCCGGAAAAATCAAGGTGTCCCGGATAACAGTCTGGGAATCGGAAAATGCAAGGGTTTCTTACAGCGGAGAAGAATAATGGTAGATGTCCAAAACCTGAAAGATCACAGAAACATAGACATAAAGAAGGTCGGCGTTAAGGGAATTAAATACCCGGTAATAGTTCTTGATCAGGTCAATGTCACACAACACGTCAACGCAACCATCAACATGTATGTAAACTTGCCCCGTCAATTCAAAGGGACTCATATGAGCCGTTTTATCGAGGTGTTAAACGACTACAGAGGGCAAATCAATATCAAAACATTCCAGACAATACTTGAGAAGGTCAGAGAAAAACTGGATGCACAGTCGGCACATATGGAGATCGAATTCCCCTACTTCATCGAAAAAACTGCCCCTGTATCAGAGGCAAAAAGTCTCATGGAATACAGATGTCAGTTCTGCGGAGAGAATAACGGCAAAAAGAATGATTTTTGGGTTGGCATCACTGTGCCGGTTACTACAGTATGCCCATGCTCAAAAGAGGTGAGCGATATGGGCGCCCATAATCAGAGAAGTATAGTAAATGTGAAACTCAGATTCAAAAAATTCTTCTGGATAGAAGACGTTATCAGATTGGTTGAAGGCTCCTCCAGTGGTGAGGTATATTCCCTCCTGAAGAGAATAGATGAAAAATATGTTACTGAAAAAGGATACCAAAATCCGATGTTTGTCGAAGATGTTGTGAGAAGCATAGCAGAAAGACTAAACATGGATGACAATTTTACCTGGTACAGCATAGAGGCGGAAAATTTCGAAAGTATACATAACCACAGCGCCTACGCATATCTGGAAAAGGAGTAAAATGGAAAAGGTTATGAATCGCGGTCTTGATATAAGCCCTCTTGGTGAAAACAGAACTATTCTAAAACAAAAACTGTCACATAAAAAGAGGTCTCAATTTACTCCCGACGATGATTTTATTAAAGAAAACAGAATAAACCTTGATATTACATATATCTTAAATCCCTCTGACGGCAGACCATTCATATCCAGAGATGAGCTTGATAAAATTTCCCCTGAGGTAGTTGAAAAACATAATCAGTTGAAACATGGCGAGGGTGACTGCAAAGATGGCAAGACCACCATGCTGGGCTGGCAGAGCCTACCGGATGAGATAACCGCCGGGCACCTCGATGACACAATATCGGCAGCCAGAGAACTGTCAAACAAAATAGATGCCTTCGTCTCATTAGGAATCGGCGGTTCTTACCTCGGAATCGAGGCCACCTTCAAAGCCCTGACCCATACATTCTTTAACCAGCTTTCCCGTGAACAGAGGGGCAACGTCCCCGAAATCTATTTTTTAGGACAGAATACCGATCCTGATTTCTTCAATGACAGCCTCGATATGCTTGATGGTAAACGTGTTGGCATAAACGTAATTTCCAAGTCGGGCACTACCACCGAAACTGCAATAGCCTTCAGAATTCTGCGCGACTTGATCGAAAAATGGGCCGGCAGGCGATCAACAGAATTTATTTTTGTCACCACTGACAAAATCAAAGGAGCTTTAAAAAAACTGGCAGATAAGAAAGAGTACAAAACATTTGTAGTGCCGGATAACGTTGGCGGCAGATTTTCCGTACTCACCGATGTTGGGCTGGCCGGCCTTGCTCTGGGAGGGATTAACATCCACGAATTTGCAGCCGGTTTTCGACACATGAAAAAACGAGTTTCCTCTGATGACTTCTGGTCAAACCCCGCCATGATTCACGCCGCTGTCCGGCACCTATCCTACAAGAAAGGGAAAAAGATAGAGGTGGTAGCCACAAATTCCACGAGTATTTATCATCTCGGTCGCTGGATGGAGCAGCTCTTTCCCGAAAGCGAAGGACATAGCGGTTACGGCATGTGGGTATCCCCCTCAATGTACCCGGAAAAACTCCACGCCAATGGCCAGATGGTCCAGGATGGTGAAAGAAATATACTTGAGACGTTCCTGCGTCTCCTCTATCACGACAACAGCCTGAAAATCCCTGAAGACCCGGAAAATCTCGACGGCCTGAATTATCTCGCCGACAGTGATATGAGTTTCATTAACCGCATGGCAATCGACGGCCCAGCCTATGCCCATTTCCAGGGTGGTGTTCCGAACATGACAATCGATATCCCGAGACGCAACGCTTTCAACATCGGTCAGTTTTACTATATGATGGAAAAATCTGTGGCGCTTTCAGGATATCTGGCGGGGCACAATCCCTTTATCCAGCCTGGCGTCGAGGCTTACAAGAAGGCCATATTCGCCATGGCGGGCAAGCCGGGAAGCGAAGAATACAACAAAGTTATCACCGAAGCGATAACTCGTTTAAACCGCACTGTTATTTAAAGTAGAGTCACATGAAACCAAAGATTATCTTTATGGGAACACCGGAATTCGCCATCCCATCCCTCGAAATACTGGTAAAGAATAATTGTCCCATTATCGGGGTTGTTACCCAGCCCGACAGGCCCAAGGGAAGAGGGAAAAAACATGTTGCACCCCCGGTCAAGACCGCTGCCAGGAAATACAATCTTCCTGTAATTCAACCCGAGAAAGTCAGAGATGAAGAATTTCTGGATATTTTCAGAAAACTTTCTCCTGATATGGTGGTACTCGTGGCCTTCGGTCAGATACTTCCCGGGGAGATCATCGAATTCCCTGAGATGGGCTGTATTAATGTACACCCCTCACTACTCCCTAAGTACAGAGGGGCTGCACCGATCAACTGGACACTCATACGAGGTGAAGAGACAACAGGAATTACTACCATTCTAATGGATGAGGGAATGGATACAGGAGATATCCTGCTTCAGGAAGAAACAACGATAGAATCTGATGAGACATTTGATAAACTCCATGACAGATTATCCACGATGGGCTCCGAGCTTCTTCTGAAAACAGTGGAAGGAATAACAGAAGGTACCATCACCAGGACACCTCAGGATTCAACACTTGCAACTTATGCCCCCCGACTGAAGAAAGAGGACAGCATTATAAACTGGCAGGCCGGTATCAAGGATATCCTGAACCTCATTAAAGGCCTTTATCCATCTCCATGTGCACATACATTTATAAAGGAAAAGAAACTGAAGATATTTGCCGCAACAGGGGAGGAATCTAATGTACCGGAGGCAGCAGGCAGGATAGTCGATAAAACGAAAAAGGGGCTTCAAGTAGCAGCAAAGAACGGATATATATATTTAGAAGAGATACAGCTTGAAAACAAAAGAAGGATGTCTGTTCACGATTTCCTGAGAGGATACAGGATATCGCAGGATGACATCCTGGGATAATAGGGACAAAGAGGATACCAGTGACTACATACAACTCAACAAAAAATGATCTCCTTGAGATCAACCACGAAATTTTATCTCTCTTTGCAACAGCAAAATCAATCCCCGGCATATCCGGAAATCCCTTTAATATCTGGGAAAAAGAGTGCCATTCCATTGAAAAACAGATGGCCGAGGATACCGTGCGCGTGGCCGTGGTGGGACCCACAAAGTCCGGCAAGAGCACGTTTGTAAACGCATATTTAGGCGGAGATTATCTCAGACGCGGGGCCGGTGTGGTAACATCGATCGTAACCAGGATACGGACAGGACCGTCATTAAAAGCAATCCTCGATTTTAAAACCTGGGATGAAGTGAATGATGAGATGAGGCAGGCTATGGTACTCTTCCCATCCTTGAACTTGCACTCTGCAGATGGTCAGTTTGACATAAGACGTAACCAGGATAGAACTGATTTGAAAAAGGCATTGACTTCTTTAAGTTCAGATCAACTCATTTCTAATGACACACGCGATGCTAACGGGATACTCCTGTCCTCCTATCTGAATGGCTACAAACGTGCAAGGGGAATACTTTCCTCCAACAAAAAAATTCAACAATTCGAAAAGAGAAAATTTACCAGGCACAAGGATTTCGTAGGCGATGATTCACTGGCCGTCTATCTAAGGGATATGGAATTACATATAGAGGCCAAACACAGCCTTGACGACAATATCGAAATCGCAGACTGCCAGGGCAGTGACTCTCCCAATCCCCTGCATCTTGCCATGATTCAGGATTATCTGCTGAAAACCAATCTCACCATATACGTCCTGAGCAGCAGGGCGGGAATACGTCAGGCAGATATCAAGCTACTATCCATTATCAAGAAGATGGGTTTTCTGGAAAACATTTTCTTCGTCATAAATTGTGATTTCAGCGAGCATGAAAGCCTTGATGACCTTACAGCCCTTATTGAGAAGACAAAAAAAGAGATATCATTGATCAAACGTGACCCCGAAGTCTTCGCATTCTCTGCACTTTTTAACCTCTTCGGGCAGCTTAAAGAAAATCTCCCCCAGAAGGACAGGTTGAGACTAAAACAGTGGAGGAAGGAATCTGAACTGGCAACTTTCTCAAAAGAGGAAACCAGGCGGTTCGAGACTGCCTTCTACGAGAAACTGACCGGAGATCGTTTAGCACTTCTGTTGAAAAATCAACTGGAACGTTTGACAATTATGGCTTCCGGAATACATGACTGGACAAGTATCAATCATGACATCCTTATAAGGGACTCCGATAGTGCACGTGAGGTTTTTGAAAGAATCGACAGTGAACAAAAATTGATTAATCAGACAAAATCGATGATGAAAGATGCCATTGACGGGGCCTCTGAAAAAACAAAACGTGAATTAGGAAGGGATATAAACAGATTTCTTCATGCTCACTACGGTAATGTAATCAAAGACATCGAGCAATTTGTCAGAAACTACAACGTTGCATATCAAGGCCATGAAGACAATATTGAAACCATCGGCTTTTCATCCACCATGTATACGATATTTCAGGAATTCAAGCACGCCCTCGACATTTTCATCGCCGAGACCATCAACCCGGAATTAATCCAGTTCATCCATCAGGAAGAGGAAAAGATCGAAGAGTTCCTTAATAATATTACTTCCACATACGATGCAATGGTGAAGAATGCCACTCAGAAATATGATAAAACTCTCCTTAACCTTGGAATCACCTTGAAAAGTCAAACATCAGGCGGGATACACTCTATCGATCTTGATGGCATAAAGAGAAAAACCGGCTTTAAAGTACCGCCTCTCATTTCGCCCACTGAGTACACCGCAACGATTCAAACTGAAGCGATCATGCGCCTCGGTTTTTATAATCTCATCAAAATTGTAAAAAAAATACTGAAAAGACCTATTCAAAATGAGAATGAAGGAGAAATCTTAGCCCTGCGTGATGGTGTAAGACGTATCAAAAAAGAGACAGAACGGTCGATGATTTTCTACTTAAAGAACTATACGGAAAACCTGAAATTTCAACATGTTTTCAAATTGCTTGAGGCGGCATCGAATCACCTTAATGAAACGTTGATTGACCATTTTTGTGTATTCACAACCGACATATCTGAAATGGCTTCACTCATTGGCGATGAACAATCCGGCAAGAAAAACGCGCTTGATATCCTTAAATCTATGGAAGAACCCTCCCGGAAAATCCTGGATGAGATAGACCAGATAAGAGAAAAAATATAGTCCAAGTGGAAAACAACCCTCGCACCATAGCCGTAAACATCTTAAACCGCATAGATAAAACCGGTTCCTTCGCCGAACCGATCCTGGACTCCTACCTCTCCAGAAACATCTTCAACAATATACAGGACAGAAGGCTCCTGACCCAGCTTGTCTATGGAACGCTTCGCATGAGAGGTCATTTAGACTGGATAATCCAGCATCTTTACAGTGGCAGGCTAAAATCCCTGGATACAGGCATAAAAAATATCCTGAGAACAGGTCTGTACCAGCTCATGTTTACCGACAGGATTCCGGAGTTTGCCACTGTTGACGAGGCTGTAAAAATTACAAAGAAGAAATATCCCGGCAGATCCGGCCTGGTCAATGCAATCCTGAGAAATGCGATAAGAAAAAAGGGTGAATTAGAATATCCTGATATTGACAAAGCCCCCTCATTGCATATTTCGATCATTTATTCACATCCATTGTGGATCGTAGAAAGATGGCTAAAGATATTCGGCGTTGAAGAAACCCTTGAAATATGCAAGGCCAACAATGAGAATCCTCCCCTTACTCTAAGGGTAAACAGACTGAAAACAGACCGTGATGAACTTTTAAAAGTTCTTTCAAATGACGGTTTCACGGTTCGACCTGCTGAATTCTCACCGTATGGAACTATCCTCTCAAATCCACATGTCTCTGTCAGAGAAACAAAATATTACAAAATGGGACAGGTCCAGATACAGGATGAAGCATCCCAGTTAATCTCCCGCCTCGTAAATCCAAAACCTGGCGAGAAGATCATGGATATCTGTGCCGGTGTTGGTGGAAAGACAACTCACATGGCTGAGATGATGCAGAATACTGGAAATATACTGGCCCTGGATATAAGTCACAAAAAAATCGGGTCATTAAAAGAGATGTCGGAAAGACTGGGAGTAACCATCATTGATACCCTGACGGGCGATGCTACCTCCGAACCCGAAAAAACCCTGCATGGGAAATTCGATCGCGTCCTCGTAGATGCCCCCTGCTCAGGTCTGGGAACACTCAGGAGAAATCCCGAAATCAAATGGCGTATGCTACCTGAAGATCTAAAAAGCTTCCCACCACTGCAGAAAAGGATATTGAACAACGCCAGACATTATCTAAAAAGGGGAGGAACTCTGATTTACAGCACCTGCACCATAATGCCCGAGGAGAACGAAGACGTTGTTGCGTCCTTCCTGTCTGACAATCCCGGTTTTGAACGTATTCATCCCAATGCCACAATCAACGATAAAATGGTGGACAATGATGGGTTCTTCAGGACATACCCCCACCGCCACGGAACGGACAGCTTTTTCGGGGCGGTATTGGTGAAAAAGTAACATTTGAAAGAAACCAGCAAGGATCTGGGGTCAAAGCAAGGATCTGGGGTCAGGTCTTGCAATGCCACATTTTTATGATCATCAGGATCTCCCCAAAACAAAAAAACCGCTCTTTTGAAAACGGGATTTCGATAATTAGCCCATAGTTCCCTCTTTCGTGTCGGCATCAATCTCGCGGTCTGCTCAACTGCTTTGTTCTCCCCACTAATTCTCCATAACACCCCTTAATATTCCATCAACTTCTGCGCAAGGCGGTTGAGTTCCGGGTTCGCCAGAGCTGAGACCTTTTTCTTTACGGTACGGGAATAATACTCCCTTTCGGTCTTATTTAACGGTTCGCCTTTTAATTTCTTTTGAAATAATTCCTTTTGCTTTGCCGAAAATAATTGAGATAAAGCATATTCGAGAGATAGCTCCTCATATTTGTCTTTTAGATTTCTTGTTTTTTCAGCATCCTGTTCAAAATAATTATTAAACGTTTCCTTTAAACGAGAAGAGTGAAAACGCTTGTTGCCAAAGGAAGCAACATCTCCATGAGCTAAGAAATTTTTTAATTCTTGCAGATAAGCAACGTCTTGATTTGAAAATCTTTTTTTTAATTGGTTCGCCCAAACAAATGACAAATGGTAATATTGATATAATGCCAATGATAATAATAGCAAAGTGTGAAAATTTTCTCGGTCCTCTCTTTTTGTTAAATTCTTTAGGACCTGATCATAATCAAAATAATACTCCCGGGCGGCATTAGCCAACAAAACAGGAAACCCTTCCCACAGCCGTGTGTCTTTACTTTTAACAACCTCGGCAAGGGTTTTATTAACATCAAAGTCCTCCTTTGTTTCCATAAGTGCAAAGCCAAGACGGTTTAAATTTTCTAATAATTCCTTTTTAGTCATAGAGTTTCTCCTCTCGAAGGAGATTTAAAAAATGCTCTAAATGTGTAGTAATACGTTTCTCAGCAATATCATACATAGCCAATTTCTTAAAATGCTGTTCAAAAAGCTTGATATCAATTTTATCCTTACGTACTTTCACCAGCATCAGACAATCTTCAAAATCAACGCCTGCCCCGCGAAAAAGTTTACTGGCGATCAAATCATAATCATTCAAAATGCCGACATAAAGATGAGAAAACTCTTTCAACAATATATGTTTCCCCTCTTTTAAAGGAGATTCCAGCAATTCCGTTGTGTGGATACGTTTTCCCGGAAATAAGTCAAATATATATACGTCTCCTTTTTTCTGCCAACCCGATCCCGTTGTTTGTTGATAGCCCAAATCTTTTAAAGTCTTGATTAGATATTTATACTCAGACTCAACGGGGACTATAAAATCAACATCCTTGGTAGACAGTTTAATATCTAACAAGGTTAGCGCTGTCCCTCCACAGGCAATGAGATGGATCTTGCGTTTGAGAAATCCGTTCCATTGCCCCAATACATCTAATAACGTCTGTTTGTTAAGCCTGTATTCCATGTTTTGTATTTATATATACAATATACTGTACATATATGTTCAATTGATTGTATTAAAACATACAATGTCTAATTCGAATTGTCAAGAAAGAAAAATAATGGCGGAAGATACCTAAACAGGGAGGAACGTATTACATGTTTTTCTTCATAATGAACTACCCCGCAGCAAGCTACGGAGTAGTTCATTAGTTACCAAAAACTTCTAACATTTTTATAAGTCAGAATCCTTTCATCTTTTGTCAATATTGTGGCATTTTCTTCCCTTGCCGTTGCTACAATAATTTGATCAGCCGGATCATTATGAAAAGGTTGGGGTAGCACAGTTGAGCGGTATGATAAAACAGGAGAGAGGGGAACTAATCTGAGTTTTGGCATATCGAGGGCAGTATTTATCCAATCCTCTGGGTCACACGAAATGCCCACTCTCTTTTTTTCAAGGAGTTTGCTGAATTCCCATGGAGAAATTGCGGACAATAGTATCTCATCATACATCTCAGGATTGCTAATCAACTCTTTGACCTTTTGTGATAACTTTTGTGGGTTCATATTCCACCAGATCCAGGTATGTGTATCAAGCAGATATATCATTTGCAGGCATCCCACATTTCCTCACCCAATGGTGAAATTACATCTTTTTCAAAAACAAGAGCGTCAGAAAGTCTGCCTGGCTTGGGGTTTATATCAGAAGTGCGATAAGGTGTTATTTGAGCTAATGGCTTACCTCGCTTTGTTATGATAATTATTTCCTGTGTTTTGGCAACTTGGTCCAAAATTTTTAAGGCATGTGTTTTAAATTGACTTATTCCCATGGTTTTCATATGGACACCTCCTCTATAAAAGGATAGTAGTCAATCTAAATGGTTAAGTCAAGGGCAAAAAGCTCCACCAGGCACCAAAAGGCGCTGGCTTTTGGTGCCTGGTGGAGCAACGGGTTAGATAGAGTAAAATATTCTTGACATCCTCTTTTCTGGAATATACAATTCAAAGTGTAAACATTTGTCGAGGAGATTATCATGAAAGCAACAGCTAAAGACCTTAGATTTCAATCGCGTGAATTATTAAACACCGTAAGCAGAGGAGAAGAAGTAATTATTACATACAGAGGTAAACCTTGCGCGAAACTTGTGCCCTACCACAAAGAAGGAAAGAAGATTGAAAAAGACGAACTATTTGGCATTTGGAAAGAACGTGAAGATATTCAAAATATTGAGGAATATGTAAGAAACCTGAGGAAAGGTAGATTCTTGAAATGATTATCGATACAGATGTCCTTATTTGGTACATGAAAGGAAATGAAAAAGCATATAAGGCTATTGAGAGGGCCAATAATTTTTTCATTTCTGTTGTTACATATATGGAATTAGTTCAGGGAATGAGAAATAAGAAAGAATTAAACAGTCTCCGTAAGTCTATTCATTCCTGGAATGCTAAAATACTATATATTTCCGAAGAGATATCTTCCAAGGCCATGTTCTACGTTGAACAACATTTCTTAAGCCATTCGTTGCAATTAGCTGACGCATTGATTGTCGCCACAGCCGTAACGTATGGTTTGCCAATTCTTACCGGCAATGACAAACATTACCGAATAGTAAAAGATATTCAAATTACAAAATTTCGTCCATGAGGTCAGAGATACAGAACTTAAGATTCCAAGAATAGTATGCTTAATCTGCATTAGCTAAATTTTAAAATGATTCACCTCCACCAAAGAGGAAATGGGGATGGCGGTTCTTCCTTTCTTCTGTCTTTTTTGTTCGATTCCAGGCCTAAAACAAATTGACTTTAAATTAAAAAAAAGTTATTAGGGCGTTTCTTGTTCAGGTGTTGGGAGATTTCGGCTATGTAAGTCTCAAATCCGGAAGTTCCGGAATTCACTGTAAAAATAGAAGGAAAGGGGCCTAAACCTTTCCTTTTCAATTTTTAGATCAGCAAAATGGAGTCGAGTATGTTTTTAAAGCAGCTGCAGGTAGGTCACATGGCTGTATTTGCCTATATTATAGGTGACAAAGAAAGCGGTGATGGGCTGGTTGTTGATCCCGCCGCAAACACTGATAGTATTATTTCGGAGGCTGAAAACAACAATATAAAGATTAAATATATCGTCAACACCCATGGCCATGTCGATCATATCTCCGGAAATGCTGACATGAAAAAGAAAACAGGCGCAGAAATTATCATCCACGAAGATGATGCTGACATGCTGGTTTCCACTCCTTCTATCATGTTCAGAATGTTCCGGGCCAAACCGTCTCCACCGGCCGATATAATTGTAAAGGACGGAGATACTATCACCGTAGGAAAGATAAGTCTCAAGGTAATTCATACACCAGGGCACTCCCCGGGAGGAATTTCTCTTTATACGAAAGGGTATGTCCTAACCGGAGACACCATTTTTGTGGAAGGAGTTGGAAGAACAGATCTTCCCGGTGGATCATTGGAAACCATGCTCATTTCAATCAAAGAAAAACTGTTCTCCCTCCCTGATGATACTGTGGTACTGCCAGGACATAACTACGGAAGGACGCCTACTTCCACGATAGGAAATGAGAAAAAGAACAACCCATTCCTCAGATAAAAAGGATTCATTTCATGAAAAATGCTGGTCTCATCACAACAAAATTTACGGGATTAAAGTTGCTAAACAGGGGCAAGGTGAGGGATATTTATGAATTGAACGATCATCTTCTTATAGTAGCTACCGACAGAATATCCGCTTTCGATGTTATTATGCCAGATCCTATACCGGGCAAAGGGGAAATATTAACTTTCATGTCTGCCTTCTGGTTCGAAAAGACAGAAGATATAATTGACAATCACCTTATTTCAACAGATACAGATGAATTTCCCGAAGAATGTCTTCCTTACAGAGATACCCTGCAAGGAAGGAGTATGCTGGTGAAAAAAGCCAGACCACTCCCTGTGGAATGTGTTGTACGAAGATATCTGAGCGGTTCCGGCTGGAAAGATTATTGCCAGGATAAAACCATTTCAGGGATAAGGCTCCCGAATGGATTAAAGGAATCTGCCAAACTTTCTGAACCGATCTTTACTCCATCCACCAAGGCATCGGAAGGTGAACATGATATCCCAATCACGAGGGAAAATATGGAAGACATAATCGGTCATGAGCTTACGGTAAAAATAATCGAAGCCTGTATGAATATCTACGACAGGGCATCAGAAATTGCCGAGCAAGGAGGAATAATCATTGCTGATACCAAAATGGAATTTGGAATGATTGAAGATAAACTGATATTAATCGACGAACTTCTCACTCCCGACTCCTCAAGGTTCTGGCCCAAAGACGACTACAAGGAAGGAAGGCCTAAAGAAAGCTTTGACAAGCAATTCTTGAGGGACTATCTTATCTCTATCAAATGGGAGAAAACACCTCCTGCCCCGCAGCTTCCTCCAAATATTATCAAAAAAACCAGTGAAAAGTATGAAGAAGCCCTGAACCGTCTTGTCAAATAAAATCCCCCCCGAATCTTGACACAAGAGCAGTGGATTATTATCTTTATTGTGTACAGGTATGTCTTTAAACATTCTTTACACACAGTTTACAGGTAAAAATAGATTGGCGAAAATTAAGCTACCCGATTACAAGGAAAAACAGAAAACCCTCTATAGGGATAATACGCCCCAAACAGCACTTATAGCTTATGGAGATAAGTACCTCGAGGCGGAAAGAATCTCCGATGCCATCGATTTTTACCAAAAGGCTAACCACATCGAAGGCCTGGAAAAAATAAGAGAGATGGTTGTGGCGGATGGAGACGTTATGGATTTTCAACATACTCTGAATGCTCTAAATGTTGATGCCTCCAGGGAAGAGTGGAACAGGATAGGTGAACAGGCGCTTGAACTTAAGAAATATATTTTTGCCATCAACGCCTTTGAAAAGGGTGAAAATAATTCCATGGTTGAAAAAATAAAGGAACTTATGACCTCAGGAAGGAACCAGAAAACTGAATGATAAAAAATGATTACTACGAAATTCTTGGTATAGACAGAACTGCCTCAGAAGACGAGATAAAAAGAAACTACAGAAAATTAGCTATGAAATATCACCCGGATAGAAATCCGGGTGATAAAGATGCCGAAGAAAAGTTCAAAGAGGCAGCAGAAGCTTACGAAGTACTGCGGAACGGAGAAAAGAGAGGTGTATATGACAGATATGGTCACGAGGGGCTGAGTGGAACTGGATTCAGAGGATTTTCCGGATTCGAAGACATATTTTCAAGTTTTGGTGACATATTTGAAGACATCTTCGGCTTTAGCAGTGTAAGAAGGTCAAGAACAGCCGCTCGCGCAGGATATGATCTTCGTTATGACCTGACTATCCCCTTTATGGATGCTGCTTTTGGTAAATCCACTGATATTGAAATAGAAAAATTTGTAAAGTGCTGGGAGTGTGAAGGCACAGGAGCAGCACCGGGAACCGTTCCAGAAATTTGCCCTCGCTGCGGAGGAAGAGGTCAGATCACCCAGACCAGCGGATTTTTCAGCATAAGTTCTACCTGTCCCCAATGCCGGGGTGAAGGAAAGATAATAAAGAACCCTTGCAGGGTGTGTATGGGAACTGGCAGCGCAAAAACAGAAAAAGCGGTTCATCTAAAAATACCCCCCGGTGTGGAAACAGGTTCCCGACTGAGACTCAGAGGGGAAGGAGAAGAAGGAGAATTCGGGGGACCGGCGGGTGATCTCTATGTCTTTATTTATGTAGAACAACATAAATTCTTCGAGAGGGATGGTGACAATATACGCTGCCAGATACCCATTTCCATTACTCAGGCTGCCCTGGGGGCAAACATTGAAGTACCTACCATAGAAGGCACTGAAAAGATTAAAATATCGAAAGGAACTCAAAACGGAAAACTTTTTCGCCTGAGGGGAAAGGGAATCACCCACCTGAGGGGCTTTGGAAGAGGAGATCAGATCGTCCAGGTCATGGTAGAAATACCGACCAACCTGAACAAAAAGCAGGAAAAACTCCTTAAAGAATTCGCCAAACTGAGCGAAGAGTAACAGCACTCATCAATCAAAAGGAAAGATAAACAACAGAAAGGGGATTAATATAATCGTCAAAGAGTTTGAATCCCCAGTGCAGGTGGGGGCCGGTGACTCTGCCGGTTGCTCCCGCATAGCCGATAATCTCACCCTTCTTTATTGACCTTCCATTCCCGACACAGATTTTCGACAGATGACAGTAAAGAGAAAAGAGCCCGAGTCCGTGGTTTATAATAACAGTATTGCCGGCAAAATAAAGATCACGGGTTAAAGCAATCCTTCCTGAATTTGAGGCCCTCACAGGCGTCCCCGCCGGAGAAAGGATATCAATACCCCTGTGACGGGACTGAAATCCATCATTAAATATCCTTCTTTCTCCAAAATTCTTTTTTATCCTCTCTTTCACCGGAACAATAAATTTTCCATTACCCAGCCAACGGGGTGTAAATTCCCTATAGACTGCCCTGGTGAGTTCCACCTCCTTCATTATCCTTTCCTGTTCCTCGGGAGATGGAGATGTAAATCTTCGGTCAACCTTAATCCTTTTCGAAAGAAACTTCCCCTTTGAAACATAAACCTTAAAAAGAAAATCTCTTTCACTGCCGTCTGTAAACTCGATCCTGATATTCAGATCATGAATGCCCGGTTCAGCATCCAGTCCTAAACTTATAAGGAGAAACGATATCGACGGATCCTCGGCAGGAACAAATGTGTAATCTTTCCCTTCAAAATGGGCCTTTGCGGAGGAAAATCCCGGAGATCGTAAAGTAATCTTTATAACTTCCCCCCGAAAGAGCCTGCGATACTCGGATCTGATACTTATCTGCCCATTATCTGTAGTAACATCGGACTGAAACGGATAAAGATAAGCAGGGAAAAGGAAAAATATAAGGTTTGCCAGTATGAAAATCTTTTTCATTTTACGCTTTCTTATAATTGCCCAGACATTAAAGATTCAAGAAGTAGGGCAAGCTTTCAGGCTTGCTTATACAGCAGGGCTAAAACCCTGCCCTACATCTACCTTTGCCGCTTTGTACATGAATAGTTACTTCACTGCAAATAAAAATATGGACAATTCAAAGAACATAAATTATATAATGATAAGATTTAGAATTGTCGAATCCGCTTTTGGCGGAGAGCATCGAAGAATTATATTTTCAAAGGTTTCATTTTATAATCCATCAGGAAGTTAAAAAATGAAAAAAATTGTCGATTTAAAGGAAGTCCCTCCAGAAAAATTGAGATGGGAATGCGATCCTGACTCCATCGGCTTTGAGACCACCGAAGAGTGCGAATACACGAGAAGTATCATAGGACAGGATAGAGCGATAAAATCAATTAGCATGGGGCTCGAGATAGATAGCCCCGGTTACAATATCTACGCGTCGGGTCTGACAGGAACCGGAAAAACATCTACAATAAAAAACCTGCTAAATGAACTCGATCTCGAAAAGAAGGTACCGGACGACATCTGCTATGTGAACAATTTCAGTAATCCTGATATGCCCATGGTATTGATGTTTCCTGCGGGAATGGGCAAAAAATTCAAGAAATACATGGATGAACTCGTCTTGCATCTAAAAAAAGATATTCCCCTCATTTTTGAGAGTGAGGAGTTCAAAAAAGACTCTGAGCAGATCGCCAATAACTACAGGACAAAACAGAAAGAATTGATAAGGGAATTCAACGAAAAGCTGGCAAAGGAAAACCTGCAATTAGTGCAATTTCAAATTGGGCCTTATACAAAACAGGATATTGCTCCTCTTCACGAAGGAAACCCGATCCTCCTCAAGCAATTGGAAGAACTTGCACAGCAGGATAAATTCGACAAAAAGAAACTGGAAAAAATAAAAGAAAATTTGAGCATTTTCAGAATTGAACTCGATTCCCTTATGAGAGAAACAAGACAGATTGAAAAAGAAATCCGCAAGGAAATTGGCTCTCTGGAGTACAAATACGGTCTCCCTGTGGTAAGCGGAGTTATCTCGGATATACGAATCAAATACGAGAACAATAACGAAAAGATAAAAAATTATTTAGATGAGGTTCAGGAACACATCCTTTCAAATCTCAAGCAGTTCGAAGAAAAAGATGAAGGACAGCAGCAACAGGTAATGCCGGCTATCATTTCTTCACAACAAAAAGAAAAATCTATAGAGTATGAAGTCAATGTGTTGGTCGACAACTCTCAAACCGATGGGTTTCCTGTAATCGTAGAAGCAGCCCCAACGTACAAAAGTTTGTTCGGTACCATAGAGAGGGAAATTGATAGATCGGGATTCTGGAAAACTAATTTCACGCGCATTAAGGCCGGATCATTGCTGCGGGCCAATGGTGGATACATTGTCTTTAATGCACTGGAGGCCCTGATTGAACCAGGGGTATGGACATTTCTCAAAAGAACACTCAAAAACAGGCTCTTAATAATGCAACCATATGACCCCTTCAGCATAGCATCTGCCGCTCTCAAACCGGAATCGATTCCCTTAGATGTCAAGGTCATAATGGTAGGAGACGATCACCTTTATCATCTCCTTTATAATTTAGAGGAAGACTTTAAAAAAATATTCAAGACAAAGGCACACTTCGATACGGAAATGCCCAAGACAAAAGAAAATATAGATTGCTATACCAGCTTCATTAAAATGATCACCGAGGAGGAAAACCTCCTACAGTTCGACAAAAGGGCAGTAGCAGCGGTCATTGAGTTCGGGGTTAAGTTGACGGGCAGGCAAAAAAAATTGTCCACCAGATTCAGTGACATAGCGGATATTGTAAGGGAAGCAAGTTACTGGGCAAAAAAGGAAGAAAATACTATCGTCACAGACAAACATGTCGATATTGCTTACACTGAAAAAATCGAGCGGGTAAACCTCATTGAAGACAAAATCCAGGAAATGATTGAAGATGGAACGATTATGATAGATATTGCCGGAGAGAAAGCAGGTCAGGTAAATGGTCTCTCTGTTTATGATATGGGGGATTACGCCTTCGGGAAACCTTCAAAAATCACGGCAGAAACATCCATGGGGAAAGCCGGTATTATCAATATAGAAAGAGAAGCCAAACTTTCAGGCAAGACTTATGACAAGGGAATGTTAATCCTTGAAGGATACTTCAGAAGAAAATATGCCCAGGATAAACCATTAACTATGAGTGCCAGTATATGTTTCGAACAGTCTTACGGAGGAGTAGACGGAGACAGTGCCTCATCGACAGAAATTTATGCAATTCTGTCAAGTCTGTCAAATCTTCCCATAAGACAGGATACAGCCGTTACAGGTTCCGTAAACCAGAAGGGAGAAATTCAGCCGATAGGCGGCGTAAATCAGAAAATTGAAGGGTTTTATGATGTATGCAAGGCCAGGGGGGTTTCAGGAACACAGGGGGTAATGATCCCCGCACTGAATGTTTCAGATCTCATGTTGAGAAAAGATGTGGTAGAATCCGTTTCCGAAGGGAAGTTTCATATATACCCTGTGAGCACCATAAATGAAGGTATCACCATATTGACCGGCGTCGAAGCTGGAGAAATGGATGAGGACGGCAAATTTCCGGAAAAGACGGTAAATTTCCTTGTTAATGAAAGACTAAAAACCATTGCCACAAGCCTTAAAGACTTTAGCGAAGAAGAGAAAAAATAATGCAAAATAAGGGAGGACATAATGTTTAAAAGAAAGACCTGGTTTTTACTTTTTATAGCTGCTGTTTTTGCTGTTACGGGTTGTGCTCCTATTGTAGCAGGTGTAGCGGCCGGTGGTGCAGGTTCCGGAACTTACCTTTATGTAAAGGGAGAAATGGTTACGGACTATTACTCTTCCTTTGACAGGGTATGGGCTGCCTGTGAGAAAGTCGTAGCAGATAAGCATGGCATCGAAGTAGAACCATATAAAGAAATAAGTCAGGGAACGATTGATGCCATTATTAACGATGAAAAAGTGCACATTTCAGTTAATTATAAGGCAAAAAATGTCACCACCGTAGCCATACGTGTAGGTATTTTAGGAAACAAACTTTCATCTCAACTCCTGCATGACAAAATTGCTGACAATCTTTTGAAAAAATAGTGTCAGGTCAAGCCAAACAGGGGCCGATGTCCTCATCGGCCCTAAACAGACTTCTGACCACTGACCACTGATCCCTGATCCCTGACCGTTTTTACTTCCAACCCGTAGCTTTTAATTTTCCTGTGAAGATTACTTCTTTCTAAATCGATCAACTCAGCCGTTTTTGAAACATTTCCATCATTCTCTTGAAGTTTTTCGGCAATAAATCTCTTTTCAAATTCTTCCTTTGCCATCCTTAAAGAATCGAAATAGAAAAGAGAGTCACCCAGTTTAGCCTTCCGATCTTCCTTCAGCAAAAAAGGGATATCATTACCGGAAATAACGCCCGATGGGACCATTATAACCAACCGGTCCACAACATTTTTTAACTCTCTAACATTTCCCGGCCAGTCGTGATCCATCAATATTGCCAACGCATCATCTGTAATAGTTTTCTTTTCCGCGCCCTCTTTGAGTGAAAATTCTTTCAAAAAATGACCTACCAGAAGGGGAATATCCTCTTTTCTATCCCTTAAAGGAGGAATTCCAAGAGGAATTACATTCAATCTATAGTAGAGATCCTGCCTGAACCTTCCTTCCTCCATTTCTTCTTCCAGATTCTTGTTCGTTGCAGCCAGCACACGAACATCAGTCTCAATAACCTTTGAACCCCCAACCCTTTCAATTTTTTTCTCCTGAAGAATTCTGAGAATCTTTGCCTGAGCCTTTAGGCTCATATCTGCCACTTCATCCAGAAACATGGTTCCTCCATTTGCCAGCTCAAACTTTCCCCTCTTTTTCGCCGTTGCCCCCGTAAAGGCCCCTTTTTCATGTCCGAAAAGCTCACTTTCTATCAATTCTTCCGGTATAGCGGCACAATTTACTTCAATAAAGGGTCTTTGCGACCTTTTGCTCTGCCTGTGTATCGATCTTGCAACAAGTTCCTTCCCGGTACCATTTTCTCCCATTATCAATATCCAGGCATTGGTCGGAGCAATAATCCCGATTACTTCTTTTAATTCTTTAACAGAACCACTACTGCCTGTAAGCTCATAATCCTGAGCAAATTTTTGCTTTAACAATTTATTTTCATCTTCCAGGCGAACCAGATCCAATGCATGATTTACGATCAGGACCACTTTATCCAGAGAGAGTGGTTTTTCAATAAAATCAAATGCTCCCAATTTTGTTGCTTTTACGGCAGTTTCTATAGTTCCGTGTCCCGACATCATCACTACCTGTATATGCGGAAAATCTGACTTAATAATCTTGAGGGCTTCAATCCCGTCAATCCCCGGAAGCCAGATATCAAGAAGAACAAGATCAGGCAGTTCCTCATCTATGATCTTGAGGGATTCCTCTCCGCTTTTTGCAATCAACACCTCGTACCCTTCATCGACAAGGATTCCCCTTAGAGATTGACAGATGCTCTCTTCATCATCTACAACTAATATTGTTTTATACATACTGCCCTCGGCCGTTTCACTCTACGCAACCGGCAATTCAAATGTTACTATGGTTCCTTTCGGACTATTATCCCTTACGCTAACAGCGCCGTTGTGATCTGATATAATTGAACTTACTATAGCGAGGCCAAGCCCTGTCCCCGACTTTTTTGTAGAAAAATATGGTTCAAACAACTTCATCTTATCACCAGGAGGTATACCACAACCATTATCAATGACCTGTACCCTGACCTTACGATAAACTCTATCATATGAGGTTTTAATTTCAATCCTCCCATTTTCATTAACCGCTGCAACTGCATTATCCAGAAGATTAATCATAACTCTCTTCATCTTTTCCGTATCGAGATTCAATTTGGGCATATCAGAACCGTTTTGAAAATCGAAAGATATACCTTTGTGGGCATCCTGAAAGAGAGTTATGGAATCTGCTACAACTTCATTCAGGTCACCCGGAGCAAGTTTGGTAACCGGCATCCTGGCAAACCTGGAGAATTCATTGACCAGATTCTTGAGAACTTCTACTTGATTAATTATTGTCCCGGTACATTCTCGAAACACAGAACCATCATCACCCAGTTTATCGCTATACTTTCTCTGCAATCTCTGGGCGGAGAGCTGAACAGGTGTTAAGGGATTTTTTATCTCATGTGCTATTCTTCTTGCAATCTCTCGCCATGCCGCTATCCTCTCGGCCTTCTTAAGCTGTGTCAGGTCTTCAAACACTACTACCATACCCATATAATTATTATCATCATCCTTTAATATTGTCGCCGCCACCAAAACCGTCAGTACTCTGTCTCTGAGCATCAATTGTACCTGCTTCTCTTTAAAACCGCTTCTGCTCTCTCTCATTTCTTTCAGAAAATTATTTACCAGAACCTTATGCTCAGGTTTTAGCACATCTTTATATTTCCTGTTCAGAACCCTTTTGGTTTTTATGTCCAGCATTTTTTCGGCAGCATTGTTTATGGTGGTTATTACCCCATCCCTGTCAACAGAAATAACACCTCCTGAAACATTACGGAGAACCGTCTCCATATATTTCCTGCGCTGTTCAAGATCTACATTTGCCTGCCCCAGATTTTCATTACTCATCTTCAGGTCTTTCGTCATCTGATTGAAGGAATCAACAAGAACTCCTATTTCGCCATCGGCCATAACATCTATTTGATGGCCAAGATTCCCTTTCGCTATTTCTTCAGTCGCCTCTGCCAGATCCTGGATGGGAACTGTAATTCCCTTGGCCAGAAAAAGACCAAACCAGGTAGCAGAAAAAATGATCAAGAGTGTTACAATGGAAAGAGTGATAATATAACTCAATTTTATTGGGTTTTTCAGAAGCTTGAACTGCTTGTATTCTTCAGATGTTTTAGAAATAACGGCCATTCTATCAACAAGAACTTTGCTAATGCAAAAACCTGCAACAACTACTCCTATAACTTCCCTTGGGGTAAGATTGGAATATATTGGTGCCAGGCCGCTTATAAAATCACCCATACCTGTGGACTGTACTGTTGAAACCTCCTTTCCCATATACACATCTTCCAAAATCTTGGGAGAAAGTTTTATTGATGCAATATCCGGATTGTCTGGACCTCTGACAAGCAATTTTTCCTTCTGATTGTCAAAATATACCTCTAACAACCCCAAATTGAAGCTTCTCTGTCTTTGTTCCATCAGGGTTTTAAGGTAATCCCTCTTTTCTTTTTCGTACAATCTATTCCTTGTAATATCGGAGCTGATCTGTCTTGCGCAATATTTTACACTATCAGCAGACTGTTGATAATAGGTCTGGGCAACTTCGAGAGATTGATTGAGAGCGCCACCTATCTTAATGTTAAACCAATTATCTATGCTATAGGAAAGAAAGTTAATTGAAACCAGAAATAGAACTACGGTTGGAACTAAAGACAGACCCACAAAGGCCACAACAAGCTTAGTCCGGAGCTTCGAGCCGAGGACACCCCGCTTTCGCTCAAAAACCAGCTTGACAACATTCCTCACAATCAAAAATATAAGAAGAAGAGCAAGGATAATGTTTATATTGATTAGACCAAAGATCAGCACATCATTTGAAACAGGAAGAAGAGTTTCTGTTCGGGAAAGATGACTTTCGACAAAAGTAAGAACAACTATAATAACTATAGTTGCAGCAATTATAATTCGCTCCCTGCGACGTCTTCTCGATTCCTTGATATCCATATACTTGCCTAAGCCGGACAAACCGGGACAAAAACCTTTAGCCTTTTGCCTTTAACCTTTTACCTTAATACACAAACCCCTGTTTATACCAATCTGTTTCGAAATCCCACATGGAAACAAAGAAGAAAATATATTCCATGTGCAAAGGAAGACGTACCTTGTCCAACTGTGCTTTCGCTCTTATATAGTATTGCTTGTCTCTTTTTAGAAGTTTAAGGGAAGCAATAGCTACACCGTTCAGATCAGCCATGGCCCTCTTCGCCTCATTAAAATTACTGAAGGCCATCGGTTTTCCTCCATTTTCGGCAAGCGAAACATAAAAAATCTTCTTTACATTATCATACTTAATAGTGTGTTTTATCTCCAGGCGGGATTCTTTTTTATCAAACCAGTATTTCCGTTCCTGGTACAGTTCCAGCAAAAAAGTGAAAGTTGCGGGTATGCCGGCGAAGACAGCCTTTTCCATACTCTCTGTAAAACAGTTAGTCACTCTGAAATAAACCAGCACATCTTCGGTAGTATTCGTCACCAAAAAATCTGTTACCCTCGCTTCCATACAATAAGATCTAACAGGAACAAGAAGCAACAGAAAATATACGAAAAACACTGGTAAAAGAAAAATTTTTTTTGGCATTAAAATCCTTACAATGAAACCTCGTTTAGAAAACTTTGCAGAACTACCCAAAAGCTGCACAGAGTTTTGGGAATATGATTCGCACTCAGAATCATATTTTCAAAGGTCTCGTTTATTTAGGTTTTTATTGAATAAAATAAACCGTGTTTCCTGTCAATTGTATATTAGGATATGTTAAGAAACTGGGAACTAAAAAGCAAGTGCTATTTAAAAAAGGTAGTTTGAGTGAAATTCTCTGGTAATATTTTTTTGACTTACTGAGGTCTACATTGGGAGGGAATTGCATCCAGAACACTAAAAGTTGAGGTATTAATCATTTCATCTATTCTTTCTTCCCCATCCAAACAATTTACTACCTTCCAGCTTTCTTCATTAGCTAAGAGCTTTGCAAGGAGCAAATTATTCAATTTGTGTCCCGATTTATAAGCTACAAAATGACCTATAATCGGCATACCCAGAAGAGATAGATCCCCAATGGCATCGAGGATCTTATGTTTTACAAATTCATCAGAAAACCTGAGTCCTTCTTTATTGATAATTTTTTCATCATCCAGGACAACCGCATTATCCAGAGAACCTCCGAGAGCTAATCCCCTTGCTTGAAGGTATTCAACATCTTTTATAAATCCGAATGTCCTTGCTGCGCAAATATTTTCCTCATAGGTAATATCAGAAAAAACCATATAATATAATTGCTCACCGATCGCCGGATGTTCAAAATCAATTTTGTAAGTAATTTTAAATTCCGGAGATGGCATAAGCATTGCCCAACACCCTCCATCGGTTACAGAAATTGTCTCCTTTACCACCAACAATTTCTTACATTTGCCCTGAACCACCGTCCCAACACTTTTCAACAAGTTAACAAAAGGCAGGGCACTCCCATCCATAATCGGAATTTCAGGTGAATCTATCTCCACAACGGCATTATCCACACCCATACCACTAAAAGCAGAAAGCAAATGTTCAACCGTTGAAACCTTCGTCCCATTTACTCCCAGAGTAGTAGCCAGGGTTGTACTATGCACACTTTTCAACTCGGCCTTTACTATATTATTTTCCAATAAATCCTTACGAACAAAAACTATCCCTTCATCAACCTCGGCTGGCTTTATTGTCATATTGACTTTTCTACCCGAGTGCAACCCTACACTTTTACACCATATTTCGCTTTTTACCGTTCTCTGTAAATGCATAACAATTCCCACAAACCGGCTTTATTTTATTCTATATATAGCAACAATTATACCAGCCATGGCTATAATCAAATCCAGACAACTTCGCAACTGTAACTTGCTAAAAACACAGTTGTTTTGCCGGTAAGCCATTGACCGGGGGGAAAGGATGAAAGTGATATTCTCTTGTTATGTGTGTTGTAAAAGACACACTTTGATGAGGAATCAGAAGATACTACGATTTTTTCTTATGATAAAATCTTTCTTTTTCGCTATAGATACATCCACAATATTGTTGTCTGTACATGCCCAAATCCTTAGATATCCTAATCCCCTCCTTCCAGCCTTCACGGAAATCATGATAGTAAAATTTAACCCCATGTTCCTTTGCCAGATTCTCCCCGATACCCTTGATCATCTCATGATCTTGAAACTTGCTGTAGAGTAGCGTCGTTGTGAAACCTTCTAATTTCGCTCTTTTGGCAATATGTACCGTATTCTCTAAGCGCGAATAATAGCAATACCTGCACCTGTTCTCTTCTCTGAACACCACACTTCTCAGGAACTCCTCCATCGGGTACTCTTCATGCGGGATAGTTTTCAACTCCACACTGTCGGCATATTCCTTAAGCGCATCAAACCGCTTTTTGTACTCGAGATAGGGGTGAATATTGGGATTGTAAAAATTCCCCCAAACATCATGACCATTTTCCCTTAATACCTTCAGCGGGTATATCGCACAGGGGGCACAGCAGATATGAAGTAAAATCTTCATGGTCTTAGCTCTTATCTTAAAAGTACAAAGTAAGATTAGAATTCAGGAGACAGAATTCAGTATTCAGGAGTGAATTCCATTTTATTCTGTCTACTGACTCCTGACTTCTGTATTCTTAACATGCCGAAGGCTTAAAATAATTCCTTTTGATTCTTATCAGCCCACTTTTTTCCAAAATGTTCGTATGCAATTTTTGTGGCCACCCTCCCCCTCGCTGTCCTGTGAAGGTATCCTTCCTGTATAAGGTACGGTTCATAAACATCTTCAATAGTATCTCTCTCTTCACCTATTGCAGTTGACAGGTTATCAATCCCCACCGGTCCACCATCAAACTTATCAATCACAGTCAACAATATCTTCCGGTCCATATGATCAAATCCCCTGTGGTCAACTGCAAGCATTTCCAGGGCATCAATGGCAACACTCTTGTTAATTAAACCATCCGCTTTGACCTCGGCAAAATCCCGTACCCTTTTAAGAAGACGGTTCGCTATACGAGGAGTACCCCGTGACCGACCAGCTATTTCATAAGCACCTTCATCATCAAGTCTTACAGATAATATCTTCGCCGATCTTTTAATAATGATTGAAAGTTCTGTAGGGGTATAAAATTCAAGCCGGAAATTCATGCCGAAACGATCACGAAGTGGCGATGTAAGAAGCCCTGCCCTGGTAGTTGCGCCTATCAGCGTAAATTGGGGAATTTCCAGTCTCATTGAACGTGCCGAAGGTCCCTGACCAATGAGTATATCAATATGATAATCCTCCATTGCAGGATACAGAATCTCCTCCACAACATGGGAAAGCCTGTGAATTTCATCTATAAACAGAATGTCATGCTCGTGAAGATTGGTAAGAATTGCAGCCAGGTCTCCAGGGCGTTCTATAACGGGACCGGACGTAACTTTAATATCAACTTCCATCTCTCTGGCTACAATATAAGCCAGTGTGGTCTTCCCCAGTCCGGGAGGACCATAGAGTAGCACATGATCAAGGGCTTCACATCTTCTTCTGGTAGCCTCAATGAATATGGAAAGGTTTTCCTTTATCTTTTCCTGGCCCACAAACTCAATAAGGGTTTTTGGACGCAGTGACCGTTCATACCCATTTTCATCCTCGACCCTTGCTGGACTTACTACAGAATCTTCCATAACCATCCAATTAAGTAACTAAAGTTAAGGATTTTAACCAGTTAACTTTAGCTTACTTTAGTCACTTCAAACTTTAGCTCACTCCTACATCAGGTAACCTGCCGATATGATAAATTTTTCAGTGCCTTCTTTAAGAGAACCTCCAGAGTCAATTTTTCTCCTGATTCATCTATCACCTTATCCAGAGCATTTTTAGCAGCATTTCTTTTGTAACCAAGGTTAATCAGCGCTGACAGAACATCTTCTTCAGTCACTTCTTCAGAAATTCTTTTATCGCCAGCGGTAGACACCACTCCTTCCGGTTTTAGCCTTAAAACTTTATCTTTAAGCTCAAGTATCATTCTTTCGGCCATTTTTCTTCCAACACCTGGAATGCTCATTAGCCTGCTTAGATTCCCGGAAGAAACGGCCTTAGCTAATTCTTCTACAGAAATACCTGAAAGTATGTTCATCGCGAGTTTGGGCCCTATACCTGTCACCAAAATTAACAATTTAAAAATATCCATCTCCTCATTGGTATTAAAACCAAAGAGACCAATTGAATCCGCTTTGAAATGGGTATAGATATTTAATACAACCGGTTGGCCGGTATCGGGAAGCTCGTAAAAAGTACTTAATGGGACAAATACACGATACCCTACTCCATTAACATCAACTATCGTATAATCAATGGATTTATATAACAATATTCCGTTTATTATGGCAATCATTCAGGTGGATACCGCCTTTAAAAAGTTTGAATGACAGATTGCAACAGCTAAAGCATCTGAGGCATCCACCGGTGGCAATTTTGAAAGATTCAATATAGCTTTGACCATCTGCTGAACCTGTCTCTTTTCCGCCCGGCCATAACCAACAACTGCCTTTTTTACCTCGAGAGGAGTATACTCATAAATCGGGATGTTACTATGGGAACCTGCCAGCATTACAACTCCCCTTACCTGTGCCTGTTTTATAAGACTTTTAACATTCTTACCATAGAAAATATCTTCAAGGGCTATGGCGTCGGGTGTCGAGTTCTTAACAACCTCCATCAAATCATCATATATCCTGGCCAAACATTTCGACAAGAGTTCATCTTTTACCCGTCTTATCTCACCATATACAACATCATCAATCCTGCTCCGACCTTTTTCAACAACACCATACCCCGTAATATTGATACCCGGATCAATCCCTAAAATTCTCATTCTATTGACTCAATTTATCCATTATTTCATCAGGAATATCAAAATTAGCAGAAACATTCTGAACATCCTCACAGTCTTCCATCTTCTCCATAAGCCTAAGCATCTGTTCAGCCTCTCTACCATCCAACTTCACGGTATTCTTGGAAACCATGCTCAGTTGTGCCAGCACATACTTAAACCCTGCAGCATCAATAGCTTTTTTTACTCTCTCAAACGAATCTGGATCGGTAATAACTTCATATTCATTTTCTTGTTCTATTATATCATCACCACCAGCTTCCAGAACAAGTTCCATTAAAGTTTCTTCATTTGTATCCTTTTTATCGAATATGATATTTCCTTTTTTTTCAAATATCCAGGACACACAGCCATTTTCTCCAAGATTCCCCCCATGTTTCGAAAACGCATGTCTTACTTCCGCCACGGCTCTCTTCTTGTTGTCAGTCACAACCTCCACCAATACAGCTACTCCGCCTGGACCATAACCTTCATAAATGATTTCTTCATATGACGCGGCACCCCCTATCTCACCTGAACTCTTCTTTATGGCCCTTTCTATATTATCTTTCGGCATGTTTTCTGCCTTTGCTACCATTATAGCCTGCCTGAGCCTTGCATTTCCCTCCGGATCACCACCTCCAAGTCTTGCCGCAAGGGTTATTTCCTTTATAAGCTTCGAAAATATCTTCCCCCTTTTCGCATCTGCGGCACCCTTTTTTCTCTTTATTGTGCTCCACTTAGAATGACCTGACATGATAATCTGACCCCCAATTCAAATCAAATATCAAAATGCAAAACTTAAAAGTAAAATGATTTTTAATTTTCTTTCTTTGTGCCTCTGTGCCTTTGTTACTTTGTGCCTTGTAACTACCCATAACTGGGTAGTTACGATATAACACAGTCAAACACTTCCTGTAAAATAAAAAAACCCCTTCAAAATTGAAGGGGTTTTTAAAATTTCGGCAACGTCCTACTCTCCCACACAGTCACCCATGCAGTACCATCGGCGCTGGAGAGCTTAACTTCCGTGTTCGGGATGGGAACGGGTGGATCCTCTCCGCTATAGCCACCGAAAAATCTGTTATTTAAATCCTAACAACTGCATATGCGAATGCTAACCAAGCCAAGTATTATATTATATATCTAAAAAGACATAATTATGGTCAAGCCTCACGACCGATTAGTATCAGTAAGCTTAACACATTACTGTGCTTACACCTCTGACCTATCAACCTCATAGTCTCTGAGGGGTCTTCAGTTTCGATGTCTCCATCGAAAGGGATATCTTATCTTGAGGTGGGCTTCCCGCTTAGATGCTTTCAGCAGTTATCCCTTCCGAACGTAGCTACCCAGCTATGCCACTGGCGTGACAACTGGTACACTATAGGTTCGTCCATCCCGGTCCTCTCGTACTAGGGACAGCTCCTCTCAAATATCCTACGCCCACAACAGATAGGGACCGAACTGTCTCACGACGTTCTGAACCCAGCTCACGTACCGCTTTAATTGGCGAACAGCCAAACCCTTGGGACCTTATCCAGCCCCAGGATGCGATGAGCCGACATCGAGGTGCCAAACCCCCCCGTCGATGTGAACTCTTGGGGGAGATAAGCCTGTTATCCCCGGCGTACCTTTTATCCGTTGAGCGACGGCCCTTCCATTCGGAACCGCCGGATCACTAAGACCTGCTTTCGCACCTGCTCGACT
>JAYEGA010000004.1:0-6008 GCA_034658835.1 Thermodesulfobacteriota bacterium
AAGACCTAAACCCAGCCCTTTCTCTTTTGTTGTATACTCCGGGTTGAAAATGCAGTCCATCTCTTCGGGTGTTAACCCGGGACCCGTATCCGAAACTTTGACACTTACCTTATCTTTCCCATCCGGCTTAACGGAAACTGTAATGGTTCCATAGTTAGAAATCGATTCCATTCCATTTTTAAAGATATTGTAGAAAGCCTGTTCAAGTTTATCAACATCCATGGGAACCATAACATCGTTGCCATTCCAAACAGTTTTTATCGTGATTCCTCTGGCCTTGACTTCCTCTTCCATAAGGTCAACAATCTTCTGTAAAACATCTATAATAGAGTGGTTGCGAAGTTCCAGTCGACGACTTCGGAAGAAGGTAACAAACTCTTCGATGATTCCGTTCAAACGTCTGATTTCATCACGAATGATTTTTGTGATGTGATAAAATTCTTTTTTCTTTTCTTCACCCTGGGGAGAATACTCTCGCTGGAGTCTCTGACTGGCCATGCTGATAGCATTCAGGGGATTGCGGATTTCATGAGCTACTCCGGCGGCAAGTTGCCCAAGGGCAGAAAGTCTCTCAGCTTGCTGGAGTCGTTTTTCCATTTCTTCCATTCTCGCCAGATGCCTGTTCTGATTCCAGTAAAGCGCCCATGTCGACATAATACCAATCAACATAATGAATATCATGGAAAAGAACATGCGGGTTCTGTTTTCTTTAAGAATTTCGTTGGCTCTACCCCTTTCAAGACCAATCCGTGCATATCCCGCAACCTTTGTGTCCAGATGAAACGGTGCGAGTATCTCGAGCACTCGTTTCCCATCAAATATAGCCTTATGACTTGCCATATTCAATTTTCCTGTCAGGATGTCTTTAATAAGTAAGTCTGCTTTGATAAATTTCTGCGGAACTTTACCGGCCTGTCCCAGTATCCTCCCCTGCTGATCCATAACCATCAAATAGGCCAATCCCTGTCCCCATCCAACTTCTTCTATGACTCTATTGATAGTAACTTTGGTGCTCCAGTATTTTGTTTTTTCATCATCCAGGGCAACGATGATAGCGCCTTTTCCTTTCTTACGGGAAAAGATTGCATAACAGATTTCATCAAGCTTTCCGAATATACTCAATAGATATACTTCGATATCTTCCTTTCTGGATATCATCAGCCTTGTCCGTGGGGCAGCACCCTGAAGAAAATTTTTGCTCTGAAATATGATCTTTCCCCGTTCGTTGAGGAAAGTGATAAGTGAAAGGTTTTCACGGTCAACTATTTTACTCAGATACTTTTTACTTAAATGTTTCTTTTCCCATTTTATATATATTTCACGTGCCACGCCGCCAATGGCATCTGCAAGAACATCCTGGTATGAACGCAGTTTCTTATCAGCAACCTTTCCACCACCCTTAGGTTCTTTAAGGCCTTCCCGCAGATAATTTATATTTTCCTGCGTTACATTCTCGACGGTCGTAATGATATCGAGACCTCTATTTTTCATAAAACCGATCAGAGTCTTATCGAGCCTGCCCAGATCCATGATTCCCATAACTACAATGAGAGAAATAAAAACAACCAGAATAAGAAACACAGTTAGGGGCATTATATATTTTGATGTCATTTTTCTGTTTCTATCCACAGTTTCCATTTCCATCCTTGATGGTTCTGTAAGGTCTTTGCATCATAATATTAAAATCGCTTTAAAAGTCAACGTTTTCCTTTAATGGCCCTCGTAATATTCGACAAAATTGTCGAAATGCGGCGAAAGCTGCTTATGGGATAAGTGACTATATTTACAGTTAATTCTATCGCACCCAAGCTGTTCAATCGACATTTATTTCCTCAAATCTGTTATAGGCACACTATCAGCTTGATACGATTGTCGGAAAATGCCATTTGATTTCAGGTTGTTAATAGTTAACCGATTACTCTGGCACAGGAAATGCAATAAGATATGTCACTACCAAAACATATATGAAGTAAAGTTGCTGACCTGTCAGGGGCAGTAGCTGAAAATGTAATATTAAGGCATAGGCCCTAACCGGGCGAGTAAACTCCAAAATCGGGGAGGTCATTTGTTTGACCTCCCCCCTCCTCCAAACCTTTCTTTTACTTACCGAATATTCCTTCAAGAGGCTGATAACAGGCTTGACTCGGGTTTGAAAAGTCCTTAATTTTACCGATCACCCCACCCACTTTTATCCCGGATTCCTTTTCAATAACCTCTATATTTTCGCTTATCATTTCTCGCGATGTACCATTTTCTCCATAATCTAAAAAAATGACTCTTGCAGGTTCTATGCCTCTATTGCTCAGGGCCTCAAGAGTGAGAAGGGTATGATTTATCGTTCCCAGTCCGGCCCTGGCAGCAATAATCGGTCTGGCACATGTCATCTCGATCATATCTATCACCAGCTTCTTTTCATTGACCGGTACAAGAAGCCCCCCGGCTGCCTCCAGAATAACAGGGGAGTAGGACAATCTCTTTTTGTTCACAACTTCTTGTATTACTTTAAAGTCTATCTCCTCTCCTTCATCACGGGCTGCACAGTAGGGAGCCTTGGGATTTTTGAAACAATAGACTACCGAGTCGGCCGGATCTTTCCTGTTTAGAGGTTTTACATGTTGGTATATAAACCTGGCATCACTATCTATATAATAGGGATCTACGCAACCAGTCTGTGCCGGCTTGAGATAAAAAGGAGTATCTCCTCTCGCGTAAAAGAATTGCATGAGAAGCAGGGAGAGTACAGTCTTCCCCACACCGGTATCGGTTCCAACTACAAATATGTTCTCTCTTCGTTTGATCACATAAACCTCGCTCACTGCTTACTGACTGTTCCCTGCTTACTCGATATCAGTGCATCAATAAAAAACCTTACATCTTCTTCAACATGCAGGGCAGTCATGCTGATCCGGAGTATAGCCTTGCCGATCGGCACTGTAGGGTATCTGGCCGGCAGAACGAAAATACCCTTTTCAAGTAAGCTATGGGACACTTCTGCCGCCCTAACTTCTTCACCGATCTCGAGGGCAAGGATATGAGCGTCTCCGGTTACATGAAATCCTTCATGTTTCAGACCTTCCTTCATACTCCGGCTTACTTCCCGCAAGTTTCTTCTCCTGTCTTCAGAACGAGAAACAATCTCCAAAAGATCTATGGCAGAGGCAGCATGCGCTTCCGGCAGGGTGGTTGTGTAAATAAGGGGTGACGAAAAATTGAAGAGATATTCCTTAAGACCTCCCGGCAGCAGTACAAAAGCGCCGAAGAGGCCTAAAGCCTTGCCGAAGGTTCCCACTGCAATATCTGCTACATCATGAGCAATACCACAGCCACTTTCACCAATCGCACCGTATGCATGAGCCTCATCTACAACGCTCAGAAAACCATAGTCTTTCTTGAGTTTTTCAAAGCCCTGGATATCCAGGAAATCGCCATCCATACTAAAAAGTGACTCAGTCAGGACAGCAACCTGGTTCTGCTGCTTGCGATCCAGTCTCTTTTTAAGATGAGACATGGAGTTATGATTGTATCCATAGAACTCAGCGCCGCTCAAGGTCATCCCTTTTACGCTGCTGGCGTGGATATGTTTGTCGAAAATTATCGTATCCCCCTTTTCGAAAAATGTAGAGAGAATTCCCATGTTCGCCTGGTAGCCGCTGGGGAAGAAGAGGGCATCCTTATAACCAAAAAAAGAGGCGTATTCTTCTTCCGCCTGGTTGATGATCGAATAGTTGCCCGACATGAGTCGTGATGATGAGGATGAAGTGTTGTATTTCTGGAAATTTCGGGCAACTTTCTGACGGAGATCCTCCGATGTGCTGAGGCCGAGGTAGTCATTGGACGCAAAATTCAGCACTTTCCTGTTGTCAAGAAAGAGATGTTTTCCTTCCTTTCCTGCTATTTCAGGTGGATTGCGGTACAGACCAGCTTGCTGCTGAAGTATCAATCTGTTTTTATATCGTTTTGCAAACATGAAAAGACCTTCCGGTAATGGTTTTGTAATATCTCCCTTTTAAAGGTAGAGCTGTAATCAACAGTTGCGTATAAAAACTCTCCCTCAATATGGGTTTTATTTTCCTTTTTAGCCTGCAGTCTATAGGTAAATGCGGATTCGCTTTGACCTATTAACGTCCCGTAAAGAAGATATCTGCCATCTATGACCTCTCGCGCAGGCATCCTACAACTTGTTATCTTTAGCAGAAAGGCATGTCTTTCAAAACGGGTGATGAAACGAACGTGATAAGCCCCAAGCTGGGCAAGTGATTCAAGACTCAAATAGGCGGGGGCATTTGAAAAATTTTTAATCCCGTTGATATACCCGGTTCCGGCTTCAGTAATTTTATCGATAAGTACAAAGCTATCCAGGCCGGTATTTATTACTGTTCTGTTGCCGTCATTCACCATAACATCATATTCTGAGAGTTTGAAAAATAGAACTCTTCCTGCTCAAAACTCAAACTTTTTTGATGATCAAAGCACTGTTATGGCCGCCGAAACCAAAGTTTTCCACCACTACCGTATCTACAGAACATGTTTTCCCCTTTCGAACAAAGTTAATCCCTGAATGGCAGGGCTCCTTTAAATTCCTTATCTCAGGAAGATAATTGTTCTGCATGCAAATAAGGCAGATGGCCAGCTCCAGAGCGCCACAGGCCGCCGATATATGCCCAATCCATGATTTCAGGGCAATTACAAAAGGGGAATGTTTCTCATAAATACTATTTATCAGATTCGCTTCCATTGCATCATTGAGAAGCGTACTGGTTCCGTGAGTAGAAACAACATCAACCTGATTTGGGGAAGTTTTCGCCTCGCGAAATGCTGCAAGTACCGCTGCTTCTCCCCATTTTCCGTCCGGGTCCGGCGCGGTCATGGCATGACCATCAATCGAGCTCCCAAAACCACAGATTTCACCATAGATTGTTCCTCCACGCCTTTGTGCATGATCCAGTTCCTCTAGGAGAAAAAAGGCGCCCCCCTCCCCGGGAACAAAACCGGCTCTTTTCTTATCGAAGGGACGGCTTGCCTTTTCGGGATTACCACCTCCTGCAAAAAGAGCATAAGCTTTTTTGTAGGCAAGGAGTCCTCCATAACTTAACCGGGAATCACCTCCACCAGCAAACGCCAGATCCAAGTAGCCATCTTTTATCTTTCGGAAGGCCTCCCCTATAGCCTGTAGTGAAGCAGCACACGCAGCGGCTGATATAATGTTCTCTCCGTGAATTCCTGTCAATCTGGCAATAGAAGAAGCGGCTGTATTCGGAAGAAATCTCAGAATCCAGAGCGCCATAAGATCACTCCGATCTATTTCTCCCCTCTGGATTTCAGGAAACTCCCCACCGATGTCGAGGTTAGGACCGGTTCCGATGAACAGACCTGCCTTCCCCAGTAACTCTTTGCTAATTTCTCCATTTTTTACCGCTTCCACAGCTGATGCCACACAGAACTGCGCCCCTCTGTTCAGGTAACGCCTGTCTTTAAATGGACCTGTAAAGTTTCTGATATCGAAGTCCCTTACTGGACAGGTAACCACACTGTCATCGAAAGAGGGTTTTTCAAAGGCAACTTTTCCATTCTTTAGGTTATCAATGATCTGTCCTGGCGCAAAACCGAGAGAAGAAATAACTCCGATAGATGTAATGACAACTCTTCTTGGCATTCTCAGATCTCACTATAAATATCAGCAACACTTATTCTTTCAGGTGCACGTGGTTCCTCATCCGGAAAACCAACGGTAACAAAACATTTGATTATCATGTCTTCTATCCCGAGGATCTTTTCTACTTCCCGGACAAAGATAAAAGGTGCAGTCAGGATACACGTACCAAGGCCAAGTTCCTCCCCTTTGAGAAGAAATCCCTTTAAAGCAAGACCCACCGTGATGTCTATGTCCGTATCACCCCTGCCAACTTTTTTAATTATCCCGGCCTGAAGCAATTTCACTGAAGAACCCCGGGTTGGAGAAACTGCTCCCACAGCAAAAAGGATGGGTACATCGAACATAAATTTCGAGA
>JAYEGA010000005.1:0-5974 GCA_034658835.1 Thermodesulfobacteriota bacterium
TGAAATCAAACGAGGCCTCCGTCCTCCAGAACGAAATAAAATATTGCCATTATTTGATGCCTTGATCCGTCTATCTGTTGATGAAACTATCTGGGACGCTGCCGGAGATTTAGATGCCTCATTGCGCGAAAAAGGCATTACCATTCCGCCAATGGATGTCATAATCACCCAAATGTGTCTGCATCACAACGTTTTTCTCTTTACTATAGATGAGCATTTTCGTTCGGTCCCTGGGTTGAAAATGTTCGAGCCATCTTGATCCTTTTTGCCCTTAATTCAAAATTGATGCATTCGTAAAAAGTCACAAATTTGCTAATGCGTCATTCCCGTGAAAACGGGAATCCAGTAATTATACGCAGTTATAGATTCCCGATCAGGTCGGGAATGACAAAACGACAGAAATGCGGACTTTTTACGAATGCATCAAAATTAAGAATTCAAAATTCAAAATTGCCTTGCCCCTTTATAGCATTTTTAATCCAGGGAAATATGTCTTGTAATAGCCATAATCTCGAGTGAGCAATCCATCACAATGCAATTCTGAAAAAGCACCAATGATAAAATCTGAAAGAATATGCTGTCTGAAACGAATACTGCTATCACAATGTTGGCATTTTAGATTAATCGACTTACCACAAACAGGACAAACAATTCTTCGTCGCTTGCTGTATTCATTCCACATCTCTCCAGCATAAGCGTAATGACCGGCTTTACACATCTCAATTTTTATGCCGATTTCAGATAAAAACAGATCCATGTCCATCTTGCTTTGTTTGAAAATGGGACATAACTCGCCATAAACCATCCCACAGATAACCAATTCATCATGATCATCACGATGCTTTTTCAGTTTTTCTATACTTTCGATATTTTGATTCAAGAGCAAATCAAGTAAGATGCATGTATCAATCGATATCCTCAATGCCATACCCCCTCAATTCTGCTATTATCTCATCAGGTGTCTTTTCCATTCCAATCGTACCACGCCATTTTTCAACGGGATCAATCTTCGAATTCTTAACTAAATAAAATCTGCCTTTCTCCTCTTTAAACCCCACCTCTATTCCCGGCATTATATTTAAAGTATCTCTTACTTCCCGGGGAATAGTAATCTGATACTTTGCTGTGACTTTGCTCATCAATTAACCTCCTGAAATATAGTAAATTTTATTCAGAATGACATAACCAGTATACAGTATACTTGAATATGTATACCTTTTATTGGGAAATATCAACTTTTTTCGTATAATCAACACACCCTGTAGGGCCCATTCGGGGAACGGCCCCTACAATCTTTCACTTTGATCCTTTCACCTTTCACCTTTCTCCTTTCTCCTTTCCCCTTCGTCCCTTCATTCTTTCCTTGTATTTTTGCAACCATTCCTTTAAGATACGGTGTTGTAAAAAGACACAGAATATCGGAAGTTATATGAAAAAAGTAACTACATACATGAAACGTATTTCTCTCGTCGTTATAATTTCTTTGTTATTACCGTTTTCGTCAATTGCTGACGATGAAACGGTATCCGTTCCGGAGCCAAGCACCCTGCTGCTCCTCGGTTGTGCCATAGCCGGACTGGGCCTCTTCTTATTCTGGAGATCTAAAAAGAAGAACGACAAGTAGAGGAAAAAGATTGTAGGTTGGGTTGAGCTTGCGAAACCCAACAGACAGGCGAGACGCCTGTCCTACGGATAGACAGGCTGATAAGGGGATGAGGAATCTCAAAATTATCGTAGAATATGATGGTACCGGTTACCACGGGTGGCAACGGCAGCGGGATGACATAACCATACAGCAAACAATTGAGGAAAAAATCGGTGTTATTACTCAGGAAAAAATAAGGTTGATCGGTTCAGGCAGAACGGATGCAGGGGTTCATGCTATTGGACAGGTGGCAAATTTTAAGATAGAAGCAAAAATTGGTGAGAGAAACCTCCTGAGGGGAATAAACAGCCTCCTTCCGGAGGACATTGTTATTAAAAGCCTGGTGGAGGTAGATGAGAGATTTCACGCAAGATATGATGCAAAGAGCAAGGTGTACCTTTACCAGATATTCAACAGTTCTGTTCCATCGGCTTTATACCGGAACTATTCATGGTTTGTGCATTCCCCACTCGATATAGATGATATGGAGGCTGCTGCCCTTCGACTTATTGGGTCTCATGATTTCTCATCCTTCTGTGCCGCAAATAACGATACTTTGGATTATACAAGAAATGTTATAAATGTAAGCATTCATCGGGAAAAGAATGATATAATAAAATTTTCCGTAGAGGCCGATGGCTTCTTGAGATATATGGTGAGAAATATTGTAGGTACGCTGGTTGATGTAGGCAAAGGGGAACTTTCACCATCTAAATTTCTCGATATAATGGAGGCTAAGGATAGGAACATGGCGGGTATTACCGCACCGCCACAGGGATTGTTTTTAAGAGAGGTTAAATACTGACAGGGTTTGTAGGGGCCGATGCCTGCCTGTGCGTGTCCGCACGCAGACAGGCCCCCATCGGCCCGTTGATATTTGGCCCGTTTGGGGAACGGGCCCTACAATGCTTGGTTCCCATGCTCCAGCGTGGGAACCCACATGGTATGCATTCCCACGCTGGAGCATGGGAACGAGAAAATTAAATGATGAAAATACTGGTACTGGGACATAAAGGAATGCTCGGCAGCGATCTTGTTTCCATACTGAGCGTTTCTCATGATGTAACGGGCAAAGATATTGAGGACTTTGATATTTCTTCTGCCCGGGATTGCAGAGATATTATTTTAGAGTCCGGTCCGGATGTTGTCGTAAACGCCGCTGCATACACAGATGTGGATGGCTGTGAATCAAACAGGGAAGAATGCTTTTCTGTAAATGCGGAAGGTGTAAAAAATGTTGCTCTGATATGCAAGGAACGGGGCATAAAAATTGTTCACTTCAGTACGGACTATGTCTTTGATGGAACAAAGGGAAGTCCTTATCTGGAAGATGATGTATGCAATCCCATCAACGTCTATGGTGAATCCAAGTTGGAAGGGGAATTGTATCTGAGGGATATTTCGGATAATTATATCCTGTTGAGAACCGCCTGGCTTTACGGGAAAAACGGTAAGAATTTTGTAAGGACGATAATCGAAAAGGCAAAAAACACAAAGAACCTGGAAGTGGTTGATGATCAGATCGGTTCCCCGACCTGCACCATCGATCTGGCCTCTGCGGTAAAGGCGCTGATTGAAGGTGATCATACAGGTGTCTTTCATGTGACTAACGGCGGAGAAGGCAGTTGGTATGAATTTGCACTGAAAGCCCTGGAATATGCCGGCATAACCGATGTTGAAGTTGAACCTGTAAAGTCTGACAGGTTTGTAAGGAAGGCCCTCCGGCCTCGATATTCTGTCCTGAACTGCAAAAAATTTATTGATGAAACGAAGATGTCGCTGAGGTCATGGCAGACAGCATTGAAAGATTACGTTAGCACAATGGAGTAGGGCCTGTTCCCCGAACAGGCCGGGGTTTTTCTCGTTCCCATGCTCCAGCGTGGGAATGCATATGTGGGTTTCCTTTCTCGTTCCCATGCTCCAGCGTGGGAATGCATACTGTGGGTTCCCACGCTGGAGCATGGGAACCAAGCAAACGGGTCCTACAGTAGGCTTAAATTATGGTTCATCCACTCAAAAATTCCGGTTTTGCTCAGACTTATGTAGTCGTCGGCAGAAATGGTTTGGTGGTAGTCGATGTGGGAAGTATCGGGAGTGCGGAAGATGTCGTGGAGTATGTTACAGGCACGCTCGGCAGGGATCTGAAAGATATACTATATATTGTCTCAACCCATTTTCACATAGATCATATCGGGGGGATCGGTCATCTTCTTGATAAGTGTCCGCCGACTACAAAGGTACTGTTCAATTACATTGTGGAAGATTATTTGAACGGCAAGAGGAAGCTGTCCCTCATAAAAAACTGGTTTGTCGGTCTTGTGCCCGCGTCTCTGGCGAGCACTCGATATATAAGAAAGTTTTCCCACTTGAAAATTGAGAGTCTTGCCGGCATACCTCTTCCATTTCTGCGGAACATCGTTAATCTCCCCTGCGAACAGGCTAAAATCGGTTATTTCGGATATGAGGGTGTCGAAAGGTGCAATCTCGGTTTTGATGAATGGGAGGTTTTAGCAACGCCGGGCCATACAGAGGATTCCGTATCTTTCTACAATGGAGTATCCGGTGAGCTTATCTGTGGTGATCTGATCATCAACGTGAAAAAAGGGGGTCGTGGAAGATTGAACCGGTTTTACTGGAGCAGAAAAACAATCCTGAATTCTTATAATCATCTCTGTGATACAATCAAACCAAAAACTATCTATCCCGGTCACGGGGAAATTATCAAAGGTGATAAAAATGTACTACTGGACGTTGAAACATTTTAGGGGATTTATTTATTTGTTTTTATTAGTGTTCCTGTCCATCATGATCCAGGGCTGTATGGTGGCCACTAAGGATACCTTGATCAGTCCCAAGATTATCTCTCCCTTTGAAGGAACCTATAAAGTCGATCCATATCTGGAAAAGCACAAGCCTCGTACCGTGGCGGTACTCCCATTCGTTGACCAATCCAAAAGTAAAAAGGGTACTGAAGCTGTACGGAGGGGTTTTTACAATCACTTCAGCTCCATTCCCTATAAAGATATGGAGCTGTACCGTGTCAATCGCCTTTTGAAAAAGGCCGGGCTCACAGACCCGGAAGTTATCAGCAAGACATCACCACAGGAGCTGGGAAAGATTCTTGATGTGGATGCGGTTATCTTCGGTGAGATCTCCAATTTTGATAAGATTTTTGCGGTGGTATATTCACAGGTATCTGTGGGCGCCGAAATCAGGATGTACGATACAAAGACAGGGAATTTCCTCTGGAGCGGTCAGCATGTGGCCAGTATACACGAAGGAGGCATCTCTACAACGCCTATAGGTCTTATTGCCACCGTCATTGCCACAGCCATGAATGTGAGAGATATTCAATTGCTGCGTGCATGCGATGATCTGTTCAGGGATATGGTAAAGACTATCCCGGCCCTGACCATTGCCGAGGCGCTTCGTCCGCCTGATATTACACTGCTTACCCAGGATACGAAAGGTCTTCCAAAAAAGACCGGTGATGAGGTCAGGGTTGTCATTAAGGGTACCCCCGGGATGCAGGCCTCTTTTGACATTGGAGAGTATAAAAAGGATATTGACATGGTGGAGATTGAATCTGGTGGTTATCTGGGGACCTACAAGGTTGTGCCGGGGGATAATGTGACAAACGCCATTATTACCGGTTATCTGACCGATGATTCCGGAAATACAGCCCACTGGATCGATGCCCTGAGCGCTGTAACGATGGACACCACACCGCCTGCCAGGCCTGAAAACCTTTCAAGTATAGGACGTGATGGTCTTGTCCTGTTAAAGTGGAAAAAGAACACCGAACCTGACCTGACGGGTTATCGAATTTACCGCAGTATTACTCCTCTTAGCGGTTTTGAGGAGATAGTGAGGACAGAATTCAACTATCAGCGGGATTCTGAACTTGTCAATTTTCAGAAGTATTATTATAGAGTTTCTGCCGTAGACGGGGCTGGAAATGAAAGTGAAAAAACTGAAGCTGTTGTCGGGATGCCTGTGGCTCCCGGACCAACACCGGTATCCGGTCTCATCGAGGTTGATACAACATGGTATGCCGGCGCCAGCCCCTATGTCATCGAAGATACAGTTATCGTCAAAGATAAAACACTTCTGACCATCGAGCCCGGGACTGAGATACAATCAAGGGGAAGCAGTCTGGTGATTGAGGGGCGTCTCAACGCCGGAGGGGACGATAAGCATCTCATTACCTTTAGTGCGCTGAAGGAGGGAATCTGGGATGGTATTACTTTTAATAATGTTAAAGAAAAAGAGAACCTGATGCGGTTTTGCCTCATCAAAAACGCGAAGGCAGGGATAACCTGTCAGTCA
>JAYEGA010000006.1:0-27602 GCA_034658835.1 Thermodesulfobacteriota bacterium
TATATTGATCGATGGAAATAGCGCTATCATAAGAGGTGCTCCAGGACTTCGGGGTGCTCCGGTAATGGCCACCGATCTTCGTGCATCCGCCTCCCTCATACTTGCAGGTTTGGTGGCAGAAGGAAAGACTGAACTTTCAAGGATCTATCATATAGACAGAGGATATCAAAAAATCGAAGAGAAACTCGCATCCCTTGGAGCCAACATAAAAAGGGTAAAGGAATAAGATGAAAGTAATTCATACTGAAGATGTTGTTTTCGAGAAAGAACTTGATCGGATTAAGGACAGAGGAAAAGTTATTGATGAAACACTGAAGGATGTTGTCAGGAAGATAGTAGATGACGTAGCCAAAAGGGGGGATGCGGCCCTTTTTGAATACACTGAGAGATTTGAACAGATTTCCTTGAATGCCGACACGATTGAAGTAAAGCCCGGCGAGATAGAGGATGCCATTGAATATCTGGATGCGAGTGACCTGGAGATTCTGGAGTTTGCTGCCCGGCGGATAGAAAAATTTCACCGGAAACAATTAACAAACTCCTGGTGGGATTACGATGAAGAGGGAATTAAGCTCGGTCAGCTGGTAACGCCGCTCAACAGAGTAGGCATATATGCCCCTGGAGGGCTCGCCCCCTACCCCTCTACTGTCCTCATGGCCACGATTCCGGCAAAGATTGCTGGTGTCAGAGAAATATTTCTGGTTACTCCATCAAAGGGGGGAAGAATAAATCCCCTTGTATTAGCTGCCGCAAATTTGAGCGGTGTTGACAGAATATTCAAGATAGGGGGAGCCCAGGCAGTGGCAGCTCTTGCCTATGGCACAGAATCAGTCCCCCCGGTAGACAAGATAGTTGGTCCGGGGAATGTATATGTGGCGACCGCGAAGGGAATGGTTTATGGAAAAGTGGGGATAGATATGATAGCTGGTCCGAGCGAAATATTAATAATTTCTGACGGGACGGCGGATCCTCACGTGGTTGCAGCAGATCTCCTTTCTCAGGCAGAACATGATGAGATGGCCAGTGCCATCCTTCTAACCTCTGCGCGAGAGTTTGCTCTTAAGGTTGCCCACGAGGTAGAAGTGCAGCTGAAAAGTCTCCCAAGAGAATCAATTGCCACCAAGGCCATAGAGAATTTTAGTGCGGCGATAGTTACCAAAGATATGAATGAGGCAATTGAGATTGCCAACAGGTTTGCCCCGGAACATTTACAATTAATGGTTAAAACCCCGGAACAGCTCCTGAAAAAGATAAGGAATGCGGGATCGGTCTTTCTCGGTTACAGTACACCAGAGGTCCTGGGAGATTATATTGCAGGACCAAACCACATTCTTCCTACAGGGGGAACTGCAAGATTTTCCTCCCCTCTGGGAGTTTATGATTTTGTGAAAAGAACAAATGTTATTTCTTTTTCTCGCGAATCATTACAAAGATATGGTGACAAGGCGGTAAGATTTGCTGAGATGGAAGGTCTCGACGCCCATGGGAGATCAATAGAAATAAGGTTAAAGGCAAAAGGTAAAAGTGGGCGGGCTACGTCCCTTTGAGGAATGTCCCTTCGGGACTTAAGGCTATAAGGTTAAGTATTTCTTGAGAAGTTCCTTTCACCTTTCACCTTTAACCCTTCACCACTAATCTGTATTGCTTTTAGCCAACAAGTATGTTAAGTAAAAAGTTGAGTTGAGCGGGCGTAATTCAGAGGTAGAATGTCAGCTTCCCAAGCTGGACGTCGTGGGTTCAAGTCCCATCGCCCGCTCCAAAAGTTTTTCTTGAAATGCATCTATTTCTATGTTATTTTTTAATGTAGATCATCGATAGCAGTTTGATGAGTGGGCATATGCCCACTTTTTTATTTCTGGCAATATATGCATGATTTATCACAAATATACCGGGAGAAGATATGGGAGTTAATAGAACCGGCTATCGAATCTGAGGATATGGAATTGGTCGATGTTGAATGTCTGAAGATGAAATCACGCTGGATGGTAAGAATTTATATGGACAAAGAAGGGGGTGTTACTCTCGATGATTGTTCTGAAATCAGTAATCAGGTCAGTGATCTGCTCGATATACATGAAGTACCTCCAGATACTTACATCCTGGAAGTCTCCTCGCCCGGTCTGGATCGACCCCTTGCAAGGGAAAAGGATTTTATTAAATACAGGGGACATAATATCAAGGTGAAAGTAAGAGATAAGCTGGATGGAAAAAGAATTTTTAAAGGAACCCTGCTGGACTTTCAAGAGGTTGGTGGGGAAAAGGTTCTAATTGTTGATACAAAAGAGAAGGCATATCGCATACCAAGGAAAACAGTGGTTAAGGCTAATCTTGAGTATGATTTTAATTATTAGTGGTTGATGATTGGTGGGCAGTGATCACTGATCGCTGAAAATAGGGGGATTTTTAGATGTTGCCGGAACTTAAACGCCTGATCGAACAGACAGAAAAGGATAAGGGCATAGATAAAGAAACAATCATAGAGGTATTGGAAACAGCTATGTTAACGGCTGCGAAGAAAAAACTCGGCCCGCATGTAGAAGTGGAGGCCAGATATAATGAAGACGCGGGAGAAATAGAAGTGTTTCAGTTTAAAACCGTTGTGGAAAAAGTGTTAGATTCTGATACTCAGATATCTCTGGAAGATGCACGAAAAAACCTGGATGAAGAAGCAGAGCCGGGAGACAGTCTCGGCATGAAGATAGAAGCAAAAACTTTCGGTAGAATTGTGGTTCAGACGGCCAAACAGATCATAATCCAGAAGGTAAGAGATGCAGAACGGGACAACATTTATGAAGAATACAAGGACAGAAAGGGAGAATTGGTCAATGGCTTTGTTCAGAGATTTGAGGGGGGAAACATCATAGTTAATCTCGGCAGGGCAGAGGGGGTAATTCCTCCAGATGAACAAATCAATAGAGAGTCATACAGAAGAGGAGAAAGAATCCGAGCATATATATATGATGTAAAGAAAATATCCAAAGGTCCCCAGATAATTCTTTCCAGGACACATCCAGGTTTACTCAGGACACTTTTTGAGATTGAGGTTCCCGAGATTTCCGAAGGGTTGATTAAAATTGTGAACATATCAAGGGAACCTGGAAACAGGTCCAAGATTTCCGTTATATCAAATGACAGGGATATTGATCCGGTTGGTGCGTGTGTAGGCATGAGGGGTTCCCGGGTGCAAAGTGTAGTGCAGGAATTAAGAGGGGAAAAAATAGATATTGTCCCATATTCCGATGACCAGGTAGAATATGTTTGCAATGCCCTGTCACCGGCTAAAGTTGACAGGGTCACTGTGGATGACGAGACACAGTCAATGGAAGTTGTTGTTCCTGATGATCAACTTTCTCTGGCCATCGGAAGAAATGGGCAAAATGTAAGACTGGCTGTAAGACTTACGGGATGGAAGATTGACGTCAAGAGTGAATCAACCGAAGCAGAACAGACAGAAAAAGGATATAAATCGCTCATGCAGGTCCCGGGGATAGGTGAAGTTACCGCGGAGCTTCTCTTCGACGAGGGATTCAAGAATGTTGAGGCATTGTCAGTAGCCAGTCCAGACATGCTAACCACGATTCCAAAAATCAACGAGAAGAAGGCATTAGACTGGATTGAGGCAGCAGGGAAAATAGTTAATAGCGAGGGTGGTGAAGAGGTTAAAGGTGAAAGGTGAAAGGGAGTGGGGACTACGTTCCCTCGAGGAGGATATCTTCGGGATTTAAAGATATAGAACAAAGTACTTCGTAAGCAAGGCAATCATTTGGGGGTTTCCTTTAACCTTTAACCTTTAACCTTTTGCCTTAAAATTAGACCATATCGGGGAGTTTCAAGAATGTCAAAAATGAGAGTCTATGAATTGGCTAGAGAGTTGAACATTAGCAGTAAAGAGTTTCTCTCTCGCTTAGAAAAGCTTGGTATAGCCGTAAAATCCCATGCGAGCTCACTTGAAAGCAGTGATGTTGAGAGGGTACGAAAAGAATTTGCATTGGGTGAATCGCGTGAGGTTGAGGAAAAGAGGATAAAATCCACCGTTATCAGGAGAAGGGCCGTACCCCCTCCGCCTGAAGCCGAAAAAAAGGTAACCACTGAACCCCCAGAAGAGGAAAAAGAAGAAGCGGTCGTAGAAGAAGTACCCGTAGTAAAGAAAAAAGGGAAGGTTGAAATTGCTGAAGCTGAAGTTGAAGCTAAAGAGGAACCTGAAAAGAAGGACGAAAAAGATTTGCCTGTCAGCCCCCCGACGGTAGCTGTGGAAAAGGTTGAAAAAGAAACAAAGGAAGTAACAAAAACCGTTCCCCTTGAAACGGAGAAACCCCCAAAAAAGGAGAAACGATTAGTAAAAGTGGTTGCGGAAGAGGCGCCGGAACGGAAAAAGATATTCACAAAGCAGCTCGTCAAGAAAAAATTAAGACACAAGGGAAAAGATAAGGGCGAAAGGCCGGCAGCCTGGCGAGAGGGGAAAAAGACAACCATTGCAAAGATGAAGAAGACGGAGATTACAACTCCAAAAGCGATCAAGAGAAGGATAAAGGTAGCAGATGCGATAAGTGTTGGTGATCTGGCTAAAAAGATGGGTGTCAAGGTAAGTGAGCTTATAAGTAAGCTTATTTCACTCGGCGTGATGGCAACCATAAACCAGTCTATTGATTGTGATACAGCTACAATCATTGCCGGAGATTTTGGATATCTGGTGGAACCTATTGTAGATGAATACACAGAATCTATCAAAAGGACTGATAGCCCTCCGGGAAATCTAAAGCCGAGGGCTCCGGTAGTAACTATAATGGGCCATGTTGATCATGGCAAAACATCTCTTTTAGATGCCATAAGACAAACGAATGTTATCGAGGGGGAAGCTGGTGGAATTACGCAGGCCATAGGCGCCTATCACGTGGATATAAAAGGCAGGGAGATTGTATTCCTGGATACCCCGGGGCATGAAGCCTTCACTGCGATGAGAGCCAGAGGAGCTCAGGTAACAGATATTGTTGTTCTTGTAGTGGCTGCCGATGACGGAGTAAAGGAACAAACCGTTGAGGCAATCAATCATTCCCGTGTGGCCGGTGTCCCGATCATAGTTGCCATAAATAAGATTGACAAACCGGGCGCCGATCCGGAAAGAACAAGACAGAAACTTTCGGAACACGATCTTGTCCCTGAAGAATGGGGAGGTAATACGATATATTGTGAGATTTCCGCAAAAAAGAAAGTCGGGATAGAAAATTTACTTGAATTGATACTTCTCCAGGCGGACATCATGGAACTCAAGGCCGATCCTGACAGACCTGCACGTGGTATCATAATAGAAGCAAAACTTGACAGAGGGAGGGGACCGGTAGCTACAGTTCTGATTCAAGAGGGAACTCTAAGAGAGGGTGACGCCTTTATTTCCAGAAAAGAGTACGGCAGGGTTCGGGCCATGATAAATGACAAGAGGCAACGTGTAAAAGAAGCCGGACCTTCCATGCCGGTAGAGGTTATAGGCTTCTCAAATGTACCCCAGGTAAGTACGGACTTTGTCTGGGTCGAGGACGAAAAGAAAGCACGCAGCATCGGAGAATACTGGCTAATAAAAGACAGGGAGAAGGAACTTGGCGCTTCTTCCAAGATCACACTAGATCAGCTGTATGAGAGAATAAAAGAGGGAATAAAAGAACTGAGTGTAATCATAAAAGGTGATGTCCAGGGTTCTATAGAGGCATTGTCGGAGGCACTGGACAAGCTCAGCACCAAAGATATAAAATTGAAAATTATTCATAGTTCTACGGGCGCGATGACAGAAACGGACGTAATGCTGGCATCGGCGTCCGATGCGATTATTATAGGATTTAATGTTAGACCTGATGCCAGGGTTTCGGAAATTGCCGAACAGGAAGGGGTAAATATCGAGCTTTATGATGTTATATATGATGCTATTGCCGATGTGAAAGCAGCAATGGAGGGGCTCCTTGAACCCGTTTACAAAGAGGTAGTTGAAGGACGTGTCGAGGTTCGGCAGTTGTTTAAAGCGCCAAAAGTGGGCGTCATTGCCGGCAGCTATGTTACGAACGGCAAGGTGGCAAGAAGTTCCAATATTAAGGTAGTGAGAGATGGAGTGGTTGTTTATGACGGTAAGATACTTTCACTCAGGAGATTTAAGGATGACGCCAGTGAGGTTGCATCAGGATTTGAATGTGGTATAGCGGTAGAGGGGTTCAATGATATCAAGGTAGGGGACACGCTCGAGGCTTATATTAAAGAGAAAGTAGCAAGGAAGCTGGAATAATTTCCGTAAAATGGTAGTCGGCGTAGGCATAATAGATATTTATATTTTTGACAGCAGATCCCTGAAGAGTAAACGGGGGGTTCTGCGGAGCATATTAAAAAGAACGCAAAACCGGTTCAATATATCCATAGCGGAAGTAGGTGACAACAATAATTGGAAAAGGGGAAGAATCGGATTTAGCATAGTGGGGAACGATACGGGTTATGTAAATTCAAAAATGAACAAAATCTTAAAATTTATTGATCACCTGGAACTCGCGGAGGTGGTGAATTCGAAAATCGAAATCACCGGATTTTCCGATCTTGTAGAACAGTGTGATTACATGAAAGATATCGTGGTAAGCAATCATGACGAACTTTAAAAGGGCTGACAGGGTAGCTGATCTTATAAAAGCAGAAATCTCAGACATCCTGTTGAAACGGGTAAGAGATCCGAGAATTAAGCATGTTACCATCACCGGTGTGAAATTGACAGATGATCTTCGTTCGGCAAAAGTTTTTTTCGTTCAGATGGGGCGCGATACCTGCAGTGAAGAGACCATGACAGGAATGCAGAAGGCTACCGGTTTTCTGAGAAGAGAGCTGGGAATGAAATTGCAGCTTCGCTATGTACCTGCCATAACCTTCGTTTATGACGAATCATTCGGGTACGGGAGTCGCATAGACAGGTTGTTGGAGGAAGTAAAGGAAAAGAGTACAGATGTTTGATAAAATCGTTAGTATCATAAATTCTTGCAGGAATTTTCTTATAACCGCTCATGTTCGGCCTGATGGTGATGCCATAGGATCAGAACTGGCCCTGTACCATACCCTTCGTGATATGGGAAAAGAGGTTGTTGTTTACAACCAGGATGAGACCCCTGAAAGTTACAGATTTCTTCCTGGCTCTGAGATTATTGTTAACACTCTTGAATCTCTTGAAAATTTCGATGTTGTGTTTGTGTTAGATTGCAGCAAGATTGACAGAATAGGAGATGAATCGTCCCGTGTAAGCGCTACTATTAAGAAGATGATAAACATAGACCACCATATTTCAAACGGGGGGTTCTGTGATATATCTCTGATCGATCCAGAAGCGAGTTCCACTGGAGAGATACTTTATCGACTTTTAGAAAAAATGAAAGTTGATCTAACTGAAGACATTGCAATAAACCTTTACACAGCTATTCTCACGGATACGGGGTCGTTCCGCCATTCCAACACCGGAAAAGATACTTTCACAATAGCAGGAAAACTGGTGGAAAAAGGAGCGGACCCCCAACGGATAGCCGAAAGGGTCTATGAGACGAATCCTTCAGCTAAAATTAAACTTCTGACAAAAACGCTCCATACACTCGAGTTTAATTGGGATGGAAAGATCGGTTCCATTGTGGTTACCCAGAAAATGCTTGGGGATGCGGGGGCGCTGTCTGAATATACTGAGGGTTTTGTAGATTTTGTACGTTCAATCAAAGGTGTTGAAGTTGCCGTACTTTATAGTGAAACGTCAGAAAACAACTTCAGGATAAGCCTTCGATCAAAGGGAAGAATTAATGTGGAACGGGTGGCCGGAAAATTTAGAGGTGGAGGTCACTCCAATGCCTCGGCTTGCATAATTGAGGGGGATATTGATACAGTCAAAAGAAGTATAGTGACCTGTATTGTGAATCAACAAAAGAAGTGACAAAAGTTTAAGTGAGCTAAAGTTATTGGTACACGCCTTCGGCGCAGTTAAATTTAAAACAGGTTGCGCTGAAAGCGCATTTTAAACTTTAGGCACTTTAGCGCATTTTAGTCACTTTAGGCACTTAGAATGCGTAATTTTATGAACGGCGTTATAATAATTGATAAACCTTCAGGGAAGACATCATATGCTGTTGTTGAAAATATCAAGAGGATACTTGGCGTAAGGAAAGTTGGCCATACCGGCACCCTTGATCCACTTGCTACCGGAGTGCTTCCCGTGTGTATTAACGAGGCAACAAAGCTTGTCCAGTTTTTTTTGATGGATAGTAAAGAATACAGGGCTACCATGTTACTGGGTATTGAAACTGATACTCTTGACATAGAGGGTAAGATAACCGCCCGGAAGGAACCTTGTGTTATCAGAAGTAATATAGAGGCTGTATTGAGTGGCTTTGTGGGAAAAATAGAGCAAACCCCTCCTCGTTACTCAGCGGTTAAATATAAGGGGAAACCGATGTATAAATGGGCGAGAAAGGGGCACGTTGTTGATCCCCTTCCCAGGATGGTTGAAGTACACCAAATAACTCTCGAAGATGTAGAGTTGCCCTACGTAACCTTTTCTGTATCATGTTCCAAGGGAACCTATATAAGATCTCTTTGTTCCGACATAGGTGAAAAATTGGGGTGTGGAGCCTGTCTGTCCGCGTTGAGAAGGATAAAAAGCGGCCATTTTCTTGAGGAATCGGCTATATCTTTTGAAAATGTTCACGATCAGAAAAAGGTGGAAATATTAACAAAGAACCTGATCCCGATGATAGACGCACTGTCACGCTTTCCTGCCATTGATGTCGATCAAAAGTTGGCAGGCAGATTACGTAACGGGTATCAACCAGTGATTGGTGATATGGTAAAGAATCAAGTCCCTGTTCTTGCTGCTGGAGACGTGGTAAAATTTGTCTCAGGCGGCAATTGCCTTGTGGCCCTGGCCAGAAAACTTTATTCTTTTGATCAGATTTCTTCGCTTGATTCAAAGGAACAATTGGTCGAAATTATAAGGGTATTCAATTGTTAACGAAAGATGATAAATATAATTTGCGCACAGTCGTAATGGATGGAGAAAGCTCGCGTAAAATTTCTTAAAAGGAGGAAGTACAGGTGGTATTGGAATTAGATAAAAAACAGGAAATAATTAAAGACTTTCAGGTTCATGAAAAAGATACAGGATCTCCGGAGGTTCAGATTGCTCTTCTCAGTGCGAGAATACAATATTTGACGGAACACTTTAAGGTTCACAAGAAGGATCACCACTCCCGCAGGGGACTTTTGAAACTTGTCGGGCAGAGGAGGAAGCTCCTGGATTATCTTAAGGGGAAGAGTGTGGAAAAGTACAAAAATGTTATTGAACGCCTTGGGATAAGAAAGTAAGAAGAACGGCGCAGGTAATCGTTCACCTCACCGCTGTTAGTTCAGAGTTAAAGGAACTCGAAACCCTGAACCCTTTTTTAAAGGCTTTGCGGTGAACTATTACTTAATTATGAGAAAAAAGGAGAATAAATGAAAGAAATATTCAGTACAAATTTTGCGGGGAGAGACATTTCCCTGAAATCACATTATATGGCGGGTCAGGCAGACGGCGCTCTTCTCGTTACTTACGGTGATACTGTGGTTCTTGTCACGGCAGTATCGATGAAAAGCAAAAGAGAAGGCCTTGGTTTTATGCCGCTGACTGTGGACTATCAGGAGATGACTTACGCAGCAGGTAAGATTCCTGGTGGATTTTTTAAGAGAGAAGGACGTCCCAATGATAATGAGATCCTGACATGCAGGATTATCGATAGATCTATACGACCTCTCTTCCCTGACGGATATTTTTATGAGACGCAAATTGTGGCAACAGTGCTTTCATTGGATGACGAAAATGACTCCGATATTGTCGCTATGCTGGGTACATCCGCCGCCCTTGAGATGTCGGATATTCCATTTGAAGGACCGATTGCCGGTGTGAGAGTTGGCCGTGCTGGGAAAGAACTTATATGTAACCCTACGACGGAACAGCTAAACAACAGTGACCTGGATCTCTTTTTAGTGGGAAGAAAAATTCTTCCAGGCACAGATGGCAGAGATTTTGATGTCAACCTGGTAATGCTCGAGGGTGGATCTCTTGAAGTCGAAGAAGATGTGATAGTCGAAGCTATAAAGATTGGTCTGGAATCGATCAGACCCGTAATTGCACTTCAGGATCAGATTCGCCAGACTATAGGAAATGAAAAAAGAACAGAGGAACCGGTTGAAATTGATGAGGACCTTCGCAAGAGAGTATCTGATACAGTCATGACATCTCTGAAAGAGGCTTATGCGATTCAGAAAAAACAGGAGCGGCAGGCAAAGGTGCGCCAGGTGAGAGAGTCGGTTGTAGCTGAGTTCGCTTCTGAAAATGCCGAGCTTGGTCCAATGGTGAAGACCGTCCTGGAAGAATTAGAAAAAAAGTTCCTCAGGGATATGATCTTAAATGAAAAGAAAAGAATAGACGGCAGGTCTAATACGGATATAAGGCCGATCAGTGCCGAAACCGGGTTTCTTCCAAGGACACACGGATCAGCCTTGTTTACCAGAGGGGAAACCCAGGTCCTTGCTGTTCTCACACTCGGCACGTCTTCAGATGAGCAGAGAATGGATTACATAAGCGGGGAGGAGATGCGGACATTTATGCTGCACTATAATTTTCCTCCTTATTCTGTAGGTGAGGCAAGATTTTTAAGAGGTCCCGGAAGGAGGGAAATAGGACATGGCGCGCTCGCAAGAAGGGCTTTGCTCCCTCTTCTTCCTTCTCAGGAGGAGTTCCCCTATACAATCAGGATTGTTTCCGAGACATTATCCTCCAATGGTTCATCATCCATGGCCACGGTTTGTGGAGGAATCCTTTCCTTAATGGATGCCGGAGTACCGGTAAAAGGTATGGTTTCCGGTATTGCCATGGGTTTGTTGAAGGAGAAGGATGAGGTTGTTATACTTTCTGATATACTCGGCGATGAAGATCACGCAGGTGATATGGACTTCAAGGTATGTGGAACAGAAAAGGGGATTACCTCCATGCAAATGGACATAAAGATCGATGGCATCACAGAGGATATCCTGAAAAAAGCTCTCTATCAGGCAAGGGAAGGAAGACTTTTTATAATTGAAAAGATGAAGGAAACTCTGGATGCCCCGAGGGAAGATGTTTCACCCTATGCTCCGAGGATAACCACTGTAATGGTCAAGCAGGACAGGATAAGAGACGTTATAGGTACTGGTGGAAAGAATATAAGGCAGATTATAAGTGAAACAGGAGTCGATATAAATGTGGAGGATGATGGGACGGTAACGATCGCTTCCAATGATTCGGAGGCGGCAAGCAAGGCTGTTGCCATGGTTAAGATGCTGACTGAAGAGGCGGAAGTGGGAAAGATTTACCTTGGTACGGTAAGGAAAGTCGTCGATTTTGGAGCCTTTGTGGAAATATTACCCGGCACAGACGGGCTGGTGCATATATCTCAGCTTGCCAGAGAAAGGGTCAATAAAGTAACTGATGTCCTTAATGAAGGTGACACGGTGCCGGTTAAGGTTATCGAGATTGACAGGCAGGGAAAAATAAGATTGAGCAGGAAGGACGCACTTGAGCATGATGCAGAATAAGACCGTTCTGGACAATGGTATAAGTGTCATCTCTGAAGAGATCACCCATGTGAGATCGGTGTCAATAGGGGTTTGGGTCAGGTGCGGGACTCGTAGTGAAGATATTACCATAAACGGGATATCTCATTTTATTGAACACATGCTTTTCAAGGGGACAGAAAGCAGATCCGCCTTCGATATAGCATCGGCGATCGATTCTGTCGGTGGTGTGATGAATGCCTTCACTGGTAAGGAGTTGACCTGTTTTTATATTAAAATACCTGATTACCATCTTGCGATGGCGATTGACCTCCTTGCCGACATATTAAAAAACTCTCTTTTCGATCCTGTGGAAATAGAAAAGGAAAAATCGGTAGTTCTTCAAGAAATTTCCATGCTGGAAGATACACCGGATGAATATGTTCACGACTTTTTTGAAAAGACCTTCTGGGATGGCCATCCCCTCGGTCTGCCCGTCCTGGGAACAAAGAAAACTGTTACCGGTTTTGAAAGAGATACCCTCACTAACTTTTTTACTGAAAGATACAAGGGGGGAAATCTAACGTTGACCGCCGCAGGCAATCTGAAACATGATGTTCTGGTTGATCTTGTTCAGAATTCCCTTGGGTCGTTAGAAGGAGAACCCATAAAAGAAGTGTCCACTAAACCTCTAACAATACCTGCGGTTGCCGTAATTGAAAAAAATCTGGAACAGGAGCACATCATTGTAGGTACCATTGCTCCCTCTTCCACAAGCCACCTGCGATATCCCGCCTTGTTAATGAATATTGTTCTCGGGGGAAGTATGAGTTCGAGACTTTTTCAGGAGATCAGGGAAAAAAGAGGGCTCGCTTACTCAATACGTTCCTATCTCGCTCCATACAGGGACGTGGGCATGTTCGGTATCTATGTGGGTACCAGCGAAGATAAGGTTAAGGATGTCATAGGCTTGATACTTAAAGAACTGAACAAGTTCAGGAAAAATTTACTGACAGAGAAAGAGCTTCATTCAGCTAAGGAATTGGTAAAGGGAAATTTGCTATTAGGTATGGAGAGTACCGACAACCGCATGACAAAACTTGCAAAAAATGAGATCTTTTTTGGACGTAATGTCCCGTTAGAAGAGATTGTGAGAAATATAGAAGCCGTGAGCAGGGAAGATATCAGAAGTCTGGCCGGCGATATTTTCAGCCCAGATACCATTTCTCTGGCGGCCATGGGAAGAGTTTCGGAAAAGGATATTACAGATTTAGTTAAAAGTGTAAAGTGAGTTCAAAGGTCAAAGGTTAAAGGCTAAAGACTTTTGTTGGGTTTCGTTCCTCAACCCAACCTGCAACTTTCATTTTGCATTTTGATATTTGATATTTAAGTGCGGTTGCGGGTTCAGCTATGGCAGAGATAAGGGTATTCATTGAAAGATTGGGTAGCAATGAAGATATTCCCCTCCCCTGCTACATGACCGTGGGATCAGCAGGAATGGATATTTTCGCAGCAGTAGAGAAAGAAGAAAACATCCTTCCCGGAGAGAGAAAGATTATTTCAACCGGGATCGCAATTGCGCTGCCGGAGGGGTACGAAGCACAGATCAGGCCCCGAAGTGGTCTTGCCATAAGAAATGGCATCACGTTAATAAATTCCCCTGGTACGATAGATATGGATTATCGCGGGGAAATCAAGATAATTATGATAAATCATGGCAAAAAGCCATTTGTTGTAAAGAAGGGGGACCGTATTGCGCAAATGGTCATCCAGAGGGTATGCAGGGTAACATGGGATTTGAAAAATGGTCTGGATAAAACCTCAAGGGGGGATGGTAGATTTGGGCATACGGGGTGAAAAGAGTTCAGAGTTCAAAGTTCTGTAGGGTGGTATTTTATATGCCACCGTTAGCGGTCGGGTGTAAAACCCGACCCTACTTTAAACCATGTAGGCTGTGGACTGATGAAAAAACATAAAGTTAACAAGACATACAAAGAAATTAACGAAAAGATAAAAAAAGGTGAGGCCGTGGTGGTTACGGCCGAAGAGATTATAGATATTGTGAAAAAAGATGGGGAACTGGAGGCAGCAAGGAAGGTAGATGTTGTAACCACAGGAACTTTCAGTCCCATGTGTTCATCCGGCGCTTTTCTCAATTTTGGTCACACATCTCCGAAGATAAGGGCTTCGAAAGTATGGCTCAATGATGTGTCCGCTTACGGAGGTATTGCGGCTGTAGATTGTTATATCGGTGCAACAGAAGTAGCAGAAGGTGATCCTCTCAACAGCGTTTATCCTGGTGAATTTAATTATGGTGGTGGACACGTCATCGAGGATCTGGTGGCTGGCAATGTAATAAGATTGCGTCTGGAGGGTTATGGAACCGATTGTTATCCAGCCCGGAAACATGAAAAGAATATAACTATTAATAACTTGCATGATGCCATTCTCTTCAACCCAAGAAATGCTTATCAAAACTATAATTGTGCTGTAAACATGTCTGACAAGACTATCTATACCTATATGGGCGTGCTGAGACCCCGCATGGCCAATGCAAATTATGCCACATCCGGACAGTTAAGTCCTCTGTTCAATGATCCGTACTATAAAACCATTGGTATAGGTACGAGGATTTTTTTGGGAGGCGCTCAGGGTTATGTAGCCTGGCATGGAACCCAGCATAACCCCAGTGTTCCGAGGGGTGAAAACGGAGTTCCAGGTGAAGGAGCAGGAACAATAGCAACCATTGGAAACCTCAAGGAGATGAGTCCCAAGTGGCTTGTCGGGGCAAGTTTTCTCGGTTACGGGGTTTCACTTTATATTGGAATTGGTATCCCTATACCGATACTCAACGAGGAGATGGTACGTTATACAGCTGTCAAGGATGAGGATATCTACACTCAAGTCTATGATTACAGTATGGATTATCCGAATGGAGTGCCCAAAAGTCTTGGTGAAGTAAGCTACAAAGAATTGAAAAGCGGTTCGATAAAGCTTAACGGAACGAAAATAGCTACAGCTCCCCTATCAAGTTACTACAAGGCGAGAGAAATCTCGAATACTCTAAAAGAGTGGATTGAGAGAGGAGATTTTCTCTTAGGTAAACCCCAACAACTCCTTCCATTGAATGATAATGAAAAGTATTGACAAATTACATAAAGAAATTGCATAATTGCAATATTTATAATATAATTCACGAAAAATGACTATTTGTTGGTTTTCCGATTTATTAAAAAGGTTAATTCAGGATGAAGGTTGGCAGGTATTTGATAGTATTTGTTTTACTGATGGGGCTTCTGATCACCTTTGGAGACAAAGGTCTTGTGGACAATTACATGATAAAAGAAAAACTTGCAGCCCTGAGGAATGCAAATGGGCAAATGACCCATAAAAACAAAGAGTTGAAGAAAAAGATAGTGTTGCTGAGAAACGATCTACGGTATATAGAAATGGTGGCAAGAAGTGAAATCGGGATGGTAAAAAAGGGAGACATTATTTATAGATTTAGTGATTGAGTTCAAGTAACACCTTGAAAAACTGACAGGTAATTTAAATGTTTAAGGTTAAGGATTTATTTTCAAAAAAGCAGGTTGTCGGGCTTGACATAGGATCGAGTTCCCTGAAACTGGTGGAGATACTGGACACATCCAAAGGTTATTTTTTGAACAAATTTTCCCAGATTCCGCTGGATAGGAGCGTAATAGTGGATGGCGCATTGAATGAACCGGAAACACTTTCCCAAAAGATCAAAGACCTCTTCAAGGCCTCCCGCTGTAGAACCAAAAATGTTATTGCTTCCCTTTCCGGGCATTCCGTCATTGTCAAGAAGGTTAGTTTCACGAATATGGAGGAAAACGAATTACGTGAATTAATAAGCGACGAAGCCGAAAAATATTTACCTTTTGATGATATGAAGGAAGTCAATTTCGATTTTCAGATATTGGGTGAAAGTGATGTCAATCCCAATCTGATAGAAGTTCTTCTCGTTGCAGCAAAGAAAACCATTATTGACAGTTACAGTGATGCAATCGGAAAAGCCGGTCTCAATGCAGTCATCATGGATGTAGATTCCTTTGCCCTTGAGACAATGTATGAAACAAATTATGATTTCGAAGAAGGTGATATAGTTGTTCTGGTGAATATTGGGGCAAGTATGACGAATATCAATGTGGTTAAAAATGGGTTTTCCGTTTTTACAAGAGATTTTCCGATGGGGGGAAATAGCATTACTGAAGTCATTCAGGAAAAAATGGGTGTAACTTTTGAAGAGGCGGAAGCAGCCAAAATTGAGGCGGAAAAGATTAATGAAGCCGAGGAAAGTGGTTCAAAAGAGGATCTGATCAATTATGCTGACCCCCTTTTTCTGGAAATTGAAAGATCTGTTGATTATTTCGGGACGACCTATCCTGGTGAATTAATCAAAAAGATGATTATTAGCGGTGGGTGCGCAAAGCTTCCGGGACTGGTCAGTACCCTCTCTCAGAGATTGAATATAGAAGCGGAAGCAGTTAATCCATTCAAAAACATATCTTATAACGAAAAAAGCTTTGATCCGACTCAAATAAAAGACATCAGCCCCATGGCGGCCGTTGGGGTGGGATTGGCCCTGAGGAGGATAGACGACAAATGATAAAGATAAATCTCCTCCCCTATGTGGAAAAGAAGAAAGAGGCAGATGTAAAGCGCCAGGTCATTATCATGTCGAGTTCCTTTGTGGTTTTTCTTCTCATCATAGCCTCTCTGCATATACACGTTGTTAGGAGTATAAGCAAACTTGAAAAAGAGATCAAAGTAGCAGAAAACCAGCTGAGAGTTCTCACAAGGCTCACAGGAAATCTTGAGAAATTCAAGAACGATAAAGTAATATTAAAGAAGAAGCTGGCAATTATAGGGAATCTTGAAAAGAGCAGGCTGGATCCGGTTCTTTTTTTAGACGATTTGACCATGATGATTCCTAAAAAATCTGTCTGGCTCACAGCTCTTTCTGAGTCAGGAACCAATCTTAAGATGGATGGTGTTGCCAAGGATAATTCCACCATCGCGGATTTCATGCGGAATCTGGAGAGGTCTCAATTTATAAAATCCGTAGATCTCATTTCGTCAAAACAGATAGTTATTTCCGGCATCAGGTTGAAGGAATTCACCTTACTCTGCACAATGAAGAAGGGATAAAAATGGCATTCACTCTGGATGATATAAAAAAAATGTCTCCACTGCGCAAGACATTGGTTGTTTGCCTCATCTTTCTTCTTCTTGGATATTTCTATTATTCCTATTTCTATGAGGGTCTGCTTGAAAAAAAAATGAAGCTTGCAGATAGAATATCGAGTATTCAGCAGGAGATAGCTGAAAAGCAGATTTTAATAAAGCAGATAGAAAAATATAAAAAAGAGTTGGCTGGCCTGGAAAAAGATCTGCAAGTAGCCTTAACCAAACTACCCGAGCAGAAAGAGATACCCGGCCTCTTAAATTCTGTTTCTGAAGCTGGAAGAAGTGTCGATCTTGAGTTTTTGTTATTCCGGCCAATGGATCCTGTTTCCAGGGAATTCTATGCCGAGATTCCAATTAAAATCGAAGTAACCGGCAGCTATCATAATGTTGCGCTCTTTTTTGAAAAGGTGGCAAAGCTTTCCCGCATTATGAACATAAAAGATGTTTCAATTAAAAGCAAAGAAAACATGGAAGATATGAGTTACACGTTGGTTACTTCATGTCTTGTCAAAACTTATATGTTTTTGGAAAAGGTGGATGAAAATAAAAAGTAAATTTGCAAAGTTTGTAATTGTAGTCTTTCTGGTTTTCTCTATAAGCCTGTGGGTTGACACCGGACATGGTGATAGCGGAAAGATGAATAAATCTACATATTACTATAATCCCAGTGAGAAGCTCGATCCATTTAAACCTTTTATAGATACAACTAAGACAGATCAACAACCTGAAAAATCAGCCCCTAAATCTCAACTTCAGAAGATCAGTATAGATGAACTTAAGCTTGTGGGAATTGCCTGGAGTGGCAAAAAGAGGGTTGCCCTGGTTGAAGATTCAAAGGGGAAACATCATCATTATGTCCTTCGTAAAGGCACTTCTGTCGGTATGAATGAAGGCAGGGTGGTGAAGATACTTGCCGATCAAGTAATTATCATGGAAAGAATTAAAAGTCCTTCCGGAAAAGTTAAGGCAAAAAGCGTAATTTTAAAACTTCGCACAGAGGAAAGTGGGGGAATACCATGAAAAAAAAGAAGTTATTAACATTCCTTTCTTTTTTGGTTTGCTTTGTGGTCTTTTTCGGTTGTGCCGCTGCTAAAAATGGACGGGAACCCGGTCTGGTCCAGGCAAAAGCAACTGACATTGATACTCCGGGTGAAACAAAGGGTGCTGATCTTCAAAAAGAGAGGGTGCACGTTGAAGATGTGACCTTTGACAAATTGAAAGGAAAGGAAAGGATCACCCTGTATATTTCGGGCTCTTCTGATTTCAAGGTGGAGAGGATTTCGGAAGAAACACTCCTTATTAAACTGGCAAACACATCTGTCCCTGAAGAGTTAAGGAAAAAACTCGGCGAGGATTTATTAAAAACCGTAAACTATGTTTTGCCTGTTCAAAAGACCATAGAAGGAAAAAAGTGGGTCTATTTCGAGATAGCGCTCAAGGAGATGATCCCTTACAGCGTAAAGAGTGATATTAGAAGGGTCGTCATTGATTTTGACGTTTCCGCGCTTCCTTATACATCTCCTGTGTCATTTAAAAAAATCTCCAGGAGTGAAGAGGTCAAGGGAATAACAGTAACAACGCCCGGTCCGGCCAAAAGTACACCTCTGAAGAAGGAAAAGGTTGCAACCAAAGACGTACCGCTGAAAAAGAAAAAAGCGGCAAAAAAATATACCGGACGGAAAATATCACTCGATTTTCAGGATGCAGATATCAAAAGTGTCTTAAGATTATTAGCCGAGTGCGGTAACACCAACATAATTTCCGGTGAAGATGTCAAGGGAAATGTGACCGTACACATGAAAAATGTTCCCTGGGATCAGGCCCTCGACAGTATTCTGGATATCAATGGCCTCGCCATGAAACAGATGGGCGATATTGTCAGTATTATGACCATCGAAAAGATGAAAAACGATGAGGCTATCAGGATGGCAGGCGAAGAGGCTCGCGTAAAGGCTGAGCTTGTTCATAAAGAGGCAGAACTGAAGCGTCTCGTGGAAAGAGGGAAGCTGCGGCAGATTTCCATAGAGGCAAAGATAGTTGAAGCAACAACCTCCTTTTCAAGAAACCTGGGAGTTCATTGGGGCGCCGGCTATAAGGGACATTGGAATAATGCTGATTTCGGGATTCTGGGTGGAACTAACCCGGCAATATCAGGCGTGACATCTCTACCGGCCGGCGTAGGATTGACCAGCAGCAATTTGGCCGTCAATTTTCCGACTTCTATTGCAGCGCCCTCCATCGGGATAGCAATTGGAGGAACACAGGCCATTTTAGATGCTCAGCTTGCAGCGCTTGAAACTACGGGAGAAGGAAAAATTATATCTTCTCCCAAGGTAACAACCCTTGATGATGTAAACGCTGTTATAAAGCAGGGAGAGGAGATCCCTTATGCCGTATATGATAATGAGGGAAATAGAACCATAGAATTCAAGGATGCTGCTTTGAGGTTAGAGGTAAAACCGAAGATCACTCCCGATAATAGAATTTCCATGAAGGTTACGGCAACGAATGATTATGCAGACTGGACCAAGACCAACGTAAGTAATGAAAACCCTCCCATAAATACAAGCGAGGTGGACTCAACCGTAATAATCAAAGACGGAGAAACGATTGTGGTGGGAGGAATTTACAAAATGACTGAAACTAAAAGTACAAGCGGCGTCCCCGGACTCTCAAAAATACCGATTCTGGGGTGGCTGTTCAAATATGAGACAAAGACAAGAGAGAAGAGGGAAATTCTAATATTCATCACCCCAAGGATTACTGGAGGAATACCGGAAGAAAGCGAAATGGTAAAAAAATAGAGGATTATTTAAGTCATTATACGGGATAAGATGCTCTTACCGTGGCATGTAATCCCCCTCTAACATTAAAATTTCCCGTAACCTCAACCCTTTTGGGGTGAATCTTTTCCACGAAATCGTTGAGTATTTTATTTACCACCTCTTCATGAAATATTCCTTTGTCACGAAAGGAATTCAAATAGAACTTGAGTGCTTTTAATTCAACTAACATTTCGTTTGGAACATAATTGATTACGATTTCGGCAAAGTCAGGTTGAGAAGTCATTGGGCAAAGACAGGTGAATTCCGGAAACCTTATCTTTACCTCGTAATCACGCTCTCTGTATTTATTTTCTATTGTTTGCATAAATCCCCTTCTACCATTGCCGCAAGATAGGTGTCAATCTGTTTTAACAGGGTTTAATATGGATAAGTTAAATACCATTAAAGCACAAAAAAATATGAGTCTGAGGAATCTACAGGGTAGAGAAGAATTTCTTTCCAAGGCCGAGACGTATTTAGACCAGGACCTGTCTGACATGGCTATCGCTCTGGCAGAAGAAAGGCTTGATCGTTTTCCCGGTGATGTGGATGCAAGGATCATCCTTGGTTCTTCCCTGATCAATACCGGAAAGATGGATGAAGCTCTTGAGGTTCTGAGAAGTGTGGAAGATGACATCATTAAATGGTCATCTGTCTTTAAGAGCCTCGGGGATATCTATCAGGAGAAGGGCCTTACCGAAAAGGCGATACAGGACTATCAGAGTTTTATTTCGCTGAACCCTGATTCACCGATTACTAAAGATGTACACGCAAAACTTGATTACCTGACCGGCCCTACCGCGCAGAATGATCTCACGCCGGAGGAGTTAGACGATAGTATCGAACAGGTATCACCAGACTTCTATACGATAACCCTGGCGGAACTTTACAAGAAACAGGGGCATCTCGAGATGGCAAGTAAGGTCCTGGGGGAAATTCTTAAGACAGACTCCGGAAACTTCAAGGCGGCAGAGATGCTGAAAGATGTCAAAACCACACTGGAGTGGGAAAAATCGAAGGTTCTTTTAGAAGAAAAGCGGGCTTTAGTAATTAATGAGTTAAGTAGATGGTTGGAAAATCTAAGCAAGATGAAAAGATATGCCGCATATTAACAGAATCTCTCGCATTAGATCGAAGCTGGTTGATCTTGAAATAGAAGCTCTCCTCTTCTTTGATATGAAAAATATACGCTATCTGGTCGGTTTTTCAGGAAGCGACGGAGCGCTTCTTGTCGGGAAGAACAAGGCTGTATTGATGGTGGATGGCCGCTATGTTACCCAGGCAAAAGGGGAAATCGAAGAAGCGGAGATTTTTCAATACAATGACAAAATAGATGGAATTGCTCAGGTGGTGACCGGTTCAGGGCTATTGGGCGTCGGTTTTGAATCGGTAGCAATAAACTTTGATCACTATTTGGCTCTGAACGACAGACTGGATGAGGTGGAACTGAGGCCGATATCAAAGGAGATTAGCTCTATCAGGGCCGTAAAAGAGCAGAATGAAATAGAATCGATAAAAAAGGCGGTCGAGATATCATCGCAGGCACTTATTTCCACCTTAGACCTGATCAGGCCGGGTATCAGAGAAAGGGATATTGCCCTGGAGCTGGAATACAGGATGAGAGGTGAGGGGGCAGAAAGAATTTCATTCGAAACAATAGTAGCCTCCGGGGAAAATGCCGCCCTGCCCCATGCCACACCAGGACACAGGAAGCTTAAAAATGGAGATTTTGTTGTCATAGATTACGGGGCGGTGCATGGTGGCTATCATTCAGACGAAACATGTACTTTTGTCGTTGGAAGTGTGACAAACAGACAGAAAGAGATATACAATACTGTCAAGGACGCCCATGACAGGGCGCTTGATTTTGTTAAGGCGGGAGTTTCATGCAGGGAAGTTGACAGGATTGCCAGAAGCCATATAGAGGATGCGGGTCTCGGGAGATATTTTTCACATGGCACAGGCCACGGCGTTGGCCTCGATGTTCATGAATTCCCGGTGTTATCCACCAAAGCGAAAGGCTATCTGGAAAAAGGCATGGTAGTTACCATAGAACCTGGTGTTTATATTCCTGATCAGTGGGGTGTCCGGATAGAGGACATGATTCTGGTTGAAGAGGATGGATGCGAGGTTCTGACGAAAATGCCAAAAGATTTGAAAATATTGGGTTAAAGGCGGTTATTGATGAATCTTAAAACCCTCATACGGGAAGAGGTGCTAAATCAGGAGGCATATTCTGCTGCCGAGGTATCCTGTCGCATCAAGCTTGACGCGAATGAGAACCCCTATGACATTCCCGATTCACTGAAAAGCAGGATTATTGAAAGCATAAAGAATGTTCCACTGAACCGTTATCCTGAACCCGGCTCCCCCGAATTTAGAGCAGGGCTTGCCGGACTCTATGGGATTACTGATGATATGTTGCTTATCGGGAACGGCTCTGATGAACTCATTCAGGTCCTTCTAATGACGGTAAAGGGACAAGCTTCAGGTATTATGATTCCAATTCCTACCTTTGTTATGTATAAGATATCCGCCTTAAATACCGGTCACAAGGTAATAGAGGTTCCCCTTGATAACCAGTTTGATCTGGATACGGCTTCCATGCTTGAGATTATAGCAAATAAGTCCCCGGAATTGATATTCCTCAGCTATCCGAACAGCCCTACCGGCAATTGTTTTGATGCCGGCAAAATAGAGGCGATAATAAAGGAATCAAGCGGTATTGTGGTTGTTGATGAGGCCTATGCCAACTTTTCCGGGAAGACGTTTCTGCCATACCTTAACAGATATGAAAATCTTGTGATTTTGAGGACTCTTTCCAAAGTGGGACTTGCCGCAATGAGGACAGGTATCCTTATCGGCAGTCCCCCTCTGGTCCACGAACTGAACAAAGTGAGACTTCCCTACAACCTGAATACATTTTCACAGATTACAGCCCGCCTCTATATTGAAAATGAAGCGGAGTTTCAGAAGCAGGCGGATAAGGTAGTCAGCAGAAGGAAAGAGCTTTTCAATGGACTGAAAAAAATTGACGGGATTCGTCCCTATACCTCCGATGCAAATTTTATTCTTTTCAGTTGTTCTTTCGATACAGATAGTGTATATTACAGTTTAATAGAAAGAGGAATTTTGATAAAGAAATTCAACGCCCCCGGGATTCTTGAAAATTGTATGAGAGTTACAACAGGAACCCGTGAAGAGAACGAAGAATTTCTGGAAGCGTTGAGGAATATCGTGCTTGGCGAGGAGCTGAAGGTAAAGTAAGGAGAGTGATATAAAAGAGAGGAAAATTGGGGGTAGGTTACGGCACGGGTTGAGGCTGTGCCGTACTGCCCCTTTTTTGTGTCATATAAATAATAAAAGGAAGGAAGGGATATTTTGGAAGTAAAAGTATTTGACAATGACGTAGAAAGAGCCTTGAGAGTTCTCAAAAACAAACTCTCCAAGAGCGGGTTATTCAAGGAACTCAAGTTACGCAGAGCTTATGAGAAACCCTCTGTGAAGAGAAAAAGGAAAGCTATAGAAGCTCGCAGAAGACTTATCAAGGCCCGAAGACGGAGATATTAGAAAAAGAGTGAACTAAATGGGCTCTCTGACAGGTGATACGACAAGAACTCTGGATGCGGTCCTTCGTGATATAAAAAAAGGCGACATTGCTCCCTGTTATCTCATCCATGGCGATGAGGAATATCTGGTAAAGGATGGTCTTGATAAGATAATCAGCCTTCTCCTCCCCGGAGAAAGCAGGGATCTTAACCTCTTCTATATGGATGGGGAAAACGAAGATGTTGACATTGTATGTGAATCCATCCTCACCCCACCCCTTATTCCCGGGAAAAAAGTCGTGGCGGTAAGGAATTCCCGTTTTTTTCATTCCAAGACTACCCTGCCGGACCTTATAAAAAAAATCGTTAAAAATTCAGAAGACAATCCACTTGAAGCCGCAAGAGCCTTTGTATCATTTTTGAAAACGGCCGGCTGGTCACTTGAGGATTTAAGGGATGATGGCTGGAAGAAGATATCCGATGACGAGTGGAGTGAAAAAGTTGGCAGTGACAGCGGGGAAGGAAGAGAAAAGTGGTTGCCGAAAATGGTAGATTTCTGTGATAGTCACGGCATTAATGTTGGACGATCCCAGGAAGATACACAGGTCCTCGTAGACGCTCTAATAAGCGGTCTTCCAGAAGGAAATTGCCTGATATTGACAGCCGATTATTCTGTAGACAGGAGAAAGAAACTTTTTAAGACAATATCCGACATCGGAGTTGTCCTCGGTTTTTCTCGTGTAAAGGGTGAAAAGAGGCAGAAGAAGCTGCTGATGGATACCGCTGAAGAACTCCTTGGAGGAAGTGGTAAAGAGTTGACACCGAAGGCATTTCTGGCCATGGAAAGAAAGACCGGCTTTAATCTCAGGCAATTCAGGGGAGCGCTGGAAAAGCTGATTACATATACCGGCGACCGACCAACAATTACGGAACAGGACATCGAAGATGTCACAGGAAAAACAAAAGAAGATTCTATATTTGATCTAACCTCCGCCCTGACCGAAAAAAATCTTGGAAAAGCCCTCTTGACCTTGAAAGAACTCCTCGATCAAGGTGTTCACCATCTTATGATTCTGGCGATGATAATCAGGGAGATCAGGCTTCTCCTTCACGCAAAGATTTTTCTAAAATCGGGAAAGCTTTCTGCATTCTATCATGAAATGGACTACAATCGATTTCAAAAGACCATTTATCCTGACATAAAGGAATATAAAAAGGGTAATATGCTTGCCGGTCAGCATCCTTATGTAATTTACAATGCTTTGAAAAATTCCAGAGGGTTCTCCTACAAGGAGATTGCAGGGCACTTTGAAACTCTCGTTGATGTTGACATTGCTCTGAAAACTACGGGAAAAGACCCGAGGCTTATGCTTGAACGTCTTCTGACAGATATCTGCTTATAACTTTCTTGTCCTTTTAAGTACCGCCCTTTGCTTTTTGGAAATCTTTCGTGATGGTCCTTTCTTCTGTGTCCCCATGAACATTCTGCTATGCTGATCTTCGCTGTCTGAAGTAGGGTAATCATAAAGGGATCTTCCTTCCATTTTAGCTTCAAACTCCGGAGAAGAGATAGCAACACCGCCGTTTCTACTGATAGAATCTGCTATGCTCCTGTCCGATGTGACAACAACAATTTCTTCTTCCCCCTTTTTTACCATCCTTTTTATGACTTCGTCAGCCTTCTCCCCTCTTCTGGAATATATGATATCAATTCCACCTTCCCTGTCGCGCTCCTCCATCAGTGGACCACTCGCCCATCCGTCGAATACTATGGTTATTCTGTGTCCTCTGGACTTTTTATAGAGTGCAATCCTCCGGATCAATTCATTGCGTCCACTCTCCAGGCTGATCCCTTCAAAACGTTTCAGGGAATCTGACTGTCTGATGAGATTATATCCGTCAATAATTATATGCATAATCCTAAGGATTTATTATCTCTTTCATCTTCCCTATTGTCTGACGATAATCCCCACTTCCAAAAACGGAAGCGCCGGCCACAAAAATATCCGTACCGGCATCCGCCATCAGCTTTATATTATCGAGGGTTACACCTCCGTCTACTTCCAGGAGTACATCTGGGGAGATTGTGTTGATCATGTCCCTTGCCTTTTTTATCTTCGGGAGCATATTCTCTATGAATTTCTGACCACCGAAACCGGGGTTTACCGTCATCACAAGTAGAATATCCACATCTTCTATGACCTGCTCAATCTGTGAAAGGGGAGTCGCAGGATTCAGGGATACTCCGGCCTTGATCCCCTGCTCTCTGATGAGTGCTATCGTCCTGTGAAGATGGTCTGCCGCCTCGACATGGACGGTGATCATGTCACTGCCTGCTGCGGCAAAGGCCTCGATAAACCTCTCCGGGTTCTCGATCATCAGGTGGACATCGAATGGAAGATCTGTAACCTTTCTAAGTGAGCTTATAATGGCGGGTCCGATTGTAATGTTCGGAACGAAATGACCATCCATCACATCTATGTGAATCAGATCCGCCCCCGCTTCCTCCACCGCCAGAATCTCCTCGCCGAGTTTGCTGAAATCAGCAGATAGAATGGATGGAGCTATTTTTTTCATAGAAATATTCCTTATAATTCCCTCTAACTAAAATGCCATAACAAGTGCGTGTGACACGCCTGAGTCCACTTCCCTGATCCGGAGCCTCAGCTCCTTCGCCCCCTTTGCCTCTCCGGGGAAGAAAATAAATCCATGTGCAATTTCATGCGGGGTTACCGGCCGTCTTTCGAGGGATCTTGTCTCCAGGTCCTCCCTTATCTCCCGCTGCACATCCTGGTCTGATAATCCAGCGGCCCCTCCCATAGTTGAACCTGCGGCCGCGCCTACAGCTGCGCCTTTCATGGCTGCATCGCCAACGTTATGTCCCGACACAATCCCGACCGCAGCGCCGATAATCGCGCCGGCAGCGCCGGCAAGAAAACCCGATTTTGCCCCCTCGGGAACAACTCTGCCAAGTTCGGTCTTCTTCGATATTCTATCATAAGCAAGTCTCGCATCAATTACCGGCCAGAGATTATTTTCACTGTCCACCAGATATGTTTGCTTTGCGACAATCTCTATTGAATGTTTTCCTTTATTATCAAAGATTACCTGGACAGGAAGTATTCCCGCTCCTCTGATATCAAACCCGAAGGCAGCTTCAGCCTCTTTCTCACTATCATATGCTTTTGCCGCAATAAGCGCTCCGGCAACCTCAGTTGCATTTGGATAGGCGGCGGGCATTTTGAACGGCACAACCTGTCTTTCGTATCCGGCGCATCCTGCAAGGATGAACATAATGAACGAAAGAACAGATATCACGGCATAAAATTTATTTATTCGTTTCATTGCTGCATATCCTTTCTTTTTAATAACAAAACGTATTGAAACTGATACTATATTGCGATATGGATGTCAATACTTGAAAGGTGATCGATGTATACAGCATACAACATACTCCTGTTTATCAGTAGCCTTTTTCTGATCCCCTATTATCTCTTAAAGATGATCATTACAGGGAAATACAGAAAAAGTCTTGGACCGAAATTCGGTTTCATCAAACCCGAAATTTTTAAAAAAATGGAGGGCAGTCCCAGGATATGGGTACATGCCGTATCGGTTGGAGAGGTTACAGCAGCCGCTCCCATTATCTCTTCCCTCAGAGAGAAATTCCCTTCCGCGTGCATCCTGCTTTCCACCAGCACGGAGACCGGTCAGGATATGGCACGCAGGATGGCTGCCGATGCCACATCATATATCTACTACCCCCTTGATATTCCCTTCGTGGTAAGAAAAATCACAGGCCTTGTAAGGCCGGACATATTTGTCACAGTAGAAACGGAACTCTGGCCAAACTTTATCCGGATCTGCAAAAAGGCGGACATTAAAATCGTTATGGTTAGTGGCAGGATATCGCCACGTTCCTTCAAAAACTACATAAAGTCCCGTTTCTTCTGGAGGGAAGTATTGAGCCTGGTCGATGAGGCAGGGGTAATATCCGAGGTGGATGCCGGCCGAATCAGGGCGATGGGTATGTCCCCTTCCAGAGTTCACGTATTCGGAAATGCGAAGTACGACAGCCTCGCAGCAATAGTGGATCCGAAATTAGAAGAGGAGATATCAGGAAAGCTGAACATAACGCCTGGATCCAGGGTATTCGTGGCGGGGAGTACACATGAAGGCGAAGAAAAGATAATACTTTCGGTCTACCGAAGGCTCCTTGAAGAATATCCCGATTTCAAGCTCATTATCATCCCGCGCCATGTCGAAAGGGGCAATGAAGTATGTTCTCTTGCAAGTGAAGCCGGATTTTCCGATTGCATCATGATGACCGAGATAAAAAATGGGAAGAAACGCTCAGAGGAAAGGGTTATCATCGTTGATGTCATGGGGGAGCTCTTCAAGGTCTACAGCCTGGCCACCATTGTTTTTTGCGGGGGGAGTCTGGTTTCCAGGGGGG
>JAYEGA010000007.1:0-5812 GCA_034658835.1 Thermodesulfobacteriota bacterium
TGCCGGCCATACTGGGGACCGTTTATTTAACGTCGGGAGCGATTATTATTGCGCTGCCGCTTGGTGTGATGTCGGCCGTTTATCTCAGTGAATATGCAAAGGAAGGTCCCGTGGTAAGGATTATCAGGATTGGCGTGAATTGCCTGGCCGGGGTTCCCTCGATTGTTTTCGGGCTTTTCGGTCTTGGGCTTTTTGTGGTTTTCCTTCAGTTCGGTTCATGTATTCTCTCGGGGGCATTGACCCTTGGGTTTTTGATTTTACCGACGATTATCGGGGCATCTGAAGAGGCACTTAAGGCGGTGCCTCAAACCTTCAGAGAGGCATCCCTGGCTCTTGGTGTTTCCAGATGGCAGACAATTTTAAAGATTGTCTTACCCAATGCACTGCCGGGAATTCTGACAGGTTCCATTCTGGGTATCGGTCGGGCGGCGGGTGAGACGGCCCCGATTATGTTTACGGCAGCGGCATTCTTTACGGCAAAACTCCCCGCGTCGATTTTTGACGAGGTGATGGCTCTTCCCTACCATATCTATGTTCTGGCGACGGCGGGCACACATATTGAGCAGACCAGACCAATTCAATACGGGACAGCGTTGGTACTTGTGGCTCTGGTCTTGGGGATTGATTTGATTGCAATTATGATCAGGAGTTATATGAGGAAGAGAAAAGGGTGGTAATGGTGCGAAATAACAGTATAATAAAAGTTAGAAATGTGAACTTTTATTATGGCGATTTCAGAGCACTGACGGATATCAATATGGACTTTGAGGAAAACAGGGTCACTGCCCTGATAGGCCCGTCCGGTTGTGGTAAATCGACCCTTCTGAGGTTGCTTAATCGAATGAATGACCTCATTGATGGAACCAGGGTGGAGGGTGAAGTTCTCTTTGAGGACAAGAATATTTATGACCCCGGTGTTGATCCTGTTGAAATCAGAAGAAGAATCGGCATGGTTTTTCAGAAGCCAAATCCCTTTCCGAAGTCGATCTTTAATAATATTACATACGGGCCAAAACTTTTGGGGGTGAGAAATAAGAACGACCTGGAGGCCCTGGTGGAACAGAGCCTCAGGCAGGCCTCGCTGTGGGATGAGGTGAGGGATATCCTGGGTCAATCCGCCATGATGCTCTCAGGCGGGCAGCAGCAGAGATTGTGTATTGCCAGAGCCCTGGCAATACAGCCCGATGTTCTGCTGATGGATGAACCTACATCGGCGCTGGACCCGATCTCGACGGCAAAGATCGAGGAACTGATTGAAGATTTGAAGAAAAAATACACCATCATTATTGTAACGCATAACATGCAGCAGGCTGCACGAATTTCGGATTATACCGGCTTTTTCTATTTAGGGGAACTCATAGAATATAGTCCGACGGAGAAGCTCTTTACAACACCGGATGTGAAACAGACAGAGGAGTATATTACAGGAAGGTTTGGATAAGAAATGGAAGAAAAAAAACTTACCAGTACGCATTATGAAAGGGAACTCCGGGAGGTTAAAAAAAATCTCATATATCTTGGAGCTCTTGCTGAAAAGGCAATTCACGATGCTACGACATCCCTTCTGGAAAGGAATTCAGATCTGGCACATGAGGTCATTGCCGGTGATGATCAGATTAATAAGCTTGATGTGGAAATTGAAGAAAAGTGCATCCGTCTGCTGGCTTTGAGACAACCTGCTGCAAGAGATTTGCGGTTTATTGCCACCGCCATTAAGATCAATGGTCATCTGGAGAGAATCGGAGATATGGCGGTCAACATCGCAAAAAGGGCGCTGATTTTAAACAAAGAGCCACAGCTCAAGCCTTATATTGATCTTCCGCGGATGGCGGACATTACACGTGGAATGATCAGGGAAAGTCTCGATGCCCTGATTAATGAAGATTGTGACCTGGCCAATAAGGTCAGGAGGGATGATGAGATGGTGGACAACCTCAATGATCAGATATTCAGGGAACTTCTTACGTTTATGATGGAGGATCACAGAACGATTCACAGGGCGATTTTGATTACGCAGATATCAAAGAATTTAGAGAGAGTTTCAGATCACGCAGAGAGCATTGCGGATATGGTTATCTATATGGTTACAGGAAAGAGTGTGAGACATCAGATCAGTGACGAAAAACATGAAAAATAATCGTAACTACCCGTAGGGGCGTATTGCAATACGCCCCTACCAAAGGCATAAAGGCACATATGAAAAGTCGTCTATTCTACAAGATATTTGGAACCTATCTCGTTATTATCGTACTGTCTATGGCAATCGTTGGGTTTCTGGTTGGTAAAGAGGTCAAGAACAAATTGATGGAAAAGATTGAATACGATCTGATTACCTATGCCCGGATGATAAACCTCACTTCTCCGAAAAAAGAAATTGAAAAGAAGGTTGTCCAGTTAGCCAGGATATCCAATGCACGGATTACCCTGATTGATACTGCAGGAAAAGTTTTGGCAGACTCGGAAAAAGATATTTCCACGATGGACAATCACCTGAACCGCCCGGAGATTCAGGAAGCGAAGGTTCTTGATAAAGGAACCGCAACACGTTTCAGCCACACTCTTGGCGTAGATATGTTTTATGTTGCACTGCCTGTCAAGAGTGACTCCATGGCAATTGGTTATATCAGACTGGCGCGTCCGCTTGTCGAGATCAAAAATTCCGTAAGAAAATTGTACGGACTAATCTTTCAATCATTTATTATCATCCTTATCCTTTCATTTATGATTGCCTTTATATTTTTCTCCAGACTAACATCACCCATTCAGGAGATGGAGCAATTTACCAAAAGGTTAAGAGAAGGTGAAGATCCGGGGACCCTTATGATCGATTCGAGTGATGAAATGGGGAGATTGGCCATGAACATCAATTATATGGTCATGGAACTGCAGGAGAGGGTGCGGTCTGCAAATGAAGAAAAGGGGAAATTGGAGGCGGCCTTTGCCAGTATGACCGATGGTGTATTGGTACTCGATAGCCAGGACAAGATAGAAGCATCGAATGAGGCGTTTAAGGACATTTTTGGCGTCAAATACCGTGATATAATTGGCAAAACACCGGTTGAGGCGTTCAGAAATATTGAATTGCAAAACGCCCTTGATCGTTTTAGGGAGACCAGAGTGCCAGTTTCACAGGAAGTCACTCTGGGAGATGGGGAGCAGATTATTCTGGACATTAATGTTTCGTCAATCCATGGACTTCCGAATGGGGAAGAAAAGACGATGGTTGTCTTTCATGATTTTACGCGTCTTAAAAAACTGGAAAAGATGCGAGTGGATTTTGTGGCCAATATAACCCATGAGATAAAAACTCCCTTAACCGCAATCCTTGGATTTATTGAGACACTGCAGGAAGGGGCCATCGAGGAAAAGGAAACAGCCAGGAAATTTCTGGAAACCATTTACAGACACGCCGGTCGCCTGAACCGCCTGGTAGAAGACCTTTTAACCATTTCCGATATCGAATTGGGAGAAATGAAGTTCTTCTTTGAGAGTGTTTCGCTAAGTGGTCTGGTTGAAAATGTCTTGCCGGTTATTGAATCAAAAGCCGTGGAGAAGGGGCTTGTTATTGATAAGAATATCCCGGAGGAGCTTTCACCTATCAGGGCTGACAGGGATAGATTGGCCCAGATATTATTGAATGTTCTGGATAATGCCGTGAAGTTCACACCGGAGTCGGGGAAGGTTTCAATAACGGCCTTTGATGATAAGAAGGGCTATGTGATCGTCAGTATAAGCGATACCGGTGTGGGTGTGCCTGAAGATGAAATTCCCAGGTTGGGGGAGCGATTCTACCGGGTGGACAAGGCCCGCTCACGTGAACTGGGTGGTACGGGACTGGGTTTATCGATAGTCAAGCATCTGATGATAGCCCATAAGGGCAGGATCGAGATCAAGAGTCGTCTTGGCAGAGGAACTACCGTTTCCCTTTCTTTTCCGGTTTTCGAAGGAGAGGGGAACGTTTGACGTGAAATGCGGGTGTCGTCTGTTGATCATTTCGTAAATCTGCCGTCATCTTTTGATGATGAAAGTTTGTGCACGTTTTTTTCGAGCCAGCCTGTTTTTTCTACTTCTCTTATGTCAAATTCCGGCACGTAAGGTTTAATATCGAGGAGTGGCGTCCCATCAACTATGTCTACATCCTGAATATGGATTATATTATCTTCAACTCTGACAAGGCGTACAATCGAGATACCGATCGGGTTGGGCCTGCTCGGGCCTCGCATCGCAAAGACACCCCGTTCTTCATTATCCATGAAAGGTTTTACTGTTAAGGATGCACCTCTGGACAGGTGGAAATGATATATCAGGATAATGTAAGAAAATCCTTCAATATCTTTCAGGCCTCCAGCATATTCAGGGAATATCTCGACTGTTCCAGAAATTCCCTTAGCAGCCGAGGGTTGAATGGGTGTTCCTTTCGGTTCCCTGAAGGGAGAATGTATGACTCCAATCGGTTTGTATTTTATCTCATTCATAGTTTCTCCTATTGAAATGGCACACCTGCCACCCGGCTGGATACAATTACCACATTAATAATCAGGATAATTATCAGAGCCAGGAGAACACAGAGGGCCGCAGTTATTTCCTGGTTTTCAGGTTTCCCGGCATCTTGCATTGTGTGACGATATAATACCCGCAGGGCAATAGGGATTATTAGCACAAAAATTGCGTTCCAGGCAATAAGCAAATCAGGATATGCGGACCAGAAACCACGATAGTATTTGACATCAAATAGCATACTACAACTAACTGCAGTACTTAAAATACCGAGGAGAGCAATAGAAAGTAATCCACGCATCCTTTTTAATTGATTTATCCAGTTCCAGCTCTTCCCTTGATTTCCTCTCAGACCTATAAGACTCAATATTCCGATAAGACTGGAGGAGGAGTTGGTAAGCATGTCCTGCCAGCCATAATAGCGGGAAGGGTGTATTCCCTGTAGAATTTCATCTAATACCCCGAAGGATGATGAACAGAAGAACACCAGCAGAAAAATACCAGCGCCCTTGTAATCAATTCGAATAGCTTCAAACAAAAGCCAGGTCATAAGCACGTATTCAGGTATATGTATATGTTTATTGGGGTTGGGCTCAAGGTATATAATAAGGCAGGAAATAATAATACATGGTATTAAAAAGAATATTTTTTTCAAGGGCAGGTCAGCTTTTATGGAGTAGAAAATATAAGCCACACCTGCCATAAAAAGAATTAAGCGCGGTACAAGTCCGGCAAACTCCGGAGACCATCTTAGTGTTATAAGATCATATATGATAATAGCATAGGGAAGAGAAAAGGTATATATGGCAACTGACGACCATAAAATAGTCCTCCGTTTTTTTATCTTAAGATTTGTATTCATTTGTGGAGTGTTCTGTTATAATTTTTGTGTTAAAGTGGGGTCTGTTTCACCCTTAAATGATAGCAGTTTACTTGATATCATAACGTTATCTTATGGATGATCATCAATTTAGTCAACTACTTGATCGATTTAATCTTTCCTGGAAGGGCTACCGTAAGGTAAGAAAAGGGGTAAAGAAACGTGCAGCCCGGCATATGCAGCGGCTTGGCTGTCGAAATCTGGAGGAATATTTTTATATTCTGGATAATAATCCGGAAGCCTTAAAAGAAGCTGAGCTCCTGATAACGGTTTCGATAAGCCGGTTTTTTCGTGACCATCGATTATGGCTGGCTCTGGAAGAGGAAATTGTTCCGGATGTTATAAAACGGAACAGCAAGAAAATTAATGTCTGGTCAGCCGGTTGCGCTCAGGGACAGGAGGTCTACAGTTTTAAAATATTGTGGAATAGACTAA
>JAYEGA010000008.1:0-5710 GCA_034658835.1 Thermodesulfobacteriota bacterium
TATTCTCTAAAAACCGAAGGATTGCTGATCAAAAGTTCCCTTAAATTGAAAAGGAGATCATCAAAATCCATTACGTTCAATTCTTTTTTCCTGGCTCGATATCGGGAGGCAACTTCGGCAATTTCATCGATGCAGCTATAAAAATAAGGATATTTCCTAACAATAATCTGATTAATGCTATCTTCCGTATTACCGGAAAGGCTTATGATGTCCCCCACAACATTCCCTTTAGGAAATTTCTCAATCTCGTTATTAAATCCGAGTTCGGATATGCAGGTGTTTATAAGCTGTCTGGAATCCTCACTATCCATAATTGAGTAGTTACTGTCATAACCGAGAAGCTGACAGTTCCTTCTCAACATAAGATTGGCTATGTGATGAAATGTCCCCCCCCATAACCTGCTTATGTCAACACCGGTGAGTATCTCAACTCTTCCGAGCATTTCACGGGCAGCTTTGTTGGTAAAGGTAGCAAGGAGGATGCGTTCAGGCCTCACACCTGAGTCAATCAGCCTGGCCACCCTGTAAGTCAACGCACGTGTCTTGCCACTTCCGGCCCCTGCAATGACAAGAATGGGGCCATCCTTCACCATGACAACCCGAAGCTGTTCAGGATTGAGATCTTCTTCGTAGTTTACCATGTTTCAAACTATAGCCATCTTTATAGGTCAAGATGTAAAATTTGTGTCAAGTTTTGCGACGAAGTCAAAATTTGTTGCTATGAAACTCGAAGCACGAAATTCGAAATACTAAACAATATCAAAATCCGAATGTTCAAAATTCAAAACATCCCAAAGGCTTCTTGGTTTAGAGCATTAGGATTTGTTTCGGATTTCGATATTCGAATTTCGGATTTTTTATAGCGCTTTTTTGATCTCTTCGACCGTTTCCTTGCTGCTTGTAGAAGCAAAATTTTTGAGCAACCTTTCGTTTTCGTAAAATCCTATAAGAGGCGTTGTTTTTTCATCGTATGTTTCCAGTCGATAAATTATTGCTTCTTCGGTCTCATCATCACGCTGGATAACCGGGCTGCCGCACTCTTTGCACTTTCCGTCAGGAGTTGGTGGTTTGCTTTTTATATTGTATATTTCCTGACATTCCGGATTTGAACAGGTTCGTCGTGTCGTAAGTCGATCTAAAACAACATCCCTCGACACCTCCAGATTAACCACCAAGTCGAGTTCGATATTCAGTTTTCCAAGGATATCTTTCAATCCCTCTGCCTGGTTAATCGTTCTTGGAAAACCATCCAGAATGAATCCCTTATTACAATCAGGTTCCTTCAAACGTGCCTCCATGATATCCATGATAAGTGAGTCGGGAACCAGGTCTCCACGGTCCATGTACCCTTGGGCCTCCTTGCCCAGTTCAGTTCCAGCCTTTACAGCCGCACGCAGGATATCTCCTGTTGAAATCTGGACTGATCCGTCAAAACCATAAAGAAGATTTGCAATAGTCCCCTTGCCGGCGCCAGGTGCTCCTAAAATTATAATCCTCATTTAAACCTCCTTGAATGTAATTTAACTTGGAAAATGGAAATATAGGAAAGATTAAGATGGGCGTCAAGTAAATAAGTGTAAAGTGAACTAAAGAGACCTTTGAAAATATGATTCTTCGATGCTCCTGTCTGCGTGCGGACACGCACAGGCAGGCAAAACATTTTTTCGACAATTCTAAATCTCGCTTCACTGCAAATCCAAAACTCGCTCTTCGAGCTCAAACAGTTGAATTTGCGGCCGTTTCGCTGTGATTTGCATTGTTACCGAAAAAATCTTGATTCGCACTCAAAATCATATTCCCAAAACTCTGTGCAGCTTTTGGGTAGTTATTCTCGTTCCCACGCTGGAGCGTGGGAACGAGGCAAGACTTCCTGGTCACTGACCCCTGATCACTGTAAACTGTATCTACGAAGCCGTGAGCTTTGCTACGGCATCAGCCATTCTTCTCAAACCTTCTTCAATGTTTTCCATTGACATGGCATAGGAAAAGCGCATGTGATTATCATCACCAAAGGCAACCCCGGGAACAACAGCAACATCCACTTCATTTAGAAGATACTCCGCAAAATCAGTGGAGCTGGATATTTTTTTATCATTATAAGACATTCCATACAACGAGGATACATCAGGAAACACATAGAAAGCACCCTGGGGGGTCATGCAATTGACACCAGGAATACTGTTTAACTTTTCAACAATATAATCTCTTCTGTTTTTAAATTCTTTTACCATCTTTGCCACAGTATCCTGACTACCCTCCAGGGCCTCTACTGCTGCTTTTTGCGAGATAGATGTGGGGTTTGATATATTCTGACTCTGAATTTTTGCAACGGCAGAAATAATATCCTCAGAACCGGCAGCATAACCAATTCTCCATCCTGTCATGGCATAAGTCTTTGAAACTCCGTTGACGACTACAGTAAGTCTTTTTATCTCCTCTCCAACGGAAGCTATATTATAAAAACGAAAATCATCGTAAATAATCTTTTCATAGATGTCATCGGATATTACAAGAATACCCTTTTTTACAACTACCTCCGCCAGGGCTTCCAGCTCATTATATGAATAAGCAACTCCGGTTGGGTTTGAGGGACTGTTCAACACAATGGCTTTTGTGTTTTTCGTAATAGCTTTTTCAAGTTTTTCGGGACTTATTTTAAAGCCATCAGATTCTTTTGTCTCAAGAATCACCGGTGTTGCTCCGGCAAGGATAACGATATCAGGGTAGGAAACCCAATACGGCGACGGCACAATAACCTCATCCCCCTCTTCGAAAAGGGCCTGTGCAAGGTTGTAGAGTGTATCCTTTGCTCCACAGGAAACGACTATCTGCGATTTACTATAGGTCAATTTGTTATCGAGCTGGAATTTATTTATAATAGCATCTTTTAGCTCATCTGTCCCACCTGAAGGTGTATACTTGGTAAAACCTTCATCTATTGCCTTTATGGCTGCCTGTTTAATATTGGAAGGGGTGTCAAAATCCGGTTCACCGGCACCGAAACCTATTACATCTCTCCCCTCGGCCCGCAGCGCTTTTGCCTTCATGGTAATTGCGAGTGTTGGCGAGGGCTTTATTCTTGTGACTCTTGCCGCTAATTTCATTTTGAATATTTCTCCTGTAATTTTTTACAAACAATATCCGGAACTATACCATCCACAGAACCTCCGAGGCTTGCAACCTCTTTTATGAGTTTAGAACTTGCGTAAAACCACTTATAACCTGTCATCAGAAATACCGTCTCAATATTCCTGTCGAGTCTCCTGTTCATAATAGCCATCTGGAACTCATACTCAAAGTCTGATACTGCCCTTAAACCCCTCAAAATAACATCTGCACCTTCTTTTTCTACATAATCAACAAGAAGTCCTGGAGAGCTGTCAATCCTGACTCTTGGATTATCTCCTATTACTTCTTTTATCATTTCAATTTTTTCCTCAACAGTAAAGAGAGAGGCTTTATCGGGGTTATAAGAAACCAGGATGATAAGTTCATCAATGATTCGGAGTCCCCTGTGAATTATGTCAATGTGACCATTTGTAATAGGATCAAACGAACCGGGATAAACAGCTTTTTTCTTCATAGTTCCTTTTCCTCTTCTTCAGTAATTTAACTTCAAAAGTAACTACTCAGATATGGGTAGTTACTTTCAAAAAAGAAATTATTGTATCACTATATCTTCTCTGATCTACCAGAACAAAATCATCAGTATTCCATTCCAGTTCTTCTCTAAAAGAATGTTGCATGATAGTAATTCCACCTTCGGAGACCAGACTACCGCCACCAAGTAAATGCAAAGTCTTTTTTATAAAACCTTTTTCATATGGTGGATCGGCAAATATGAAATCAAACTGTTCTTTCTTTTTGTTCAACAGTTTGACACTCTCCTCCACCGGTGCCGATATTATTTCATACTTATTATCGAAACCGCACATACTCAAGTTTCTTTTGATTGTCTCAATTAAGGAATGATCTACTTCAACAAATACAGCTTTTACAGCCCCTCTGCTCATGGCCTCCAGACCAATATTCCCCGTCCCGGCAAAGAGATCAAGAAACCTTTTTCCTTCCATTGAAGGCAGTATATTGAAAAGCGCTTCCTTGATCATATCCGATGTAGGCCTGATATGATGCCTCTTGGGCAAAAATATGCTTTTCCCTTTTGCCTGACCTCCGATAATTCTCATAGACTTAGCGCCCTTCGGGCAGGTTGAAGGTCAAAGGTTAAAGGTCAAAGGTGAAAGGCGGCGGAATTATGTCAATTTAAAAAGATGTTTTCCTTAACCTTGATGCATTCGTAAAAAGTCACAAATTTGCTAATGCGTCATTCCCGTGAAAACGGGAATCCAGTAATTATACGCAGTTATAGATTCCCGATCAGGTCGGGAATGACAAAACGACAGAAATGCGGACTTTTTACGAATGCATCAACCTTTAGCCTTTTACCTTTTCCCTCATATATAGTCCCTTACAAGAACTTCCGCTATCTGTATCGTATTAAGAGCCGCACCCTTCCTCAGGTTGTCCGATACAATCCACATATTGATCCCGTTTGCTATTGACTCATCTTCTCTTATTCTTCCCACAAAAGTATCGTCCCTGCCTGTGGCATTTATTGCAAGAGGATATTCAGATCTACCGGGATTATCAACGACTGTTACACCAGGTGCCCTTGAAAGTATATCTCTCACCTCTTCACATGTAATTTTCCTTTCAGTCTCAATGTTAACCGATTCTGAATGAGAATAAAAAACGGGTACCCTCACTGTAGTCGCAGTAATGGCTATTGAACCATCTTCCAAAATCTTCCTGGTCTCGTTCACCATCTTCATCTCTTCTTTGGTATAGCCATTATCCAGAAAGACATCTATATGGGGCAGACAGTTAAAAGCAATCCTGTGGGGATATACTTCTACCTTTGGTTCCTTAAGGCTCAAAAGTGCTTTTGTCTGTTCAGCAAGTTCTTCAATAGCATCTTTGCCCGTTCCTGATACGGACTGATAAGTAGACACCACAATTCTCTTTATTCTAACCACGTCATGAATCGGCTTCAAAGCCACAACCATCTGAATTGTCGAACAATTTGGATTCGCTATTATACCCTTTGTCTTATACTGTTCAACGGCCTGAGGGTTCACCTCAGGAACAACGAGAGGAACACCGGGATCCATCCTGAAAGCACTGGTATTATCTATAACTACACACCCTGCCCCGGCAGCAATTGGTGCAAACAGCTCACTTATACTACCACCGGCCGAAAAGAGACCTATATCAATTCCTTCAAAAGAATTTTCATCCAACACCTTTACCGGATAGGATTTTCCCTTAAATTCCAATTCCATCTCCTGTGAGCGTTCCGAGGCAAGGAACGTCAATTCGTCTACTGGAAAATCTCTCTCTTCTAAAATCTTAATCATCTCACTTCCCACAGCGCCTGTCGCACCGACAACTGCCACATTGTATTTCCTCATATAATCCACTCCTTATTTATCACTCCCTGATTCTTGCTCCTGCACTTCTAATCTCTCTTTACTGCTCTTTTTCCTCGCAATTTTAGTCAGCGCCCATGCAGGACCGGAGATACCATAACCGAAGGCAAATGTAAAAAGCATTATTTGAGGTTCTGCGACAACTACAACCAGGATAACAACAATTAAAACAAAAGACATAAAGGGTTTTCTGGAAAAAAGGTTCAGGTCTTTGAAACTGT
>JAYEGA010000009.1:0-5635 GCA_034658835.1 Thermodesulfobacteriota bacterium
ATATCACTCCCGATCTGAATGGATAACTCTTCTGCAATTTCTTTTTCTGTCAGGTTTCCTAATTCTTCATCAGTAAGGAGATTGCCGCAATAGGATTCCACTTTATCCAGAACTTCTCCGGCTGCATTTAATATTTTTCCACGCACCTTTACCCTGGAAATAGGATATTCATATTTATTAACAACAATACCCTGTATTACAAGAAGATCCCCTAATATCCAGTTCTTTGTGAAGCGCTCCTTAACATCTATAAAATTAACACTTCCTACCTTTACATCGGTGCTTTTATCCTTCTTTCCCAGCTTATCTATTGATATATAGTGGGAAACCTTATCCAGGACCTGTTCCCCTATCTGGGGAAAGAGCCAGATATAAACACCTCCCAGCACCAGGATTACAATTAAAATATAAGCAAGTACCTTTCCTGGAGTCCACAATCTCTTCTTTCTTTTCTTCCTGTCTTTGTCATCTTCCGTTTCAATTTCCTCTTCAGCTATCTCTTCTATTTCGGTGTCAACTGTTTCTTTTTCTTCCAACAAATCATCAAAGTCTGGAATTTCCTTATCAATTTCCTGCTCAGGCGTCTCTTCTATTTCGGTGTCAACTGTTTCTTTTTCTTCCAACAAATCATCAAAGTCTGGAATTTCTTTATCAATTTCCTGCTCAGCTACCCCTTCTTTCATTTCAGGGCTGACAGCTTCTCTTTCCTCCACAACTTCAAACGGCGGAACAACTCTTTCTTGTGAGGGATTTTCTTGGAAAAACACACTCTTACAGCGACTACACCTGACCCATATTCCCTCTCCAACAATTAATGATTCATCAAACCTGTATTTTGTTCCGCACTTTTCACACGCAATTATCATGATTTTCCCTCTGAGCAATTATTCTTTAATTATACATATATCCGGCAAAAAGCGGCCCATTTCGTTGAAATCGAGGCCGTATCCCACGACAAACCCTTCACCCATAGTGAAACCTACATAATCTGCCTTGAATTCAACCTCTCTTCTATGCTTTTTATCAAGGAACACACATACCTTCAGAGAATGCGGGTTCCTTTCTTTCAATTTGTCTGCTAAAAAAGAGAGCGTAAGGCCGGTATCTACAATGTCTTCTATTATGAGGACATCTTTCCCCTCTATGGATGTTTCAATATCTTTTTTAAACTCTATCTTCTCCGAACTTACCGTTGCCGAGCCGTAGCTGGCAACCCTGACAAAATCAACAACACACGGTATGGTGAGACATCTTATCAGGTCTGCCATAAAAACAAATGCGCCCTTGAGAACGCCGATTACTATCAATTCTCCTCTCTGATAGTCACGGGAAATAATATCCGCCAGTTCTTTTACCCTTTTGTCAATCTCTTCTTTGGCATAGAGAATTTCTTTAATCTCCATCAGGTAAATCTCCCTTTCCGGCACAATACCCAAGACGAAAAAAAATGTCAATTCAAATCAACTGTTTTACGAATACCGGGGTATAATATGAAATCGCATTCTCCGCCACTTACTGTGGGAAACTTTAATTGTAGAAATAAACGTATAATCGTGTTAAAGGTCTAAATCTTAAAATTAGCTGGTTTCGGAAAGAGAAAGCTGCCTGACAATGCCATTCTTTTCAAGGAAATTAATGAAGAACAATTGGATATGGGTCGATAATTACCCAAAACTCGATAAGGCAAAAAACAATATTGGAAATTCTGTTACTATTTGTGTGGATACGGAATATGATTCATTTCGATACTTCCGGGAAAAACTCTGTTTAATCCAGATAAAAGCTGCAAACAGGACCTACCTTTTTGATCCACTGAACACATTGGATATTTCTTTTTTAGGGAGTATATTCTCCAATCCGGATACTCTCAAGATAGTGCACGCCGGCGATAATGACATTCGCATTTTAAAACGGGATTATGGATTTGAATTCAAGAATATTTTTGACACCCATAGGGCTGCTTCAATTCTTGGATGCCAGTACCTTTCCCTTGAATCCATTATATTTCAGTATCTTGGGGTCGAATTGAACAAAACAAAGAAAATGCAACGGTCGCGATGGGAGAACCGCCCACTGACAGATGAGCAGATAATCTATGCGGTTCGTGATACCCAGTATCTGTCAGATTTATATGTTCGTCTTAAAGATGAAATTAAACAGGAGGGACTGGAAAAAGCGGCATCTGAAGCCTTTGAGAAAATGATGGCTGTTGAATGGCACGAAAAAAGTCTTGATTTTGACGGGCACCTGAAAATTAAGGGGGCCAAAAATTTGAGCAGATATCAACGAAGACGTCTTAAAACTCTCTATCGCTGGCGTTTCAAAAAGGCAGAGGAGACTAATATCGCACGCTTCATGATTGTATCTGATCAGAATATGGTTGATTTGTCTAAAACAGAAATACACTCTGTTGAATCACTTGAAAAAAACGCGCACCTTTCTTCCAAAAAGGTGCGAATCTTCGGACAGGAGATTATTGAAATCTTAAATCAAGTTTAACTTTACAAGATTATAGCCTTCATTTAATGAGTAACCCTTGGTTATCTTTCTCGGTAACCATCTTATCCCCCAGAGATGTCCCGCAGTAGGTGCAGGTGTAGTCGTATTTTTCTCCATTGGGAAGTACTAACAGCAGTCTTTTCCTGACAGAAACCGCTCTTTTGCAATTTGGACAATAAAGTTCTGTGGCATCGAAGTCTCTGTATGTTTCTCTTTTCATGTTACTCAGTCATCCCTCTCAGGTATTTTTTCTGCATTTTCCAGCCACACTGTGGCTTCACTGTCACTCGGAGCCCTGTAATCACCTCTTGGAGAAAGTGAACCGCCAGACCCAACCTTGGGGCTGTTGGGTACACAGGAACGCTTGAACTGGCTGATCTTGAAGAATCTGAAAAGGTAAACCTGAAGCCAGTGTTTGATTTCACCTATAGTGTACTCATTTCTCCTGTGTTCCGGCACATCGGGCCAGAACCCCTTTTCTTTATCCCTCCAGGCGCAATATGCCAAAAAGGCGATTTTTGTGGGGAGATAGCCAAACCGGGTGGTATAGAAAATGTTGAAGTCCTGCAGTTCAAAGGGGCCTATCTCTGATTCGGTCTTTTGTGTGGGCTGTTTTCCATCTTTGCCTGGAATCAATTCAGGGCTGATTTCCGTTTCAAGAATATCAAATAGAATGTCTGGGGTTTCCAGATCGAACTGAACCGTGTTTGCCACCCAGCGTATGAGATGCTGAATCAGTGTCTTTGGAACGCTGGCGTTCACATTGTAGTGGGACATGTGGTCACCAACCCCATAGGTGCACCAGCCCAGGGCGAGTTCGCTGAGGTCTCCGGTTCCAATTACCAATGCATTTCTCAGATTGGCAATGCGAAACAGATGGGATGCACGTTCTCCGGCCTGTACATTCTCGAATGTAATATCATAAATTTCCTTTCCTTCCGCATAGGGATGACCGATATCCTTGAACATCTGCATACAACTGTCTTTAATATCGATCTCGTTAGCTTCCACACCGAGAGCCTCCATTAACCTGACTGCGTTGGTGTAAGTTTCATCCGTTGTTGCAAAACCGGGCATTGTATAGGCCTTGATGTTGGATCGCGGCAGATTCAGGAGATCCATAGTTCGTGCCGCCACGATTAGCGTCTGTGTAGAATCAAGCCCGCCCGATATTCCGATAACAACATTCTGAGTATCTGAGGACTTCAATCTTTTTACAAGACCCTGAACCTGGATGTTGTATGCCTCGTAACAGTGTTGATCACGTTTAGCCGAATCTGCAGGAATATAGGGAAATCTGGGATATTCCCTTGTCAGCAGCATCCGATCACCCGGAATTTTAACAGGAAAGGAGACTTTGCGAAATTTAGCAAGTCTGCCTTTATGTGTCCGGGCGTTCTGTCCAAAGCTTGTCGTGCGCATTCTGTCCTGGGCGAGGCGGTCCATATCTAAATCCGCATAGATGATTTGAGGGTCCTGGGAAAATCGTTTGGACTCTGTTAGCAGATTGCCATTCTCATAGATCATGGTGTGTCCATCCCAGGCTAAATCTGTGGTTGATTCTCCTGTCCCGGCTGCCGCGTAGAGATATGCCGATACACAGCGTGCCGACTGATTTGAAGCAAGACTGTGGCGGTATTCCGATTTTCCTATGATCACATTGGAGGCAGAGAGATTTCCTACCACAGTCGCCCCTGCCATCGCCGCAAAACTGGATGGTGGTACGGGTACCCAGAGATCTTCGCACATTTCTATAAAGAATTTGAAATGTTTGATATTCTCCACGTTAAATATAATATTCGCTCCGAATGGGATATTCTCCTGTCCGCAAAGATCAATCGTTTCAGAAAGCGCTTCTTCAGCGGGCCTGAACTGGCGACCCTCGTAAAATTCCCGGTAATTGGGGAGATAGGATTTGACTGCAACTCCTAAGATATTCCCACGATAAAGGACAATCCCGCAATTAAAGAGGAGAGAATCGACCTGCAAGGGTGCGCCGACAACCATAATCAGATTTAAATCTCTGGTGGCATCGATGATATATTCAAGAGAGTCCAGTACACTTTGCAGAAGGGCATCCTGGTGGAACAGGTCTTCATTGGAGTAGGCCGAAATTCCCAGCTCCGGGAAGAGGGCAAAAATGGCGTTATTATCTGCCGCCTCCTTTGCCAGCCTGACCGTGCTTTCGGCATTGAAAACCGTATCGGCAACCTTGATCTCCGGTGTGCATACGGCCACTTTTACAAATCCATGATTGTAGAGATTAAAAAATTGATTCATGGTTTTTACCTCTATGTTTTATTCACTCAGGTTCCTTTTTCACCATATACGGGATTATCTCTTCTGTTGCAAGCCCTGACCCCCATCGTAAAGATTTGCCCCCAATTCTACTTTTATGTTTTTAAGACCTCGTTTCCTGCTTCGGTTGTTATATACCGCTGTTCACTGCTCGTTGGTTTTTCAGGAATGATCATAGCAAGTAACCCTTGTTGGAGCAAAGGTTTTAGATAGTTTGTCTGGAAAGTTTTCCAGTGTTTAAGATCAATCAATTCCATAATTTCTGAGGACTTGTGCGGTGACTTGTGCGGTGACTTGCGGGGTGACGGTCTGCCTTGCCAGAGTTACAATAAAAAAATCCCCTGTATCAAATTCAATCTCAATGTTCCTTGCAGCCATAGCCTCCCGCATCCTGTTGATACCGGAACCGATCTTTTCCGTTATTCCAAGTCTGTGAAAGGCATCGAATAATATGGGATTTCGCGCCACACCTCTACAGATTTGCATTTTGGAATCATGCAGCTTCAATTCGTTTCAAGTTCCCAATATCAACAGATTGTCTTGTATTCCATAGATCGTATTGAAGCTGGAGCCTGAGCCACCCTTCAGGTGTGCGACCAAATACTTTAGATAACCTCAATGCCATTTCAGGGCTAATGCCCGAACGCCCATTTAAAAGTGCTGAAAACGTTTTTCTTGTAACACCGAGAACTCTGGCTGCTTCAGTTACATTGATCTTAAGTGGCTCGACACAAAATTCTCTTATTATTTCGCCGGGGTGTGGCGGATTATGCATAGACATTTTTTTACCTCCTTAATGATAATCTTCATAATTTACATCAAAGGCATCGCCGTTTTG
>JAYEGA010000010.1:0-5597 GCA_034658835.1 Thermodesulfobacteriota bacterium
TTATTCGAAAGATTTATCTATAAGGGGAAAGATTGATATTTGTAGGTAGGGCCCCGTTCCCCGAACGGGCTAACGAGACCCTGAGTCCCTCGACAAGCCTGTCCTGGGCGTAATCGAAGGAGACTCTCAGGATGTATCCTTCGACAGGCTCGGGATGCACTCTTCGAATGGCTTCACCGTGAGCTTGTCGAACGGCTACAAATTTCATGTCAGAAAAGTAGAAATATCTAAATACGCTACTTTTCTTTTTACAGGAAAACCTTCTTTCCTGAGGGTCTTTTTCATCTTTTTCACACTTGTTTTCTCATCATCAAAAAACAACTCCACAGTATGGGCATCATAGTTAGTTCTCACTTCTATCACTCCATCAATGTTCTCCAGGATAAAAACTGCCTTGTTCGCCGTATCGAGCGAGGTAATTGCCGGAACTGTCAGCCGGACGGCCCGGTACCCGGCAAGAGCGCTTTGATAGGACACAACAACAAGAAAGAGGCTCAGGAAAAAGATGATCGTAAACAGTTTTATATTTTTCATAACGTCTCCTTTTTACTTTTTCGATTCTGACTTATTTAAGTTTTATGTTAGCACAAAATCCGAATAAAAAGAAATTTGTAAAAGCGGTCCAAACTAATACCCAAGTTTTAACAGGTTAAATTTATGCTGATTCAGGATCGCATTCCAATGTGTGTCGGAACAATATTCCCATTTCAAAGATTTAATCCTGACAAATCGATTTCTCTCGAAAATACTTTTATGTCTTTTTGGACAGTTAGAGAAATCGCTATCATATAATCAGGGTAATAATATATGAGGAGTTTCATACTTATGTTGTGAAAAACTTCTCACAGATTGAGACCTTTGCAGAATGTTCAGTACGTTCTTCCACCAAAGATAGACGTGCCTATTCTTACGATAGTTGCCCCCTCTTCCACCGCCACCAGGTAATCACCCGACATTCCCATGGAGAGTTCAACCATCTCAACACCTTCAATATTTTCCTCAACAATCCTGTCTCTTAACTCCCTAAGAGCTACAAAGTAGGGTCTTGCATCTTCAGGATCATCAAACCAGGGTGGCATTGTCATAACACCCCGCATGGAAAGATTCTCCAGAGTGGCGATATCTTTTACAAGGCTGATTGCCTGTTCTTTCGGAACACCACTCTTTGTTTCCTCGCCACTTACATTCACCTCAATCAATATCTTTGATTTCATGCCCGCATTGCGTGATCTTTTATCCAGCTCCTGTGCCAATCCCCTCCTGTCAACAGAATGAATCATATCAAACAATCTGACGGCATATTTGGCCTTGTTGGACTGGAGATGTCCGATCATGTGCCATTCGACAGTTTTCCCCATCTTTTCAATCTTTCTTTTTCCCTCCTGGACATAATTCTCACCGATAATATCAACACCACAATTAATGGCTTCCATGATTCTGTCATCATCTACCGTCTTGGTTACACCCATCAGTCTTATATCGGAGGAATTTCGACCGGACCTCAAGGCTGCTTCGGCAATGTTTTCTCTTATTTTTTTTATGTTTTCTCCTATTGTTGACATCAATTTTCCTCCGAGGGCGGCAAAACGGCAAAGCCGCAAATCCGAAATTCGAATATCGAAATACGAAGCAAATCCGAATATCACATTTTCGAAACAGTTTTGAACATTCGAGATTAAGATTCTGATATTGTTTCGAATTTCGTACTTCGGATTTCGAATTTATTTTCCGCCAGCATCTGCGCAAAAAACGCAGTTGTTGTGAGTAAAGAATCTAAAAGACCAGCGCGCCAACTCTCTTTAATGCAGTCACAATTTCCGTAAGCGGAAGGCCGACCACATTCGTGTATGACCCCCGGATCTCCCTGATAAAAAATGCAGCCATCCCCTGCACGGCATATCCTCCCGCTTTGTCGTATGGTTCTTTTGTTTTTACATACCAATCCATTTCATCTTCCGATATCTCTTTAAATATGACAAATGATTCTACTGCATCAGTTATCATTACATCAGCTCTCTTATTCACAATGGTAAAGCCGGTTATTACCTGGTGTTCCCGACCACTCAGCCTGGCCAGCATTGTCCTTGCTTCTTCCTGTGTCCCAGGCTTTCCTATGACTTCCCCGTCGATTATAACAACCGTATCCGCACCTAACACCCATGCATCGGGGTTACTACGAGAGACAGCGGAACTCTTCTCTTTAGAGAGCCTCAATACATGGTCCCTTGGTGTCTCACCATTCATGAAGTCTTCGTTGATGCCACTGGGAATCACGTCAAATTCGATACCCATTCCCTCAAGGAGTTCCTTTCTCCGGGGAGAAACAGATGCTAAAATGAAAGACGCCAACATGATTATCTATATATCTCCTCTTCTCCGATCTAAAACGGATACGATTTCCCCTGTAAAGAGAGTTATACAAGCAAGATAAAACACCCATATGACCACATATATTAAAGCCTTCAGTGAACCATAGACAAAACTGGCGGGATTTCCTCCGGAAGACAGATATAAATTAAACAAGAGCTTTGCAATTTCAAGGAAAACGGTACATATTATGCCACCGGTAAGTGCATGGACAAAAGAAATCTTCTTGTTGGGAATTACCTTATATATGAGCGTAAAAAACAGAACAATGACCGAAAATGGGATAACGTGTGTTATAAGGGCACTATAGGGGAAAAAACTGCATATTTCCCATTTCTTCAGAAATTGCGCCCCTGCATTTACCACTATGGAAAAAAGGATTGCGCCAACACCTACGGGTATTACCGCAACACCCATAAATAAGGATCTGAAGGTATGCCTCTTGTCTTCTACTCTAAATATCGTTGTAAAAGCAGCCTCCAGAGAAGTTACAAACATTGTAGAAATCCATAAAAGAAACGCAAACGCCAGCCACCCTGTAAATCCACTGACATCTGACAATCGCTTGATCTCAAAAAGCAACTTTTCCTCCACATAAGGATGGAGATCCTTTATAAAGTCAACAACGGCTATATATGCACTTTCTGAAGATCCTAACACAAAACCGCTTATATAAAAAATGAGATAAAGGATCGGTATGACCGATATAATGGAATAAAATGACACAGATGCAGACAGATTGGGACAATTGTCATCAAAAAAAGACCCGAGAGCCTCCGCAAAAATGCTCTTTGATAATTTAAAATAATATAGAATTCTTGTCATCCTACGCCTTTTGTCCCCTCCTTACTAACTACCACCTGCATGAGATCCTGAGCAAGAATCAGTGGCCCATCATAGGTCTTCCGACACTGGGCCTCTATATCAACAAAATCACATTCAGGATAAAAATGTGTCAGGACAAGTTGTTTTACACGCGCTCTCTTTGCAATCTCACCGGCCAGGGAAGGTGTAAGGTGCCCCGGAACTTTTAACTCATCCGGCAAAGCAGACTCACATATAAAAATATCCGCCTCTCTGGCAATTGTAACTGCATTTTCACAAAAATCGGTATCTCCTGTATAGGCAATCGATATGCCATCTGGGGTCATAATCCGAAATCCGACGCTGCTTTCTATATGTTCCATTGGAAGAGTATAAAGATCAAAAGAATCAAAATGAAGCCGATCCGGTCGTTTTTTATCAACTTCCATTAAATTCATCATTCCCGGTTCCAACTCAATCCATTGCCCGTAGACCCTCTTGAGCCGAAGATAAAACTCCTTTATCCCCATGCCACCGGCTACAAAAAAAGGAGTCCTTCTTCTGTATGTTTCAGGATATTTTGTGGCAAAGAGAAACGAAACAAATTCGCCCGTGTGATCGGGGTGAAGGTGGGTAAAAAATAAATGCGTAATCCCGGAAATGGTTACACCGGCCTCAAGAAGTCTCCGCATCGTCCCGGCACCCAGATCCAGAAGTATATTTTCATCACCTGTCTCCATAAATATGGAAGGAGAACTCCGTTTCAGGGAAGGCACGCACGTACCGGATCCAAGTATGGTTATCTTTACTTTGCCCATATTATCAAGTTCTTATTCAGTTGGCACAAGTTTGACAAATACCTTCCTCGTCCTGGGACCATCAAATTCACAGAAAAAAAGAGACTGCCACGTACCGAGGACGAGGCTTCCATCTTCAATAAAAATCATCTCTGATGAACCAACGAGAGATGACTTGATATGGGCGGCAGAATTTCCCTCCATATGTCTATAATTATCATGGAGCGGAATTACCTTGTCCAGCTCCATAATAATATCCCGCGGCACATCAGGATCAGCATTTTCGTTGATCGTAACAGCGGCCGTTGTATGGGGAACAAAAACATAACATATCCCGCCCCTTACATTACTTTCCCGTAATACAGATCTCACATGATTCGTAATGTCTATCATCTCAAACCGTGAACTTGTTTTGACAGTTAATTGTTCCACACATCACCTCAAACATATCTTTTGACTTATCATCCAGTATTAGCTATATTACTCACAGTATAACCTATAGAAATATATTTTTCAACTTGTGTAAAACATTAAGAGAATGGGCAGAGTATTATGAAACCTGAGGAATTCCTGAAAGGTGTTGATCTGTTTCATTCTCTCAGCGCTGAGGACGGAGAACGCCTTGCGAGAGCAGTAAAACGCCGATCCTTAAAGAAGGGAGAGACACTTTTCCGCAAGGGAGACGAGGGCAACGCTCTTTATATCGTAAAGTCGGGAAGAATCAGGATTGTCCTCCCATCGGATGCGGGTGATGAAGTTTCACCGGCAATTCTTTCTGAAGGAGATTTCTTCGGCGAAATGGCCCTCCTGGATGGAATGCCGCGATCAGCCGATGCTGTAGCACTTGAACCAACCGAATTATACGCACTGAATCGAAGTGACTTCCTTTCATTTCTGACCAACAATGAAAGAGCGATACAGTCTATTTTTTCCAACTTATCCATGCGCCTTCGCAGAACCGATGATCTTCTGGAAGATATATGCTTTTTCACCACTTCAACCAGGCTTGCCAGAAGACTTGTTGAGTTAGCCAGAGATTATGGCAGTCAGAAAGAAACGACAGGCATTGTACAGATTGACCTGCGTCTGACCCAAAGGGACCTTGCAAGTATGGTCGGTGTTACCAGAGAAAGCATCAACAAGGAACTGAGGGTTTTACGTGAAAAGGAACTGATCGGCACTGAGGGAAACGCGATTCAGATCCTTGATATGATACGCCTTAAGAGACGCGCCAGGTTATAAGACTTGTGACATGTTTCACATCAGCAGCATGAAAAACTTCATTGTGTTCACTCTTAATTTCCAGTATAAAATTTCACACTTATAAAAATTTCGGGCTTAATTTTTTCGTATTTTCGTGATTTTCGGATTTTCGTGATTAGGTTTTTGTTTTTTTTGCTCAAAAAACGCAGCTGTTGTAGAGAGGGTCACATCTTAAATATTAAGTAATGGTATCATGGACGTTTAGTTTAAATAGTGAATAATTAATATTTAAGATGTGACCCCAACAACTGAGTTTGACTTTTTACGAATGCATCAACCTTAGCTGTTGAGAATAAAGAATCTAAGGGGTCGATTTGGTGACATTTTTGACAGGATATCTTGTCATTATTCTTTTGGCGATCTTTG
>JAYEGA010000011.1:0-5547 GCA_034658835.1 Thermodesulfobacteriota bacterium
CCGATTGATGTTAAAGAATATTCCATTGAAAACCGTGATGAGCTTATGACGAACGTGCGTAATGTGATCGTCCATAATTTTTATAACGAAAATCCTGAAACGAGAGGAAAAAATTCCATTTGAATCTATGGGAAGGAATATTACTTGGTATCATTCAGGGTTTGACGGAATTTTTACCTGTCAGCAGTTCGGGGCACCTGGTCATTGCCCAGAGTTTTATAAAAGGTTTCCAGCAGCAGGGCGTTCTTTTTGATGTTATGCTTCATTTCGGAACTCTTTTAGCCGTGTTGTTTTTTTTCCGGAGAGACATCTACGATATTCTGGAATCACTGGCGCCGAGAAAATGGCTCAAAAACCCTGAAATTGATGAGATTTTAATATCCAGCAGAAGAAAAGTTGCTCTTTTAATTATTACAGGAACAGTGTTTACGGGTATTATCGGGTTATTTTTTAAAGATGAGATCCATCACCTCTTTGAGTCTGTAGAGATTGCAGCTGCCATGTTACTTGTTACGGGATTACTGCTGTTTCTTGCCGACAGAATGAAGAATACCCCAAGAACGGAAGACGATATGAACATGACCGATGCCATTATTATCGGAATTGTTCAGGGCATGGCTCTCATTCCGGGCATATCGAGGTCTGGTTCTACAATAGCCTTTGGCATGTTCAGAAAAATTAATGGCGAAACAGCGGCAAGGTTCTCTTTTTTACTTTCCATACCTGCCATACTGGGAGCGACAGTTCTTGAACTTAAATACGCCCAATCCGTTTCACCGGGTGATATGATTGTCTATATTGCAGGAATGATTACCGCCGCGTTTACCGGTTTTTTTGCGCTGAAACTCCTTTTCTTTATTATCAAGAAGAGAGAACTTAGAATATTTGCATATTACTGCTGGTTATTGGGAATAACCACTCTAATTTTGAAAGCCGTCTAATCTTCACATGAAACAGGAAAAGCAGGAACATAAAAGATCAAAAGAAATAGGCGGGGTTATATTACTTGCCCTGTCCCTTTTTCTCCTGTTGTGTCTTGTTTCATACAAACCTTCCGATCCTTCTCTTACCCATTATGTGACAGGCAAGTTAGCCATTAAAAACCTGGGCGGTTTTGTCGGGTCGTACATTTCCGACAGCCTTTTAAGATTATTCGGATTAAGCGCTTACTGGCTCCCCATTGTTTTTATATTGATATCTTTTAAACTGCTCCTCAACAGGATTTCCAGGACCACTCCTGTTTCCATCATCGGTTTCATAGGCCTCGTGTTTTCCACAGCAGCACTTTTATCCAGTAATTACAATACGATTGCCCTGTTCGGAGTAAATATCAAATCTGGAGGACTGCTGGGATCACTTTCGGCAGATCTACTGCACTCTTACTTCAACCACATCGGCACATACATCCTGCTGGTCGTTATCCTTGTGGTATCCCTTATGATTACCCTCAATCTATCGCTGGTACTCCTGACTAAAAAGCTTCTCACATTACTGGGAAACACTCTCTCGAAGTCAAAATCATTTCTCCTGATCAGGATTGAAAGACTCAGGAGAAAAAAGAAAACATCTAAAGAAAAAAAGCTCAGGATAACAAAAGATATACCCGTTATAAAAGGAGAGCTACCCTCACAGGAGGAAAGGGCACGCAGGAAAAAAACCGAACAGCTTCCATTTGAATTTCTCCATCTCCAGGATACCTATACACTGCCCCCTCTAACAATCCTTGACAATATGGAACGCAAAGACACGAAGATAAAACGGGAAAGTCTTATCATGAATTCCAGGCTTCTTGAAAAAAAGCTTGCAGATTTCGGCGTGGAGGGGAAGGTTACAGAAGTAAAGCCGGGTCCTGTGATTGCCATGTATGAACTTGAGCCGGCGCCGGGTGTAAAAATTAATAGAATAACCAATCTTTCCGATGACCTCGCCCTTGCAATGAGGGCGCAGAGTGTAAGAATTGTTGCTCCCATACCGGGAAAATCAGTCATCGGCATAGAAATACCGAATCATGAAAGAGACCCGGTATACCTTAAAGATGTTCTCGATGCCGAAGGGTTCCTTAGCTCGAAACATACACTTCCCATCGTTCTGGGTGTCGATATCGTTGGAACTTCCGTAATAGCAGACCTTGTCAGAATGCCCCATCTACTGATTGCCGGCACTACCGGTTCGGGTAAAAGCGTGTCTCTCAATTCAATGATTTGCAGCATACTTTTCAAGGCGACACCTGACGAGGTCAAATTCCTCATGATAGATCCGAAAAGACTCGAATTGTCCGCATACGAAGGAATTCCTCATCTTTTACATCCGGTTGTCACCAATCCGAAAAAGGCCGCTCAGGTTCTCAGTTGGACCGTCGAAGAGATGGAAAGAAGATATAAAATCATCGGTGAATCGGGAGCCAAGAGTATCGAAAAGTATAATAAATTGGTCGCAAAAATACTGGATGAAAAGGACAAATCATCTTACCTGCCAGGCAAGAAGAAAGACGAAGGTGCAGCTACGGCACTCGACACGTCTGACCAAATGACAGAACAGGGGCAAGAAACTGACGAAATTCCATCAAAACTCCCCTATATAGTAATTGTGATAGATGAATTGGCAGACCTGATGATGGTAGCACAGAGAAACGTTGAAGAATCTCTCACTCGACTCGCACAGATGGCCCGGGCGTCGGGAATCCACCTTATCCTGGCCACACAGAGACCGTCTGTCGATGTTATTACGGGAATTATAAAAGCCAACTTTCCCACCCGTATTTCCTTCCAGGTCTCTTCGAAAGTAGATTCCCGTACAATTCTCGACCAGCTCGGCGCGGAAAAACTTCTCGGAGCAGGGGATATGCTCTTTATTCCTCCTGGAACGTCGAAGATTGCACGAATCCATGGTCCTTTTGTTTCTGACAGCGAAATTGAAAGGATCGCAGAGTTTGTCAGGAAACAGGCCAGTCCGCTTTATGATGAATCTATCTCGGAATACACCCCCGAATCGAAGGAGGGGATAAAATCAGAGGACTTTGACGAGAAGTATGATGCAGCCGTCGAACTGGTTTGTGACTTGGGACAGGCCTCTATTTCTCTGATTCAGCGGTACCTTAAAATAGGGTACAACAGGGCTGCCCGTATCATTGAAAGAATGGAAGCAGAAGGGGTGGTCGGCCCTTCCGACGGAGTCAAGCCGAGAAAGGTACTGGCCAGAAAGTTATCGGAGTAAATTGAAACAAAAAAAAGCCCACCTCGTCAGCCTGGGGTGTCCTAAAAATCTCATTGATTCCGAAGTAATAGCCGCCATTCTTTCCAGGGGCGGCTATGAAATTATTCCCCGCCCGGAAGAAGCAGATCTAATTCTTATCAATACCTGCACCTTCGTTCTCCCTGCCAAAGAGGAATCCATCGATGAAATCTTCTATATAACAAGAGACATCATACGGGAAGCAAGAAAAATCATCCCCGGTGTGGCATTAAGGACATCGCTCATCGTCGGGTTTCCGGGAGAAACACCCGAAAAATTCAACAGGCTTCTGGAATTTATAAAAGAGACTCGGTTCGATCATCTTGGTGTATTCAAATATTCACAGGAGGAGGGAACGAAAGCGGCAGAGCTTCCATTTCAAGTCTCTGAAGAGGAAAAAGAGGAGAGAAGGAATATCATCATGGAGGAACAGTCGATTATCTCCTATGAAATCAACCAGTCACTCACAGGTTCCGTTCACGAAATAATGATAGAGGGAAAATCCGACATCCCCGGACATACACAAGCCGGCAGGTTACGGAGACAGTCTCCGGATATAGACGGGGTCACCTATGTAAAGGCACAAGAAAAGACACCGGGACATATTATAAACTGCATGATCACGTCAGCCGATGAATATGATCTCTATGCAGAAGAGATAATATAGCTTTTCCGGGTTAAGGGTCCTTTTTGTGCGACTTTAATATCTGTTTTAATGTAAACCACTTTCTGAAAACAGGCATGGCATCTCGAATATCGTCCAGATTTTCTCTCGCAGCCCTTTCACCTTTCTCTATCAGATCCATAGCATGGGAAAAATCGGTCCAGTGCAAATCTCCCACATCGGGACGGATGACAATATCTGCATCTCTCAGCTCATAATTTTCCAGTTGATGCGCCATGATCTCAACCGCTCTGTCATTTACATCCTTTGACGTATGGAATTCCTCTTCCGTACAGATATCCTGATCTACGGCCACGGCAATTACTATATCGGCGCCTTCCTTCCTGGCCACACTGCTTGGAACGAGACCGATAATACCACCGTCCGACAGCCACATTCCTCCTTCCTTTAGAGGCTCAATAGCTCCGGCCACGGCACAGCTTGCCATTACGGCCTGCCTGAGAGGTCCATCAGAAAAAATAACCTGTTTACCGCTCATCAGGTCCGTGGCAACGGCTCGAAATGGAATTCGCGTTTCCTCAATCTGAATATCGGGAATAAAAAAATCAATCATGGTCTGGAAATCTTCACTGGAGAGAACACCGGGCCTGAACATGGTTTGGGCAAGGTAAAAACTGTTTTTCAAAAAGATTTCAATTTTTTGTGCGAGTCCATGATTCTCCTGCGAGTGACTGGCTGCAACCGCCCTTATTGCTGAGGATTGAAATTCAGGACTGTTCAGGTAATCATTTACCTTTTCTATCAATTCATCAAGGGCTAGACCACCGGCATAAGCTCCCCCTATTAGAGCCCCTGCGCTTGTTCCCACGATTATATCAATGGGAATGGCCTCCCGTTCAAATACTCTTAATACGCCGATATGAGCCAGCCCGCGGGCACCGCCACCTCCAAGGGCAAGGCCTATACGTTTATCTATCCATTTCATATAATGAGACACCTAATGCGGCAAAGCCGCAACCAGAAGTCAGGAGCCGGAAGTCAGAATAAAAACTATTCCGCTTACATTCTGGTTTCTGACTTTTGACTTCACATTTGCTTAAGCTAATACCAACATCTGCGCAAAAAACGCAGTTGTTGTGAATAAAAGCCCGGGGTCAGCCCGGGGAGCCCGGGGTCAAACCTACAATATACATTTAAGATAATTTGTCCTGCTTTGCAGTCCTTGTAAACATCTTTAAAATGGATTAACAGCTGTTACCAATTCTTGGCATAAAATCCCTTAAATGTACATTGTAGGTTTGACCCCAGATTTAGGTTCTTAATTTAAATGACTATTTTTAATTATAAATTGTCAATCAGCAAATGTCAATTTTCAATCAGACATGTCATGAAATAATAGTACTATTTAAAGAGAAAGCTTTGCATAATTACAGGCTTGGTCATTGCGAGGGACCAAGAGACGAAGCAATTCCTTTTGTTATTAATAAGTTACAGGTTACCGCGTCGGCCGGGGGCCGACTCGCAATGACAATATGTGGCGTTATACAAACATTTAAAAGTGATGGTTTCGTAAAAAGTGTTTAAAGTCTGTTTATGATGAAAATTTGTGAAATGTCGGATTGGGAAACATGCTCCTGGAACAAAACCCCGATTCACCATCAAAAAAAGTAAAAAACCTCGTTGACCCTGTA
>JAYEGA010000012.1:0-5330 GCA_034658835.1 Thermodesulfobacteriota bacterium
CGACGGGAAAAAATTTTTGTTTTCATGGCAGTTCTGGCGATCCTGTATGGTGCGTATAGTTTTTTTATCGCATCGCCGGCCGGGAAATCAAAACCTGCCACTGTAAATTACGGTGTCAGTAAAGAGATTAAGGCAGTCAATAAAAACAGGCTGGTCAAAGAGATTTCAGATGTTTTAAAACAGAGTGAGCCTGAGAAGGCCGAAGCTTATATCGCTCTCCGTGCTGAAGAAGAGTGGGCAGATGATCCCTTCTCTGCGTCCAGTATGTTTGCTTTAGAAAGGACAGGTAAGGCCGTTAGAAGCATGAGGGAAGGTAATTTTGTCTATAGCGGTTATCTTGAGATCGGCAAGAAGAAGGTTGCCATCATAAACTGGATGGACTATCAGGTCGGTGATGAATTGGAAATGAGTGGATATAAAGTAAAACGTATAACTCCCTCCAGTGTAGTTGTTGTAGATAAAAGAGGTGGAGGGAAAATAACCGTTCCATTTTTAAAAGAAGACTAGCCTGGGGCGGCAAAGCCGCAAGGGCTGAGCAATGAGGACTGAGAGCTAAAGGCTAAAGGTTAAGTTGGTTTTTCCCCTTGTTCCTTGAACCTTGCTCCTTGTACCTTGAACCTTATGTATTATGGGGGATGGTTTTGAAAGTATTTAATAAAAGAAAAAAGGTTGTATCTTTTGTTGTTGCCGTTGTGGCAGGTATGTTGCTTTTCGGCTGTGCCGGTACAAAAGAGGTAAAAAAAGATCCATTTTTCGAAAAATGGAAGATAATGGCCCGGGAGTCCAGGGGCAGTTCGCCCACGGCGAGGACACGATCCATTGAAATACCGTCTGAAACAGGGTTGAAGAAGGGAGAGATTCCTTCGGAGGAGAAATCCCTTCCTACTGATAAGGTAACTCTTAAAATGCACAGTACCGATGTAAAAATAGTGATTCGTGCGTTAGCACGGGCTGCAGACCAGAATATCTTGATCAAATCAGAGGTACATGGACGTGTAAGTGTAGATTTCAAGGCTGTTCCGTGGGACCAGGCATTTCTCAGCATACTGCGTTCACAGATGCTGACATATGTATGGGAAGGTAATATCATACGTATAGCTACAGTAGAAGATCTGGAGAATGACTTGAAGTTAAGATCCGTTCAGGAGAAGAAGAAAGAAAAGGAGCCGTTGATGACCATGGTCGTTCCTGTCGATTTCGCTGATCCTGAAAAGCTTGGCAAGAATCTGGAAGGATTCCTCACGAAAGACGAAAAGGGAAAAACCTATGGATCAATAAACGTCACAGAGCATACGAACTCCCTTATTATTCATGCGGCGAGGGATGATTTGAAAAAAATTGCTGGAATGATTGAAAAGATAGACAAACCCACCCCCCAGGTCTTGATAGAGGCGAATATTGTTGAAACGACAAAGGACACGGCCAGGACTCTGGGCGTTCAGTGGGGGGGTATGTATGCCAACACAGTGAACAACAATCAATATTTTATCACCCCGGGTGGTACCGGCGGTACAGTGGGAACAAATCCGGCAACGTCAGGAGGCTACTCGCCCACTTATGGTACGGCAGGCATTAGCGGACAAGGTTATGGTGTCAATTTTCCGGCATCAGCGTCAGCAATGAGTGCAGCCGGTGGTATGGGGTCCCTCGGATTAATGTTTGGTACAATCGGAGGGAGCATCCTTGATGTGCAGTTAAACGCACTTCAAAATGATGGAAGGCTCAATATCCTTTCCAGCCCCTCTATTACTACACTTGATAACCAGACAGCCTTCACCGAAAATGGCGCAAAAGTACCGTACGTGTCTGTTGATAAAGACGGTAATCGAGAAGTTAAGTTTGAAGATGTTGTTCTGAGACTGGAGATCACACCCCATGTAATAGACGGGGAAAACATGAAAATGAAGATCAATGTAAAGAAAGACGAGGTGGATGATACGCGAAACGTTCAGGGGAATCCCTATATTTTCAGAAAACAGACGGATACAACATTGATTGTGAGGGACGGAGAGACCATTGTCATATCAGGTCTTACAAAGCAAAAGAAGCAAAATAAGAACAGCGGAATACCGGGGTTAAAGAACATCCCCGTGTTGGGATGGCTCTTTAAGGGTAAATATGACTCGGAGGACATGGAAGAGGTGCTCATATTCATTACTCCTTATATCTTAAAGGCAGGTACGGCGGGTGAGGCGGAAGTCGGAGGTTAGGGGTAAGGGATCAGGGGTCAGGGATCAGATTTTTATATGCTTTTCTATTTTTCGTGTTTTCGTGACAGGTTTTTACAAAGCAAATGGAATATTTCAGGATATTAAATCTCATTAAGGAACCTTTTTCGAACTCTCCGGAACCGGAGTTTTTCTATCAATCTCCGCAGCATGTAAAATGCCTTCAGAACCTGGAACTCGCAATACGTCTGCGGCGCGGATTAGATGTTGTAATTGGAGATATAGGGACCGGTAAAACGACACTTTGCCGCCGGCTGATCGGTAAATTTGATGGCGATGAAAATATCAATACACACCTTCTTCTCGATCCCTATTTTGGCAATTCTGTAGAGTTTTTGTCTGCTGTACGCAGAATGTTCGGCCTGGAAGAAAAGGCGGGTGATTCTGTAACGGAATGGCAGTTAAAGGAGGAAATAAAGAATTATCTCCTTGAGCAGGGGGTTAACAAAGAGAATGTCATTGTATTGATCATAGATGAAGGGCAGAAAATTCCTGATTTTTGCCTGGAGATATTAAGGGAATTCCTCAATTATGAAACGAATGAGTATAAATTGCTGCAAATTGTTATTTTTGCTCAAAATGAATTTCGAAAAACTCTTGAGGAGCGGAGCAACTTTACAGATCGTATTAACTTTGTATATGATTTAGGGCCCCTGAATTTTAGTGACACCCGGTCGATGATTCGATACCGGATTAAGAAGGCGAGCAAGACAGGAAAAAATCCTCTACATTTTACATACCCTGCCATGCGGTCGATATTCAATGCTACGGGTGGCTATCCGCGGAAAATAGTAACACTCTGCCATCAGATCATTCTGACCGTTATTGTTCAAAATCGGACGAGGGTGAACTGGTTTCTGGTTAGAGCCTGTGTACACAGGGAGGATTCCGACAGAAAAAAATCTATATCGTGGGTTAGAGTAACCGTTCTTTCCTGCTTACTTATTATCTTACTTGTTCTGGGCTTGGGGGTTGACGAGGTGAAAAGGTATGTTCATTCGAGTGTCTTTTTCTTTTCAGAGGCACCTCTATTGACAGAGAAAGAATCCCCTCGCTGTGAGGTAGCAAAGGTTATTGATCAGAGTGTAGCTCCTGAGAAGAATATAAAAAGCCTGGAAGATAACAAGTCAAATAATCTTCAATCCGGGGAGTCGGTTATTGCGCAGGAAAAAAAGGAAAATGAAAGTGAAGTAACAACAGAAGTTGAGGATGATGCATCGGCAGATACCGAGGTGAAAATTCTGTCCGATTCTGTTCGTGAAGCCCTTAATGCTTTCGAATACCCTCCCATATTGGGCAGATTAAGAGTGAAAAAGGGATGGACAGTCTCAGGAATGATAGCGAGTGTTTATGGTCATTGTGAGGACGGATACCTCCATCGGGTCAGGAAAGCCAACCCGCACATAAAAAATCTGAATCATGTGGAGGCGGGAGATATAATCAGTTTTCCGGTCATTCCGACAAAATCGGAGCCTTCACCCTTGAAATATTGGGTGCAGGTGGGGAAGCAAGGGAAGCTTGGTGAAGCACACAGGTTGTTGCAAAAATATTCCAATGAAATACATCCTATGCGAATACTTCCTTACTGGAACAGCCGTGAAGGTCTAAAATTTTCGGTATTCCTCAGGGGTGGTTTTACTGATGAAAAGTCTGCACAAAAAGCCATTGAGAAACTGCCGCCCCCTGTTTCCCATGACGCGGAAATTATATCAAAGTGGAGGGACGACACTGTTTTTTTCGCAAACCTATAAGTCCATTAGTTGTAAAGTTCTTGCAAAAATGGCAAAAGAATTTAACCGGGCGGGAAGGAGTAAGGAGTGAGGAGTAAGGAGTGAGAAAATAATCCTTTAATCCTTAATCCCATAATCCTTTCACGTTTTACGATTTTAGAATTTCCGGTTTATCCGGGTTAAGTAAGATAGAGGAGAGAATTAATCTTGAGAAGAAGGAAAAAATTAGGGGAAATCCTTATAGAATCCACATTGTTGACGGAGTCTCAGTTGAAGCAGGCCTTGGTTGGCCAAAAGAAAGCAGGGCTCAGGCTTGGACAGTATTTGATTCAACGGGGTATCGTTCGTGAAAGTCAGCTTATTGATGTTCTCAGCAAGCAATTGAAGATCGACAAGTACAGTCCCGACAAGTATCCGACTGATCTCGATCTGATAGAGTTGTTACCTCTTGATGTTTGCCAGAGAAATAAGGTGATTCCTTTAAGAAAAAAGAAAAATCTTCTGACGGTAGCCATGGTTGATCCTATGGATATCAACGCTCTTGATAATATTGAATTTGTTACCGGCATGGAGGTGGAGCCTGTCGTTTGTTCTGAGCGGGAAATGGGTCAGCTAATCAGATTAACATATGGAATGCAATCTGGTTTTATGGAAAGGTTGGAGAAGGCAGATGATGTAGAAATGGATGTCGAGCCCGGGGATGTTAATCATGAAAGCATGGAGGAAGTTCAGGTAAGTTCACTACAGGATCAAGCTGCTGAGCCGCCGATTGTTCGTTTAGTCAATTCTATCGTTACACAGGCAGCAAGAGAAGGGGCAAGTGACATCCATATCAGCCCGGAGGTACATACTGTTCAACTGCGATTCAGAATAGACGGAAAACTTCATGAAGTGCCGTCGCCGCCAAAATCCATGATACTGCCGATCATTTCGAGAATAAAAATCCTTTCAAATATGGATATCGCCATATCAAGGATCCCTCAGGACGGGCGATTTACGGTGAAGATAGAAAATAAGGAAATTAATGTAAGGGTTTCTTCTATTCCTACCATATACGGGGAAAACCTGGTTATGCGTCTTCTGGATATGAGTACCGGTGTTTATACGCTCGATCTCCTTGGTATGTCAGCTGAGGACAGAGAAAAGATGAGATCAGTTATACAGAGGCCATATGGGATGATCCTGAGTACCGGTCCTACCGGAAGCGGCAAAAGCACAAGTCTTTACTCTATATTGCAAGAAATCAATCGCCCGGATATTAATATTATTACCCTTGAAGATCCTGTTGAGTACAGGGTGTCAAAAATTCGTCAGATTCAGCTTAACCGTAAGGCGGGCATGACGTTTGCGAGTGGGTTAAGATCGATACTCC
>JAYEGA010000013.1:0-5196 GCA_034658835.1 Thermodesulfobacteriota bacterium
CACGATTCTGGCATTCCCTGAACAGCTCCAGAGCCTGTTCATCCTTGACATATCCTGCCTGGAGATTTAAAAGACTGGAGATTACCTGCATGTTATTCTTTACACGATGATGAATCTCGGAGAGGAGTGTCTCTTTTTCTTTTAGAGATTCTTTGATTTTGTCTTCTGCACTTTTGCGGTTGGTGGTGTCCTGCAAGGTTTCTATTGAGCCAATTATATTTCCCTGGCGGTCTCTCAATGGCGCTGCGGTAAAGAAAAGCCATCTGCCGCTTTTACATGTGTCAGGAAAGAAATCTTCAGCTTCGTATGCCCCCTCAATGAGAGCAGATTTTCGGTATTTGCCAACATAATGCCTGGATATCTCTTCCTCTGTCGCTCCATCCACTATAAGATCGGCCATAACGGGTCTTTCTGCAGAATAGAAAGCCGACCACTGTTTTCGGGTTCCAATTACTTCATTTGCTGAAATGCCTGTGATTTTTTCACAGGCCCTGTTCCAGTGTGTGACAGAGTGTTCCTTGTCAATTACAAAAACCGGAACAGAAGTTCCCTCAACGATTCGTAAAAGCCTTTCCTCACTCTCCCGCAGCGTTTCCTCCATTCGTTTTCGAGAAATTTCAACAGCCGCAATATTACCTATCAGGAATAAGGTGTCCAGATCGGACTGAGAAAATACGGTCTTCTTTCGATTAAAAACGTAAAGAACTCCTATATTGTCATACCCCATTTGGATGGGCACCCCCATCCCTGAAATAACCCCCTCCTCTGTAACGATGTTATCAACCACATGCTTGATGTTCTTTTCGGTAAAATAGTCCTCTATTATGTAGCCCTGCCGTGTTTCCGCTATCAGGCCGCCCAACCCCTTGCCGAATGGCAATCGCATCTTTTTGAAAGCCTCTGTCCGAATACCAGACAAACTATGCATATAAACATCACCACGTATATCATCACGCAATGCAATATACGATGTGTCCGTACCGAGTAGATTCCTTGTCTTATCCACGGAGAGTTGGAGATTTTCATTAAGGCTGCGATCGGCCGTCATGGCTATTGCCAAATCATATAGGATACCGAATTTTTTTATTTCGTATCCCAGCGCTTCCTCCGATTGCTTGTTAATAAAACATTCTCTTTCCAGATCTTTTACTCGTATTTCCAATTCCTCATAGGTTGGTTTTTGGGTCATTTGAAAAACCCCCGAACTTTCTTGAAAATAAAAAAACCCCGGGTTCAGCAGAAACTTTCTTTATAGAAGATAAGAATTACAGAAGTCATAAATTGTAACAAGGTTATATTCAATTCAACTGTCAAATTTTCATAAGTTTGTGTAATTTATAAACATAAAAAGTCTAAAAATCAACAAATTTAAATGATTGATAACATCAAATCTACGTAACCAATATTTTAAACTGCATTAATGGATTTAGTAAATATGGGGAAATATAGGGAAATCCATGATAAGTTTTGTCAAGTGGAAAACGAAGGACTCTACCCACTTAATCACTTTTCTCATTATCCCACCTTCTCTCCCCGCGGATCTTTGCTGTCTGCTGTTAAATCCAGGGTACAGTCCCCAAGGTGGGTAATTCTTTTGGTAAGAAATTGCTTTTACGGGAGGGAGTATAGGGTAAAAAACAATTTGGTGATTATAGCTACCATGGGATGCCGATCACTTCCTGTGGTTTCGGATTCAACGTATCCTCATTGGCAAAATCACGAAATGACAGATCAGTCACGGGGCGTCCAAAATGAGAAAACCTCTCCCTTAACGTCTCTATATACATTCTGACCGTGATCGAAAAACACAAACGGTTGGAGAAATCGTACGACCGGGTATGCCTGCTCACATCAAAAATGACGTTCCTCAGGAACTGCTTCGAAACTGCATTTCTGTTCTCATTCAGAATAACTCCGTTCATACTGAGGGCCAGCACTTTTATGTGAAAGCTTATCACTTCTCCTGTTTCCTTCCTGAAATCGGGATGATCATGAAGATATACTTTATCTTTCAGCAAAGGGGTGATCCGGGGAATATCGTCCATAGATTTCTTTTCAAACCACCGATCAAACAGCGGAAGAAGTGGGGCATATACCGTTTTGCCATAATCACCGAGGCCGGAAAGATCCAAGCCTACATAATAATGCCGATATTTCAGGTATCTTTCCTGAAGCTTATTCCGGCTGACATTTTCAAAACCCACCACTGCATTTTTTTCAAAATCTGCCAAAGGGAAGAACTCCTTATGAAAATTTTTATCCGTGCCCGAAGGAACAAATCACCTGGATTCAAGCCCCATTGCGATCTTCCCATGACCGATAGCTGCTTTTCTGGCACTGGCATGCCAAATCGCACAACCCCTCATACTGAAAAAACCGGAGACAATTTTTCAGCACAAGGTTTTTAAATTGTTTCTTGAAACAATGTGGAATACGTACACATTGAATTGTTGTTGCAGCTATCGGTAACAGTTCCTAATTGAGATCCATTAAAGCTGCACAGGCGACATCAAAAATCCGCTCCTTTCCAAAGGCTACGCATTTGTGGAAACATGAGTGAAGAGAATCAGCAATCATCGTCTTCCCTTCGCGGTGCTTGCTTTACACTATTCTCAGGTAAATTGCAAAACATTATGAGAGAAATTCTTCGTAAAATTTCTCGTCGGACAGGAGATCAAAACTTTAAAAAGGCCGAGCCGATTGGCCATGCGTGACGTGAAGCCAGTACCTTCAAGATCACCCTTTGGGGTTGGTTTTTTATTATAATACTTTATTGAAACATTCTTGGCTTTTTGTTATTAAGTTATGATACAAAAGAGAAGAAGAGAGCTTTGGTTAGTTATTAACAATTTTAAGAGGTAGAGAACCTGATAAATATCAATCTGTTTTCAAAGATTCAGAGAGACTGTAAAAGGAGGATACTATGAAGACGAAGCATATTGTAATTAGCCTGATAGTTGGCATGTTTTTTTTGTTTACCCCGGCGGGTTTCTGTGGTGATCAGGGGAAGGCGGCAGAGTGGACACAATTAGTCGAACAGATAGGCGTTAATGGTTCCGTCAATTGGACCACAGGGGTTCTTGAGGCTGTTGGAATAGGAGCACCTCCTGAGAGGTTCTACGGAAAACCTCAGGCACGCCCCATGGCGCTCAGGGCGGCAAAGTTAGATGCCTACCGGAATTTGCTCGAGGTAGTAAAAGGGGTACGGGTAAATTCTACGACTTTAGTCGAGGACTTTGCTGTCAAAAGCGATACTATAAGAACACAGGTTGACGGCCTGGTTAAAGGGGCTCAGATCGTAAAAAAGGATTACCTTTCCGATGGTACGGTAGAGATGACTATGAGAATGTCTCTGAGCGGTGGCCTCATGCAGGTAATACTTCCTAAGGTTGCCGAGGTCGAGCAGGCTGAAAAACCGGCTGTAGCACTGCCGGAACGTGAACTACCGACAGTTCCCGGGAAAGAGGAAGTTGTTTCTCCTCCAGCACCGGCAGGGGTAGTCTACACGGGATTGGTGCTGGATGCTCGTGGTATTCAGGCGCGACCAGCCATGTCCCCTAAGATTGTTGATGAAAATGGTCAGGAAGTCTACGGTTCTATGCAGGTGGATCGTGAATTTGCGGTTCAGCAGGGCATGAGTGGTTATGCCAGGGATTTGACAGCGGCCCAGAGCAATTCCAGGGTTACTAATAATCCGGTTACCATTAAGGGATTGAAGTCCGTAGGTCCTGGTCGATCAAATATTGTTATCAGTAACGCGGATGCCCAGGTGATCAGAGCTGCTGCTGAAAATCTTGTTTTCTTGAAAAAATGCCGTGTAATGGTTGTATTAGACTGATCTGTAGATTGTAAACTGATTCCGAGAAGACCGCAACCGCCGAACAAGAGGCAGTTGCGGTCTTTTGTATTTAACCCAAGAGGTCAGATGAATGAATCCTTACAAAGGGAAGATCGTTGTTTTACCTGAGGATTTGACTAACAAAATAGCAGCAGGGGAAGTAGTAGAAAGGCCTTCGTCGGTAGTGAAGGAGCTTATGGAAAATTCTCTGGATGCTGGTGCGACAGATATCATCATTGAACTTGGAAAAGGTGGAAAGGAATCAATAAAGGTTATTGATAACGGAGAGGGAATAGACCGTGAGGATGTTGTCCTGGCCTTTGAAAGATATGCCACAAGTAAGATATACAACTTTGATGATATATATAAGGTGAAATCTTTTGGTTTCAGGGGAGAAGCTATTCCCAGTATCGCATCAATTTCCAGGGTTGAAATGATAACGAAAAGGAAGGAATCTTTATCTGGAACCAGGGTGATGGTCGAGGGTGGAGAAGTTAAGAAGGTTATGGATACGGGGTGCCCGGTTGGAACGTCTGTTTCTGTCGGCGATATATTTTATTCTGTTCCGGTTCGAAAAAAGTTTCTAAAGAAGGATTCTACTGAACAGGGGCATTGTGTTGATGTTATAACAAAATTGGCTCTGCCACATCCGGATGTCAGGGTAAAGGTTGTGGCAAATGGAAGGACAATTTTGAATATTCCCAGGACTAAAGACTTGCCTGAGAGGATTCCTCTGGTTTTAGGAGGGGATTTGAGGGGGAATATCCTGTATGTGGAAGGAGAAAAAGGGAATATCAAACTGAGGGGATTTATTTCCAGCCCTCGTTTTACCAGGTCGAACACAAAGAGGATGTTTTATTATGTAAATAAAAGATTTATAAAGGACAGTTTTTTGAACCATGCCGTTATGACCTGTTACAGGAGATTGATTGAGCCAAGAAGATATCCAATAGTAGTATTATTGCTTGATCTTCCCACTGATGATGTAGACGTAAATGTTCATCCAGCAAAGATGGAAGTTCGTTTTAGAAATCCGAGAGAAATCTATGAAACTATAGTTGAAAATCTTGCGAAGGTGTTGGCCGGTATCTCCCCTGTATTGGAAATGTCAGAGAAAGGTGGTGGAGGCCTTCAGGAATACAGGGGGAGGGTGAAAGAGGCGCTAAAGAGGTACACGATTTCATCGGATATTAGAAAGCCTTCTCTGCCCCCATTTAGTAAAGGAGAAAAACTACCCTTGTCTCCCTTTATTAAAGAGGAAGGACTTTCAGATGAAGACGTTACTGCTGACCATGCAGAGATATGGAAAATTTCCGAAGAGAAGAAGTTGTCTTTTTCCTCTCTCGAATACATGGGAC
>JAYEGA010000014.1:0-1882 GCA_034658835.1 Thermodesulfobacteriota bacterium
ACCGGTTTTCTCAGTCGGGCCATTTCGATCAGAGCCTCTTGATCATTGCCATTGTCAATGTGAGCGCTTGCCTTCTCCTTAATTTCAAGGAAGGCGTCGTAGAGATTTTTCTCTTCGTTGGTGTCGAAAAGGGAGGGATCTACAGAACCGTCTTTGAACCCTTTTATAATATTGCCGACTCGCTTGAAAGTAATCGCTAAGGGTTCAAAGTCCGCGTGAGTTTTGAAGTTTTCCATGGCATTTATCTTTTTGAAGGAACTGACAATCTCGGCTGCGTCCACGGAAAGAACAGCATCCACGACATCGTATGGATGTCCCTGAGACATCAATTGATTTTCGAATCTTCCCTTGAAAAAGTCCAGGACATCTGATTTTATTTCTTCCGGTGTTCTCTTCAGTTTATCACCGAGGATAGAAATACTTTTGTTTATAAGATCTTCCAGATTGAGGGGGTAGTTTTTGTTCAGGATGATATTGATAACACCGAGTGCCTGCCTCCTCAAGGCGTATGGATCTGCCGTTCCGGTGGGGATTAGATTTATACCGAAAAATCCGACAATCGTGTCCAGTTTGTCAGCAATACTTATGATGGCTCCCTCATCTGTTTCCGGAAGATCACCCCCGGCTGCTGTCGGGAGGTAGTGTTCATAAATAGCCTTTGAGACAATGGGATCTTCACCTTGTATAAGAGCATATTCTCTGCCCATTATTCCCTGCAGTTCCGGGAATTCATAGATCATCTGCATTTCCAGGTCGGCCTTGCAGAGAGTAGCGGCGCGATAAACATTATCCTTAAGAGCCGGGTTTGTTTTGTCCGTTATATATATGGCAAGTTCTCTAAACTGTGTGACCTTTTCGTAAGAGGTACCCAGAAGACTGTGAAACACAACATCTTTTAACTCGTCCAGCTTTGTATCAAGTGGAATTTTCCGGTCTTCTTCGAAGAAAAATCGGGCATCGGCAAGCCGTGCACGAATGACCTTTTCATTTCCTGCGGCTACAGCGGCTGGGTTTCTCGCCACGGTATTATTGATCGTGATAAAATAAGGCAACAAACTGCCCGTTTCATCGGTAACGGGGAAATATTTCTGATGCGACATCATGGAGGTGGTGAGAACTTCTTTGGGAAGCTCTAAATATTCTTTTTCGAAACTTCCCCTGACAATGGAAGGATATTCGACGAGAAAAGTTACCTCTTCCAGAAGGTCTTCGTTTTCAAGAATATTTCCGGATACATCACGGGCAGCTTTCATTGCCTCTTCCAGTATAATCGCTTTCCGCTCCTCCGGATCGACGATAACAAAATTTTCCCTTATTTTTTTAAGGTATTCATCAAAACTTTTGACTTCGAAGGGCTGGGAACTCATGAAACGATGTCCGCGTGACATGTTACTGCTCGATATGTTCTCAATCTTAAATGGAATGATTTCTCCTCCAAAAATGGCTAATATCCAGTGAATCGGCCGTGCAAAGCGCAGTTCCAGGTTTGACCATCGCATAGATTTTTGAAAGGGAATGGATGTTATAAATTTAACCAGAAGATCCGGGAGTATACTTTTTGTCTCTTTCCCGGTTATTTTTTTTCTGGCGCAGATGTATTCACCCTTTTCTGTTGTTATTATTTCAGTTTCAGATATGTCTATCCCTTGTCCTCTGGCGAAACCGATGGCGGCCTTGGTTGGATTTCCATTTTCATCAAATGCGACCCTTTTGGCCGGACCGAGCTTTTCTATAATTTGATCTTCCTGCTTTTCCACTACATCGGCCACATGGAGGAGAAGTCTTCTTGGTGTGGCCATCGTCCTGACCTCTCCATGCGTGATCTTGTTTTCGGAAAATTCATCCTTGATGATCCTCTTCATATCATTGAGAGCCTTCGATA
>JAYEGA010000014.1:1982-5144 GCA_034658835.1 Thermodesulfobacteriota bacterium
ACATCAGCCTCTTCAAAATTGTAGATGGAGAATTCAACCTCCCCCCGGTGGTGTACGTCTCCGTATGTTACACCCTCTGTCCATTCCAGATCGTATACATTGTCGACCTCCTGGAGATACATGGCGATTCGCTCTATGCCGTAGGTTAACTCGGCACATATGGGATCCAGGTCTATTCCTCCGACCTGCTGAAAATAAGTGAACTGGGTTATTTCCATTCCGTCGAGCCAGACCTCCCAGCCTAAACCCCAGGCGCCCAGTGTGGGGGATTCCCAATCATCTTCCACAAAGCGGATATCGTGATCGAGAGGGTCTATACCAAAGCTTTTAAGAGAATCGAGGTAGAGCTCCTGTATGTCAAATGGTGACGGCTTCATTATAACCTGATACTGGTAGTAGTGCTGGAGTCTGTTTGGATTTTCTCCGTACCTGCCGTCTGTGGGTCTCCGGGAAGGTTCAACATAAGCGACATTCCACGGTTCCGGCCCGAGGGCTCTGAGAAAGGTTGCAGGATTGAAGGTTCCCGCTCCTACCTCTATATCGTACGGTTGTTGGATAATGCATCCATGATCGGCCCAGTATTTTTCAAGGGCTAATACCAATTCCTGAAAGGTCACTTTTCCCTCCTTGTTGAATACGGCATCCTGCCGTGGTTATTCATTTAATCTCGAAAAACTATCATCACGAAAAAATCATGTCAAGGCAAAAACCCTTCTGTTTCAGGCAATCACCATCTTCTTTATGATATCGACAGCTTCTTCGGGAGTGTCCACAAGTCTCAAGAGGTCGAGGTCTGATTTTGATATATGTTTTTCCTTAATCAAGGTTTTCTTTATCCAGTCACTTAGACCTTTCCAGTAATCAGAATTTATAAGAATGACAGGAAAGGGTTTTATTCTTTTGGTCTGGATCAGGGTAAGAGCTTCAAAAAGTTCGTCAAGGGTTCCAAAGCCTCCAGGCATAATGATGTAAGCCACCGCATATTTTATAAACATGACCTTTCTGACAAAGAAATATTTAAAATCGACTTGGACATTGGCATACTTGTTGGGTTTCTGCTCGTCTGGGAGATGGATATGGAGACCCACTGATTTGCCCCCACCTGCCGCAGCCCCTTTATTTGCTGCCTCCATAACTCCGGGTCCTCCACCGGAAATAACATTAAAACCGTTTTCTGCCAACAGACGAGCTACCTTTTCCGTAGTTTTATAATTGGAACTATTGGGATGGGATCTGGCTGACCCAAAAATGGTCACAGCCGGATGAATTCTGGACAGGACATCAAAGCCTTCCACTAATTCAGCCATGATGTTAAACATTCTCCACGTATCATCTTTTGTAAGGTCATCAACAATATATTGTTTTTCATGCATAATCTATCACCTCTTTAACATTTTCATGACTTTATTCAGGCAGGATTTTTTGAAGATCTTCCTGGATATATTCGAGCCTGTTCACATCATCCTCGCTGATTGATACCTCCTCCTCTTTTTTCTTGAGGCGTTTTTTCAATCTTTTTATTTCCTTTTCCAGATCAATGACCTTCCTCAGCATGGTTTGGCTTATGTCCGCAGGTACTGCCTCTTCAGGTGTTACCTCCCGGACCACCTCCATGGCCTTGAGTATCAGAGTTTCTTTCCACATGGGAACATGAACCTCCATGTCAAGCTTTTCATGGATTACCCTGGCCAGTGCTTCACTTGCCGTAGCTTCACCATGGACGACAAAGACCTTGGGTCGGGGTTCAGCAAAATGACCTACCCATTCCAGAAGACCTTTCTGATCGGCATGTGCAGAAAATCCTCCGATTGTAAAAACCTTTGCCTTTACGGCAACATCCTCTCTAAAAATCTTAACCGATTTTTCTCCGTCTACTATCTTTCTTCCAGTGGTCCCCTGAGCCTGGAATCCTACAATGATAATACTTGCTCCGGGGCGCCAGAGATTATGTTTGAGGTGGTGCTTAATACGGCCTGCCGTGCACATCCCGCTTGCGGAGATGATAATAGCGGGACCGGGTTTCTCATTAATGGTAATGGATTCTTCAGTAGTGGGGGTAAAATGCAGATTTGGCATATCAAAGGGATCAAAACCCTGATCCACAATGGCCCTGGCTTGCTCATCATAATACTTTTTGTTTTTACGAAAGATTTGTGTAGCCTTAATAGCCAGAGGGCTATCTAAGTAAACAGGTATGACAGGAAGTAAACCATCCCGGTAAAATTCACCAAGAAGGTAGAGTATCTCCTGGGTCCTTTCCAGGGCAAAAGCCGGGATGATAACTTTTTCACCATGAGATACTGCATACTGAATAGCCTCTAAAAGCTCTTCTTTACTATCTTCAAAAGAACGATGCAGGCGGTTACCATAAGTAGACTCAACAAAAAGATAGTCTGCAGCGAAAATTTCATGGGGATCTTTGACTATCAGTTGATCTTGTTTGCCCAGATCCCCTGAAAAAACGATTTTTGTCTCTTCATTTTCTTCCTCTATCCACAACTCCACAATAGAAGAACCAAGGATGTGGCCTGCATTCCTGAGGCGTGCCCTTATCCCTGGTTCAACGGTGATTATCTGGTCTCTCTCCACCGGGGAGAGATATTTCAGGCTTTCCTCAGCATCCTCCATCGTGTAAAGGGGAAGGACTCCTTTTTTACCCTGTCTGTTGTTTTTTCGCGTCTGCCATTCGGCATCCATCTCCTGTATATGAGCTGAATCAAGGAGCATGATCTGGCACAGTTCCGCTGTAGGTGGGGAGGTGACAATTTTTCCTCGAAAACCATCCTTTACCAACTTCGGGATCCTTCCGCTGTGGTCAATGTGGGCATGGGTCAGAAAGAGGGTTTCTATCTCTCTTGGATCAAAACCCCAGTCCTGCCAGTTGCGCTGTTCTATCTGCTTTCCGCCCTGGAAAAGACCACAATCAACCAGAACCTTTTTGCCCCTGGAGTTTTCAACGAGATAATTGGATCCGGATACCGATTCAGCAGCGCCCAAACAGGTTATTTTTATCATATTTCGCTCCTTGTTATTTGAAAGCATTGAAAAAATGGTTTTTCAATGCTCAGGATTCCACTTTTCCATGTAGAGTATTTCCTCAAGAGGCTTTCGTTTTTTTTCTCTTATTATGGTAGCAGTTTTAGGGTATCCGACGGTTAGAAG
>JAYEGA010000015.1:0-5110 GCA_034658835.1 Thermodesulfobacteriota bacterium
ATACCACAAAGGAGACATGAAAAGTGTCGTATATAAGGCTTATCGCCAGATAAACGAAACAGGCAAGGTCAGACTTTTCAAATCCTACAGGCCTGAATACAAAGACGGGGAGCAGATGCGTGATTTTGTTTATATCAAAGATTGCGTTGAAGCCCTCTGGTGGCTGCTTGAGAATCGGGAAGCGAACGGAATTTTTAATCTGGGGACAGGTCATGCCCGGACATGGAATGACCTTGTAAATGCGGTTTTTTCAGCGATGAACCGTGATCCGCAGATAGACTATATTAAAATGCCGGAGTCGATTCGTGATCAATACCAGTATTTTACCGAGGCGAAGATGGATAAACTCCACGCCGCAGGATGTCCCCTCTCTTTCCACTCACTTGAAGATGCGGTTAATGATTATGTTGTCAATTATCTGGAAAAAAGTGAAGAGCATCTATAAATGAAGATAATATGCATAATTCCGGCAAGGTATGAGTCTACGAGGTTTGAGGGGAAAGCTCTGGCCGATATTTGCGGCAGGCCTATGATACAGCATGTCTATGAAAGAGTCCTGAAATCAAGTGCCGTATCGTATGCCGCCGTGGCTACGGATGATGAGAGGATATTTACAGTAGTTAAAGAATTTGGCGGCAATGTTATCATGACATCGTCTGAACACAAATCCGGGACAGACAGGATTGCCGAAGCCGTCTCAACCCTCAATGACGTTAAAAATTCAGATGTTATCGTAAATATTCAGGGGGATCAACCGCTCTTTGAACCTTCTCAAATTGATGAAGTGGCAGAACCTCTCCTGAAAGATCCAACCATTGATATGTGTACTCTGATGTACTTGATAAAGAGAGAAGAGGAGATAACTCATCCGAATGCGGTGAAGGTGGTCTTTGACAGGGATGGTTTTGCTATCTATTTTTCCAGGTCTACCATTCCTTATGTAAGAGTGAGCGATTCAGCAATCCCCTACTATAAACACCACGGCATCTATGCGTACAGGAAAACTTTTCTTATGACCTTTACACGGTTGGAGGAAGGATATCTTGAGAGATTGGAAGCCCTGGAACAATTAAGGGCGATAGAGCATGGATACAGGATCAAGGTTGTTGAGACGCCTTATGATTCTGTTGAGGTAGATATCCCGGAAGAGCTTGAGCGGGTGGAAAGGATAATTAAAAATGAAAATTATTGATTCACATATCCACTGCGGCATCCAAAATGTAAATCAACCCTTTGAACTTGTTAAGAAATATATGGATGAAGGGGGTGTTCAGGGAGCCTGTTTTTATGCCCCTGTAGAAGATATCTATGATCGTTATGATTACCATTTTGAAGATAACTACTCATGGATAGCCTGTCGACAGCGTGCCAATCGGTATCTACTGGACATACAAAAGTCGAATAAAGATATATTTGCTTACTTTTTTGTCTGGAATGATTTTAGAAGGAAAGAATTGAGGAAGGGGTATAAGGGGATTAAGTGGCATCGTCATGAAGATGAACCGGTTTATCATTACGATGATCCCAGGTGCGAGGAGTTTCTGCAGGAGATATATCGACTTCAACTGCCTATTGTTCTGGAAGAACCCTTTGAGAACACATTGTATTTTATCAAAAGGGTGGCGGGACAGACCCCGATTATCATTCCCCATCTGGGGGGATTAAATGGTGGATTTTCCGCTTTATTCAGGTCAGGAATCTGGGACGATGAGACCGTCTATGCCGACACAGCCCTTGCCTCCACACGGGAAATGGCTATCTTTTTGGAGAAATACGGAAGCAAAAGACTCCTTTTCGGAAGTGATTTCCCCTTTAGTACTCCTCGTGGTGAATTATCCAAGGTGAAAAGCTTGAAACTCAATGAGGCGGATTTCCAGAACGTTGTTTCTAACAATATATTAAAATTGATGAAAGTCCTGGATTAGATTGAGATTATTAAATATGAGGATATAACATTCATGAAAGTAACAAATGGTCTCCATGCCTTTATCTGGCGTAATCCCGCAGCCAATAACTGCAACACATATTTTATCGACGGTTCCAAAAAAATAATTATCGATCCCGGCCATCAGCATTATTTCGGTCATGTCAAGAAGGGGCTTGCAGATTTGAATCTTTCCCTGGATCAGATCGAAGTAGTCATCACGACCCACGGGCATCCCGATCATATAGAGGCGGTACAACAGTTTGAAAAACCGACCCTTTTTGCCATGAGTCAGATAGAACATGAATTTATCAAAGATATTGCCGGCAATTACTTCAAGATTCCTGAACCGGATTTTTTTCTGGGGGAGGGAGACCTGACGATCGGCGATAACACTTTTCAGGTCATTCCTGCACCTGGGCATTCACCCGGTTCAGTTTGTCTTTACTGGCCTGAGCATAAGGTACTTTTCACCGGTGACGTGGTCTTCAATCGAGGGATTGGCCGGACTGATCTGCCGGGAGGGAGTGGCAGCCTCCTGAAAGAAAGTATACAGAGGATTTCAAGACTGGAAGTGGAATATCTGTTAACCGGACATGGGGAGATGGTGGTCGGTGCCGAGGCAGTCCAAGCCAACTTCCAGATGATTGAAAACTACTGGTTTAATTATCTGTAACCGAGATCAACCTTTTTTTGCAATTCACTTCTAATTTTTTATAGTGGATACCCCAGCTTTCATCAAGAGCCAGATTGGGAATAACGGCAGAACCGAAGAACCTTCTTTTCGTTAATAGTTTCTTCCTGTTTTCCAGCCTATTTGACTTTTCGCTGGCAACCTCCTTCTGGAATTCGTTTATGATTTTTACAAAAGGGTCTTTTTTGATGTCCAGTATTCCTTTTATGAGTTGAAATATTTTCACATTATCACCGTCCGGTTGCAGACGTTCCAGTAATTCATTCTTCAGGATTTTCTGAAGCTCGGAATATTTGTCTTTCCCTTCTTTTTTCAATTCTGATTTCAGTTTTTCCTGCTTTATCAGGTTATCCATGTATTTTTGAACCCATCCTTTTGCTTTCTCCGCCAGCTCCGTCCGGCGAAGTTCTTCCTTTTCCTCCTCAGTCATGGTCAGATTGTTTGTCTTTTCCATGATGATGTCCAATGTGCTTTTTATCTCTGCCATTTCTCGGGACCCTCTTCCAGATTTTTGAGTGAAGGATATCGTAAATTTATTTTATGATCAAGGTGAGTTCCGAGTTTTTTGCTTGTAATATACGCATTTTTCATTTAGTAGTCTCATAATAAGGTCTATTGTGGAGATGGAAGTGCAAGTACTGATTCTGAAAGAGGAAGGGGATTTTGAGAGGTGAACCAGGATATCTACAAAGCGATTCACGCAAGGGTTAAGAAAGAACCTTTTGCGGAGAAGCTGGGCATGAAGTTGATTGAAGTCAATGAGGGCTATTCCGTGGTTGAGATGCAACTTACACAGGAGATGGAAAATATCTTCGGCATGACCCACGGAGGGGCTATATTTTCCTTAATAGACGAAGCATTTGAAACGGCTTCGAACTCGCACGGTACGGTGGCTTTTGCCCTGAATATGAACGTCACATATATATCGGCTCCACCTACAGGAGATACCTTAAAGGCAGAAGCGACAGAAATCAGTAAAACTTCAAGAACGGGGAATTATTCCATCAAGGTTACGGACAGCAGGGGAAATCTGATCGCGGTCTGTCAGGCTCTTGTTTACAGGAAGAAGGAGAAATTGCCGTTTTTGAGTGAAAGTGATTGAAGAGAAATTACAAAAAGATTGTTGAGAGCCGGCAGAACCTTGTTTTTTCCTGCCATGATTATTATAATAACAGAGTTGATGAAAACAATGTATTCCCGCAGTTTACCGTGGGGAGACTCAAACTTTTTGGAGGATGTAGATGAAAATGAAGACTGAGAATAAGAGCAGAAAAAACTTTTTTACAATTTTACTGGTTTTTCTGATGGGGGTTTTTGTTGTTTCCATGGTGGGAGCTGTACGTTTTTCATCTGTATTTCAGGAACCTTGTGTGAGGGAGGCTTTTGCTGCTCCGGTTAAGGAAGACATGAGACCACCAGGTTCCTTTGCCGATTTAGCCGAGAAGTTGAAACCTGCCGTGGTTAATATTAGCACTACAAAAGTTATCAAGAGGGGTGGTATCAAGAGATTTAAGTTTCCTTTTGGAGATGATTTTCCCTTAAATAGATTTTTTGGGGGAGACGAATTTTTCAGGAAGTTTTTTGGAGATATTCCGGAGGGGGCATTTAAGCAGAAGAGTCTCGGATCCGGTTTTATAATTAGCAAAGATGGGTACATATTTACGAATAATCATGTTGTCGAAAAAGCTGATAAGATAAAGGTAAAACTTTCTGACGGGAAAGAATATGATGCCAAGGTAATAGGTAAAGATGCAAAGACGGATATTGCGTTGATAAAGATAAAACCGTCAAACAGCTTGCCTGTGGTTGAGTTTGGTGATTCGGATAAATTACGGGTAGGTGACTGGGTTATTGCAATAGGAAATCCCTTCGGTCTTGAGTATACGGTGACCGCCGGGATCGTCAGTGCCAAGGGGCGTGTTATCGGTTCAGGTCCCTATGATAATTTTATCCAGACGGATGCCTCCATCAATCCCGGGAACAGTGGAGGCCCTCTTTTCGATCTGAAAGGGAAAGTCGTGGGGATTAATACAGCGATAATTACTCGTGGGCAGGGAATAGGGTTTGCCATACCTATAAAGATGGCTAAAGGGATTTTATCCGATCTTAAAACAAAGGGGAAGGTAATACGAGGCTGGCTTGGGGTCTCGGTGCAGGATATTACAGAAGACATTGCGAAGAAACTCGGGCTTAAGGATGCCAAGGGAGCCCTGGTGAATGATGTGTTCGAAGGGGATCCCGCGGACAGGGCAGGTGTGAAGACTGGCGATATTATACTTGAGGTTAATGGCAGAAAGATTAAAGACACACATGAGCTGTTAAGAATTGTGGCCACTCTTTCCGTTGGGAAAAAGATTGAGGTGAAAATTTTGCGCGATGGGAAGGAAAAAAGCTTGCGGATCGTGATAGCGGAACGGGAAAAGGGTGAGAAGTTAGCCAGTGCAGAAAAGGTTAAAAAACATTTTGGAATGACAGTTCAGGAAATTACACCA
>JAYEGA010000016.1:0-5082 GCA_034658835.1 Thermodesulfobacteriota bacterium
TCTGCACATATTTCAAAAGAATGTTTATTTAAAAGTATTTCCCTTATCTTCAGGCCGAGTGGGGTTCCTCCGGGCTCTTCTGTTATGATAAAGGGAATATTTTTGTTGCTCAGATATTTCCCACCCATTTTGATCTGGGTGGTCTTCCCACAACCCTCAATTCCTTCAAAAGTAATAAATAATCCCATTAATATAAATTCCAGTAGCGGTTTGCAGGGATCAGCTATCAGTCCTGATTCCTGTTCACTGTCAACTGTTATTTGTCTTCTTCAGGCACGATCGCCTCTACCGGGCATATGTCAGCACAGGCACCGCAATCGGTGCAGAGGTCCGGGTTGATCACGTATATATCCTCTCCTTCAGTAATTGCTTCTACAGGACATTCATCTTCACAGGCACCACACGCAATACATTCGTCAGTAATCACATAAGCCATCTTTTCTTGACCTCCACTTTTACTTATTTACCCCTATTTACCCTATTTAATGCGGCATATAACCAAACATTTCCTTCACGAGGCATTCCGCCACATCTGAAAGATCAGGTTTTATAAACCAGTAATCTTCTGCCACATGATGGCCTGCCTTCCAGATTATCTTTCCCGTCTCTGCCTCCACCAGTTTTAAGCCTATGCCAACCTTGGCAACCTTATCTTCACCTTCCACAGTGTAGTTCCAGTAATCTACATTAACAATAAGAAAGGCATCGATATGATATGCTTCACCAATCTTCCTGCTCAGATCAGGATCAGAAAAATTCACAGTTTTGAGTTTGGCAATATAATCAGAAACAGTTTTTCTCAGCTCATTATCTGATTGCATCCGGTTCTTGACCGCGTCAGGTGCTACAACGTCAGAAAACCATCCTTTATTAACTAAAACACCGGCAATAATCTGGTCAATAACGCCTCTTGCCTCTTCAAAGGGTCCAACATCAACGGGAAGTACCCCTATTTTTTTTGGATGGAAATCCTTTGCATCCGGAGCAACCTGGGAATATCGAATACCTCCACAACCGAAGAGCGTAATTACAATCAAGATCAAAAAATAAAATACCCGTGATCTTCTAATCATAATTTTACTTCCCTCCTTATTTTTGTTGAAAGTTTAACGCTTACACCAAAATAAACCACAAAAAGGTGCTTAAACCGGCGATTATATAGTTTGTTTCCAGAAGACCCTCCAGAACTACACCGGAAAACTCTGCCCTTTTATCATAAAGCTTGAAACAAATCCATATATAAAAGACACATAATAACAGGACAAAACTCAAAGAAGAAGTCCAGCCTGCGGGGTAAGTCATGACCAGAACTACGGCCATAAGGAGCGATGTCACCATTATAAGTTTTCTGGTTTTCTCCTCTCCTATCACGACAGGGATAGTTTCCTTTCCAATAAGCCTGTCACTCTGAATGTCGATCATGTCAGATATGGCCGATCTGAAAAAGACTATGACAAAAGTAAACAAAAAAGCTACTATCGTTGCAGGAGTTATACTCAGGGTCGTTCCTATCTGCGGAACCACAGCGGTTACAATACCCCATGCAGCTGCTATAGATACGTTCTTAGAGCCTGGCAAGTCTTTTATTCTTTTAAAACGCCAGCTTTGTGGCAATATCTGTGCGTTGTAAAGCACCCCAAGGCAGGAAATCAGAAACAGCAGCAAAAATGGAACCAGTCCTGTAATGAATGAGAATGTCAGTGCCAGTACCAATGAAATAATGGCAACAGAAATATACACCTTTTCATGTTTTAGATAGGATTCTTCTCTAAATGAGCTTATTATGCTGCTCTGTTTTCTGTCGATGAATCTATTTAATGTGTGCATCGAATATACAAAAAGGGATGCCGTCAATATATTTAAGACATTAACACTCAGCCTCTGGAGAAACATGCTCGTAAGTGTAAGACACCCGGCACCCACAGCAGAATAGATGTCTGTTATTACAGTAGATGTCCAGAGGTTTAACAGCTTTCCTATTCTCCCCTTTTTCTTCTCTCCTTGATAGCCTGCAATGTAGTCAACAACCTTTTCAATTATCCAGTTTGGTGTAGATGCTCCTGCAGAAATGCCGATTTCATCGTACCTGTCTAAAGGTATTTTCTTAAGCTCATCCGCTATCTCAACATGAAATGTGGGGGTTCCCTGCTGCTCCGAGATCATGGCCAATCTCTTTGTGTTGGCGCTGTTTCTCCCTCCCACAACAAGCATTACATCCATCTTGGAAGACAACTCTCTAACCTCGACCTGTCTCTTTTCGGTAGAATCACAAATAGTATTAAAGACCACAGTATTCGGAAATTTCTTCGTAATCCTGTCGACTATATCCTTATATTCCTGTGTGTTCTGGGTTGTTTGAGCAACAACGCAAACCTTGTCAAGATCGGGAAGGGCATCAACTTCATCCCTGTTTTTTATCACAACTCCTTTGTCATCGGAATATCCCAGAAGACCATCGACTTCGGGATGTTTTTTATCTCCCACAATCAGGACAGTATAGCCTGAAGATGCATGCTTTTTGATTATCGTCTGTACTCGTACAACTTTAGGGCAGGTGGCATCAATTATCTCCACTTTTTTTCTCTCAATTTCTTTTCTTTCATGGGGTGATATTCCGTGAGCCCTGATTACAATTGTTCCTTCTTCGATTTCACCGATATCATCTGCCGGAATTATTCCTCTCTTTCTGAGAATTTCAACGGTCTGCGGATTATGTATAAGAGGGCCGTAGGTATATATTTTCTCACTATCCCTGCGCTGGGCGACATCGAGCACTATATCTACCGCCCTTCTCACGCCCATACAAAATCCTGCTGTCCTGGCTATTTTGATTCCCATCTGTTTTAAATTCCGATACCCCGTAAATATATAAAAAATTCCTTGTTGCCCGCGGGACCCAAGAGCGGGGACTCACATGTTTCCAGTACTTCGAGCCTCAATTCCCTGCAAAATTCCGCAATTTCATCAATAACCCTTTTATGTATATCGGGGTCTTTTACTACACCCTTTTTTCCTACTTCTTCCCTCCCGGCCTCAAATTGCGGTTTTATGAGGGCAAGGATAATTGCATCTTTTTTTATGAGGTTGAGTACGGCAGGAATAACCAACTTGAGGGAAATAAAAGAAGTGTCTATGGTGGCTATATCTACTTCATTGTCCATTCCACTTCCGGAAAAATAACGTATATTTGTCTTTTCAAAGACGATTACCCTTTCGTCGTTTCTAAGCTTCCAGGCGAGCTGACCGTAACCAACATCGACTGCATATACCTTTTTTGCACCTTCCTGAAGGAGACAGTCGGTGAACCCGCCAGTGGAGGCGCCGACATCAAGAGCTACAAAATCGGCAACATCGACATCGAACTCTGTTAACGCTCTTTTGAGCTTCAAACCTCCCCTGCTGACGTAAGGGTTGTCCTCTCCCTTTATCCTTATCTTGGCATCTCCGGGAACAAGGGTGCCTGCCTTGTCAATCCTGTTTTCCCCGACGATGACGACACCGGACAAGATAAGCGCCTTTGCCCTTTCACGTGTCGGGGAAATTCCTCTCTCAACCAGAAGTTTGTCTAATCTAACCCTGGGATTTTTAGAGCTCATATAAAAATCTATCAATTCGTAGGGGCGTATTGCAATACGCCCCTACTTACCCGTCATCTTACGAACAGTGTTCGCAATACCATTCTCATCAATACCGTATATGCTTCTCAACTCCGCCTGAGTCGCGTGTTCCGTAAACTCATCCTTGATTCCGAGTCTCGTTACGGCAACATCATATATTCCCGCTTTTTCAAACAGCTCAAGGACAGCGCTTCCGAAGCCCCCCATCAAGACATTCTCCTCGACAGTGATGACTTTCTTTACAGATGTAGCCGCACCACATAAAAGTTTTTCATCGAGAGGCTTTACAAAACGGCTATTGATGACCATTGCATTTATCCCTTCGTCTTTCAGCTTTTCTGCGGCGGCAAGGGCAGGATATACAGTAGATCCTATAGCTATGATTGCGATGTCACTTCCATCAAGAATAACTTCGCCCTTTCCGATCTCAAGGGGCACCGGTGTATCGTCAATGGAAACGCCGACCCCCTTACCCCGTGGATATCTCACCGATGCAGGACATCCACACTCGACAGCCGTTTTCAACATGTGCTGGAATTCATTTTCATCTTTTGGGGCCATAACAATAATATTGGGAATTGATCTGAGGTAAGAATAATCGAACAGCCCGTGATGGGTAGCGCCATCGCTTCCGACGAACCCCCCTCGATCGAGGGCAAGGACCACCGGTAGCTTTTGAAGGCAGATATCCTGAAGTACCTGATCATAGGCCCTCTGCATGAAGGTCGAATAGATGGTTACCACCGGTATAAACCCTTCAGTGGCGAGCCCGGCAGCAAATGTGCCCCCGTGCTGTTCCGCTATGCCAACATCATAAAACCTGTCAGGCATTTCTTTCGAAAATTGTTCAAGTCCAGTCCCGTGAGTCATAGCAGCCGTTATTGCCACGATTCTTGAATCTTCACGGGCCAGCTTCATCATCGTTCTGCCGAATATTTCCGTATAAGATGGGTGAGGATTACTGTCCACGAGAGGTTTGCCGGTATTTATATCGAAAGGACCGGTACCGTGAAATCTCGATGGTTCCTCCTCTGCAAACTTGTATCCCTTTCCTTTTTTGGTAATAACATGAACCAGAACAGGTCTGTTCAACCTCTTTACGTTTTCCAGATTTTTTATCAGGTGATCCAGTCTGTGTCCTCCAAGGGGGCCTACGTACTGGAAACCAAGTTCTTCAAAGATGACACCCGGGACGATGAATGCTTTCAGCGATTCTTCCGCCTGTCTTGTAAACTTCAGCATTTTGTTCCCGATACCAGGTATTGTCTTTAGAAAGCCCTTGATTTCGGATCTCAGTTTCGTGATATGCTGCCCGGTCATGATACGGTTCAAGTAGGATGACATGGCGCCCACATTGGGAGAGATGGACATTTCATTGTCATTCAGTATAATTATAAGATCCTTGCCTCTGCCTCCTGTCCAATTCAATCCTTCAAAAGCCATTCCGGCAGTCATTGAACCATCA
>JAYEGA010000017.1:0-5041 GCA_034658835.1 Thermodesulfobacteriota bacterium
CACGTTTTTTGAGGTGAAGGTCATAATATTCCAGGTCTATATCCAGAAAGGGCAGCAGAAGTTTATTCTTGATTATTTTCCACATAACCCTGGTCATCTCATCACCATCTAATTCCACGACAGTAGTCTTTACCCGTATTTTGTTCGTTTCTGTCATACTTTCAGTGTTCCTATCAGATCATTAATATCGTGGATACCATGCTTGATTAAATAATCATTGATACCTTCGAGAATATCCATTGTCACACGAGGATTTACAAAACTCGCTGTCCCTACCTGAATGGCCCTCGCCCCCGCAATAAGGAATTCAACAGCATCTGCAGCATCCATGATTCCTCCGATTCCGATTACAGGAATAGATACCCTGTTTACTACTTCCCATACCATCCGTAGCGCTACCGGTTTTATCGCTGGTCCGGACAACCCACCTGTAATGTTCTTCAAATGGGGAACCCTCTCTTCAATATCTACCGACATTCCCTTCAGTGTATTGATCAGAGATATGGCATCTGCTCCCCCGTCTTCCACGCTCCCCGCTATTTCCGCGATATCGGTCACATTTGGTGTTAGCTTGACCATCACCGGAAGATCGGTCACGCTTTTCACATTCCTCGTAACTTTGTTTGCCATATCGGGATCAGCACCAAATTCGACACCACCCTTTAGCACATTGGGACAGGAGATATTTACCTCCAGACCGTGCACTCCTCCTGCATTGCTCAATGCCTCTGCAACCCTCCTGTACTCCTCGACAGTTTCACCAAATATATTAACGATAACAGGGACATCAAAATTTTTCAGGAAGGGGAGTTTTTCATCAACAAAGGACCGTACACCGACATTTTCAAGCCCGATGGAATTGAGCATCCCACACGGCGTTTCCATAATTCTATGAGGAGGATTGCCGGTTCTTCGCTCAAGTGAAATGCCCTTGACGATTAAGGCGCCCAAACGGTTTAGGTCAATATAGTTAGAGTACTCTTCTCCGTAGCCGAAGGTACCGGAAGCGGTCATAACGGGATTTTTCAGTACCAGACCACCAATATTAACCTGCAGTTTTGGATTATGAGGATTTTTCATGTTCCCTCTCATAATTAATCCCAAACGATTTCATGAATATCAAAAACAGGGCCATCTTTGCATACCCTCCTATACCCGGACTTTACGCTGATGGCACACCCGAGACATGCTCCCACACCGCATGCCATCCTTTCTTCTACCGATACCTGACATGGAACAGGCTGATTCCTCAATATCTCAGCCAAGCTCTTTATCATGGGAGATGGCCCGCAGGAATACACCACCGAATTGCTGTTGTTATAAGATGTTATATCCTTCTGGAAAAGTTCTGTCACAAGACCATGGTATCCTCTGCTGCCGTCATCGGTGCTTATCCTGATATCAGAACATATCTCTTCCATCCTGTCCAGACCGACAAGGAGATCTGACCTCTGTGCACCCACGTAACAAATTATCTTCGGAGACTTGTTGGCGGTATCTCTCATGTAGTGTTTTCCAAGAAAGGAAAGGGGGGCTATGCCGACACCACCCGCTATCAGAATAACGCAGCTGCAATCGGGAAAGATGTCAAATCCCCGGCCCAGTGGACCCAGAATATAAATCTCTTCATCCGGTTTCAGTCGTGAAATTATGTGAGTTCCCTTCCCCACAACCCTGTATAGAAGCTCTATGACAAGACCACTGGTACCTGGATAAAGGGAATAAATGCTCATCGGTCTTCCAAGGAAAGGAGACTCATCCCCCTTTACTCTTAACATAATAAACTGGCCGGGAGAAACTTTCTGAAACGATGGTTCATCGGAGCTAAAATGACCGGAAACCTTCAGGGACATTAAAAAGTGATCTTTGACAATTTCCCGGTTGAAGATGATTCTTCCGGATATCATTGAGTTTTTATGTGGCATAAACACCTGCCTTTTTAAAACTTTCTCTCAAGTCTGCCCACATAATCAGGGCATCTTCCTGTGTATCAGAATAATAGAGGGGTCTTGTCCCCTTTACCATAAAACCGAACTTTTCGTATAGTTTTATGGCAGATGTATTAGACCTGCGCACTTCTAAGGTAGCATGTACTGTTTCCTGATAAAGTAAAATATTTATCATTGCCGCCATCAATTTCGAGGCTATCCCTCGCATTCTTAGATCTTCCCGCACAGCGATATCCCTTATATGGACTTCATCAACGACCGTCAAAAAATTAATATATCCCGCAACTTCCTGACCACTTTCACCTTCTATCCTCGCCACCAGATTATGGTGCACGGGCGAGCCCAACTCTTTCCTGAATGTCTCTTCGGACCATGCTGTTACAAAGGAACTACGTTCTATTGCCATAACTTCGTCAAGATCCTCAAGCCCCATTTCTGTTATTTCAACATCTGCCGCTTTATTTGATTGAGCATAGTGATTCACGACACACCACTTTCAATTAAAAAATTCTAAAACAAAGGTGACTATAAGAAAAACTCCGCAGAACACCGGAATAGTGCCACGCAAATTTATTGTATTGAGAGCTACGGCAACACCAAGCAGTGGAAGGAATAAGTATGTGTAAGTGAGAGCCGTTAGACCCTTCTGAGGAATTAGAGGAAAGATATATTTGAGGATCATTACGCCAAAGGTTAAAAAAACAAAGATAAAGACCGCTGTGCATAAAAATGTCTTAAATAGTCCAAAGACATGTTTACGGGAAATACCTTTGATGTCACCTGTCTTTGCATCTTCTACAGCCTTTCGGGCAAGTTTGTCGTTCGACTTCATAATACTGACATCCATCTTCTGCCCCAGGATGCCGAAAGGGATAAAAAGAAGGATTGAAAGGGCTATCAGTTCTCTGGGAAGGTGCCCCAATTCCTTCCCCGTTAATATGGAACCGGCAGCGATAAGAACAGCAACTATAGAGTCGTTTGGAGGTACGTAGACACCGACAGGCAATCTATCAATCCACAACAGTTCTACTAAGGCGCCTGAAATCAGGCCTGTATATGGATCTCCCAAGACAAATCCTATAATAGGGCCGGCGACTACAGGTCTGGAAAGCATGACCTGCAATAAAACTCTGTCCAGGCATATTATGCCTCCAACAACAGCTACTGTAATTGCCTCAAATAACATAAAAAATCGTAAGAGACCTTAAAAAAGATTTCACTTTAAGGGGATATCCCTCCCACTTGAAAATGCACAGCTGGCGCACCCTGAAAATAACAGAAAATTCCTTACATTTGAAAGATTCCCTGTAGCGAGCTGCAGGGAATCTTTCATTTTTTTATGCATGCAGGAAAAAGTTTATCTCTGTGATTGACAGGATTTTTACGGAAGCATGATTTTTTTTCTCATGTCACGGAAATTGAGCGGTTTATCTCTTGGAACACACCTCAACTCTACCTCAACCCCTGAGTCCACAAGGAACTGTAATTTTTCTATATCTTTCTTACATAAATGTACCGCTGGTGAGCAGTATTTTCTATCTTCCTCGCTCTGAACGTGGCCTATGTTTAACTTTTCAAATTTGAAACCGAGACTATATGCCTTTATGGCATTACAGATATCATGAAACAGAACTATCGTTTTTTTACCTTCTTTTTCATCATAAGAATAATTTGTAGAGAATTCCTCTATACTGTTTACTATAACTTCAATATCGCTTGGAACGACCATCTTTATTACCGATTTCCTGAAAAAGTCGCTTGCCACATCGTCATCCGCAACCACTATACATGACGCCTTGATAAATGGGAGCCACGCTTCCAATATCTGACCATGAACAAGTCTGTCATCAATTCTTACAAGTGAAATATCCATAAGGTCTCTTATTTTGTGCTAACTTTTTTATTCAAAATTTCACTGGCGAGGGATATGTTTCTCCTCCCATAATCTTTGATGAAATAAGCAAATTCCGTCAGATTTTTTTCTCTGACGTCTGGAAGTTTAAGCAACATGGGAAGATTTACACCGCTAACTACCTCCAGCTTTCCTTCTTTCAAGAAAGATAAAGAAAGGTTTGAAGGAGTACCTCCAAAAAGGTCCGTCAAAATTAAGACACCTTTACCCATATTTACCTTCTTTATGCTGGAGGTAATTTCCTTCTTTAATTCCTCGACGCCCTTTGTCGGATCCACAGAAATGGCAAGCACACCATTCATTCTTCCCTTTATCAGCTCTGCAGCCTGTATCAACTCACATCCAAGATTACCATGAGTTATTATCAATACACCTACCATTATACCCAGCCCCTAAATCAACTTTAATAATAAAATACGCTAATTGATTATCTTCCAATTGTCAAGAATTTATCATTATTTGTTACTACACACGCAGCTTTTTCACCCTTGACATAAAACCTTATTCATCATAAATTGACCATGAGAGAACTAAAAGCTCAAATTCGAAGCTCCCCGCATCAAATTGTGGGGAATGCGCTTGCTATACATTTTTAAACTTCTATCTTTATTATGGCCACAAAAACCAAAATTACCTGTCCTAACTGCGGCGCAAAAATTAAATCTTACCTGAATCCTCTACCAACCGTTGACATAATAATTGAACTGGAAGATAGGGGAATTGTTCTTATAAAAAGAAAAAACCCACCCATCGGGTGGGCAATCCCCGGAGGCTTTGTGGATTACGGAGAATCTCTTGAGGAGGCGGCAATAAGGGAGGCAAAAGAGGAGACATCTCTGGATATCACCCTCCTGGGGCAGATGCACACCTATTCAAAACCAGACAGGGATCCCCGCCAGCATACCATCTCGACTGTTTTTGTAGCCAGGGGGAAGGGAATACCTGTTGCGGCAGATGACGCTATCGAAATCGGTATATTCACTCAAGACAATCTTCCCCGCCCGCTTATGTTTGATCATGAACAAATAGTAACAGACTATTTCAACAAAAAAAGTAACTACTCAGCTCCATATTTTTAACAAACAAGGGTATTGTCCCCTGCTATTTTCCTATTATGCGCAAGCATGTAGTAAAATCAAGGGATTTTATGGATAATCCCGACGTGTCGGGATTGCACTGT
>JAYEGA010000018.1:0-1439 GCA_034658835.1 Thermodesulfobacteriota bacterium
ATTGGCTGTGGCTGGGGTGGTTTTGCCAGGTATGCTGCTGAGAAGTATGGTGCAGAGGTTGTCGGTATGACCGTTTCAAAAGAACAGGTAAAGCTTGGAAAAGAACTGTGCAGGGGGGTTCCTGTGGAGATAAGATTGCAGGATTATCGAAGCGTTAATGAAAAATTCGACCATATCGTTTCCCTGGGCATGATTGAGCACGTTGGTTATAAGAATTATCGAAAGTTCATGAAAGTAGTCCACCGTTGCCTGAAGGATGATGGGTTATTTCTTTTGCACACTATAGGTGGCAATACATCAGTCAAGAACACTGATATCTGGATTGCGAAGTATATCTTTCCAAACTCCATGATTCCTTCGATTAAGCAACTTGGGACCTCATTTGAAGGATTATTTGTTGTGGAGAATTGGGAGAATTACGGTACAGACTATGACAAGACACTGATGTCATGGTTTGAAAACTTCGACAAAAACTGGAGCAATCTCAATCATATTCATGATGAGCGCTTCTATCGTATGTGGAAATACTATTTGCTTGCCAGTGCAGGATCATTCCGGGCACGTGTAAATCAATTATGGCAGATAGTGCTTTCTAAAAAAGGCGTGAAAAATGGTTATTATGTTCCACGGTAGTTTATTGTCGGGATAATGCCGTCAGGCTGGGAAAAACTGACCAAAAGGAGTGCCAGGAATGGAGAATAGATTAATGAGAAGAACGTGTCTTATTATTTCATTATCAGCTTTGTGCCTTATCTTTGGCGTATGGACTGCATTAGCCCAGGAAACCACAGGGCCGCTGATGGTTATGGAAGAGAAGTCTTTTGACTTCAAGGAAGTCAAGGAAGGGGAGGTAATCGAACATGCCTTCAAGGTTTTGAATAAGGGCGACCAAACCCTGGAGATAATAAAGGTCCAGCCCGGTTGAGGGTGCAGTGTGGCCCAGTACGACAGGGTCATCCCTCCCGGTGGCGAGGGCAAGATCATATTGAAAGTAAGTACAAAGGGGTTTGCTGGTAACTTAAGCAAAGCTGCCCGGGTGTATACCAATGACTTAAGAAATAGAATTGTCTGGATAGGAGTTAAGGCTTTTGTCAAAGTTCCAATTTCAGTATCGCCAGGATTGGTCTATTTTAGTGGCTTTGCAGACGACATAGTTGAGAAAGTGGTTACCATTCGTGCTCAAAATCGCATGCCCTTATCCTTAAAGCCGATTAGTTTCTCAATATCTGATAAGGTGGAGTACAGGATAGAGACTGTAGAGGAAGGCAGATGCTTCAGGGTTGTCTTCAAGAATAAAAGTGCTACAAGGGGATGGTATAATGGGCTTTTGAAGCTTCAGACCAACTATCCTGATAAACCGGTAATCACCATCAGGATTATGGGAAAAATTCGAATACGAAATCGGGGGTGACAGGGCAAAAGCCGGAGAATCTGAAAAA
>JAYEGA010000018.1:1539-23963 GCA_034658835.1 Thermodesulfobacteriota bacterium
AGCTGGATATCGAAAATAAGGGTTTCTCCAGCCAAAGGATGATTGGCGTCTAATGTCACATTTGATTCGGTGAGTTGACTCACTATGGCTATAGTTGTTTGACCATTTTCTTGACCGAGTTCAAGCTGTTGACCTATCTCCGGCTCAATATTTGGCGGGAATTGATCTCTGGGGATATTAAGTACCATTTCTTCACGGTGCGGCCCATAGGCTTCATCTGGAGGAATGGTAACGGTTTTTGATTCATTCAGAGCCATACCTGTCACACCTTTTTCAAAGCCCTGGATTACCTGATTTTCGCCTATGTTAAATTGCAGGGGGTCGCGACCAGTAGAAGTATCAAATACTGTTCCATCTTCCAATTTACCTGTGTAGTGGATTTTAACCGTATCACCTTGTTTTGCCTGTGCCATTTCTTGCTCCTTTTGTTTTGTAGTTAATAAACTTCTAACTTAATTTTTGTACTGCAAAATATATCGACGAGTTTTTATCAAAGTATAAAGTGCCTGTCAAGGTGTTTGCAAAAATATAATTTTGTGATATTCTCTTGAAAGTATGAAGATAATGTATTTCTGACCCTTTATAAGAGGAAATCATGAAAGGATTACCCTGAAGCCCCGCTTCTCACAAAGTGATGCGGGGCTTTGCGTATATGAGACATTATTCTGGAATTGACGATTGACTATTTTGGAATTCTATCTGATTTTAAATTGATAGAATATATTCAATAGTTAATAGAAAATTCCAGAGGATCCAAGTAAAACGGACTTTTTACCGGGCCGTCAGGTTTTATTCATATTTAGAAGCTTGCCTTAAAATGCATTTTATGATATATGTTAAATCCTAAAATGCATTTTACCGGAGGAAATATGATTTACCTGATAAATACATTCAACCCTCACTGGGAAGGGCAAGCTCTGCCTGAATGGACGTGGCCAAAACGGCGCGTTTTCGGGTATATGCTGAAGTTGATGGATGGCCCCCTCTCATTAGGAATTGGAGGATTGCGGAGAATAGGAAAGACAACCCTTCTAAAACAATTAGTGGGGGAGTTGTCCGCAAACAGGGTTCCGGCTAAAAGGATATGCTATTTCCAGTTTGACAGGGATATTGTTTTGAAAGATGATAACGTCTTAGAAAGGGTGCTGGATGCGTATGTCTTAGATTTCCTTGATGAATCCATTGGACGTATAAAAGAGAAGACATACATTTTCTTAGATGAAATTCAGCTTGTCCCCCGCTGGTCTGACATAGTTAAACGGTATTTAGACCGAGATCCCGCGCTTACTTTTGTGGTTTCCGGTTCATCCTCTTTGCTGCTGGAATCGGAATCAGCAGAAAGCTTAGCCGGTCGGCTTGACATGCTGCGCCTGTCCCCACCTGATTTCAGGGATTACATGACGATCAATGGACTTCAACCACCGCCTGAGTTTAAAATTACTCCTAACTTGCGAAAGATCCCCACTGAAACAGCCCTTTTTTACGGGGCGAACAGGTCCCGTCTTACCAGGGCATATCTCGACTATTTGAGGTGGGGTGGCTTTCCCCAGTTAAAAGAACTCGATGATGAGGAATCCAGACGTCGATATATTAAAGAGGTAGTTGTAGAAAAAATATTGAGATACGATCTTCCTGCCCGTTTTGGGGGTGAAAATCCTATTGACCTGGAAATGCTTTATGGAATCTACGCCAGTGAATATGGGCAAATAGTAGAATACAACACCCTTGCCAGGGACGTCGGGGTTTCCGTAGGCAGGCTAAAGAGGCTTACTGAGGCATTGATGGCCGGATATCTTGTGCAATACTGTTTTAACCATACACGCTCTAAAAGAAAATCCGGAAGGACAGGGAAAAAAGTATATCTGAATACGCCCTCACTTGCCGCACACCGCTATGGAGCGCTGGATACTTTTCCCGAAATATTAGGGAGGATTGTAGAAAATGATGTGTTTCTTCGTCTGAGAGAAATGGATGCAACCCTGACATTCTGGAGGGTTGGCAGGCAGGAAATTGATTTCATCTTTCATGTGCAGGATGTCGTGATCCCGGTGGAATGTAAAACCGGGCGTTTAAGATCCAATGATACCCGTTTAATCCGGTCTTTAGCAGAAAAGTGGGGGGCGCCCTTTTCAGTGATGGTTACATCAGATACATTCGATTTTTCAGACCCATCGATCCTGCGTGTGCCGGCCTTTATGCTATGAGAGAGAAGGAATTGCCCATGGAAGCAAGCTCAATCTGTTTTCACAAAAAAATGGGGATCAGGGGTCCGGAGTTTGCCCGTAAGGGTTTTACCCCGATTTATTGAGCTATTATGATGGCGTTTTGATTTACCGAAGAATCCGGGGAGGGATTCATGCAGAAAACAAAATCATTCATAACCTCGCAGCAACACATTCAGGACGCAAAACGTAAATTAAAGATACTACCGAGAGGAAGACCACGCAAGGAAAAATAGTCGCTGTCACTATTTTTGATTCTTATCTGACAGAAAAAGAAAAAGTTTCTTGACTTTGTAAGTTAGGAAAATTGAACATAAGTATTAGAATTTCATTATAACCGCTTGCTTCTCTGTTTACAGTTCTGCTCGAATGCCGATTTACAAAAGTATTTATCAGTAACGCTCAAATCCACTTCGCGCTCACCGAGAATTACCCGCTCAATCTATTTTCACAAAAAAAGTCCCTGATACAAGATGTTTTATTGAAGGCTGCGCTCGTTTTGTCCAGGTTGAAACGCCGGAAGATGGGAAGTCGTGATGAAAATTAAGGAATGGTACAAAATTGCGGTTCTTGGATTCCTGCTGACCATCTGCCTGCTGGCAACATACTATTGCCATTTTATTCTAAGAACTGAGATTGTCTTTACTCATCTCTTCTACGTGCCTGTCATCCTGGCGGGTTTGTGGTGGTCACGCAAGGGCATAGTAGTTGCGGGATTCCTCGCTCTGATGCTTCTGACTTCACATATCGTAAGCCCGCTCGATACCCCAATCAATGCGGATGTGACACGGGCATCCATGTTTATGGTTGTCGGCACGGTGGTTGCCATCCTGAGTGAGAAGATGCTGATCTTGGAGGATAAGTTGCGGGCATACGGCAGGATACTGGAAGATCAGGTTGAGGAGCGCACGTTTGAACTCAGAGAAGCACAGGAAAAGCAGCGGGCGATCCTGAACGGCATCAGCGACGCGGTTGTTGTCCTGGATAATGACCTGAATATTACATGGACAAATAAGATTGCGATGAATCAGTTCGGGGCTGCTATCGGCAGGAAGTGTTTCGAAGCATACCACTGGCTGAAAGAGCCGTGCCCGGAGTGTATTGTCCTGAAAACATTCGAGGATGGTGAAGTCAGATCGCAAGAACAGGACAGGATTCAGGAAGATGGGAATCGAATCAGTTTTATCGCCACCTGCTCCCCGGTCAGGGACGGTGACGGGGTGATTGTCTCTGTTGTCGAGGTGTTCCATGATATCACCGAGCGCAAGCAGATGGAGGAGGCGCTTCAGAAATCCCAGGAACATCTGGAATGTCTGGTTAAAGAGCGGACCTCCGAACTGGAAGAAAAGAACGCTGAACTTGAACGCATGAATGATGTTTTTGTGGGGCGGGAGTTCAGGATAAAGGAACTCAGGGACAGGGTTAAGGAGTTAGAATTGAAGATTAAAGGAAGAAAGACATGAAAATCATGTTGAGATTGATACTGTATCTGGTTGGCCTTTCGGTTCTATGCAGCATCTGTCACGCGGATAACAGAAGAGAAAATGATACGGACATCGTCAGGAAAAACGATGAGATCATCAGGACAGTTCACGAGTCCGGCGGGATTGTTATGGCAGTTCCTCCTTACTGGGGGCGAGAACCTACCTGGATTGGTTTTGAACAGTTGGCAAAGCACCTTGGGAGCGTCCTCAAAAAGGAAGTGGCACTGGTTATACTGAAAGATCATCAATCAATGATAACCAGGACCAAGGCAGGAGATGTGGATATCGGTGTTTATGGGGCATCACTATATGTCAGGACAAAAAAGATCTGTCCCAGGCTTAGGTACATTGCTACAAGTATTTGGAAAAAGACAGGCAAGTACACCTTTTTTGCCTACCTGATCACCAGGAAAGGGTCAGGATTGTTAAGCATTGAGAGCCTGAGCGGGAAATCCTTTGCATTCGGTTCAAAGGAATCGACAGGTGGTTACAAGTATCCCCGTGCATGGATGAAAGAGAATGGTATTGATCCTGAAAAATATTTCAGCAATGTCCGGTTTCTTGGATCTCATAATAATGTCCTTGATGCGGTCGCGAAAGGGGGAGTTGATGCCGGAGCAGTATCCCCCGGGCCTTTGGCGAAGGCTGAAAAAAGATACGGCAAAGTATTCAATCGCATTAGGAAATTTGGCCCCATTCCTGGGACTGTGATTGCAGTAAAGGATAATTTGCCTGAAGAATCGATCGGGAAGATTGCAGCCGTACTGACGTCACTGCCTGATGAAGTAACAGAAGTGGAGGATCTTGATTTTATTGGATTTAAGGTCCTTTCTGATGAAGCTTATGATCAACTGCGGAAGGTGATCGAAGTTGCACGCTCAGTTGAGAAGAAGTAATTTCAGCCCCAAATATCGGGATACAGCCTGACAGGCCATTCATTAAAAAGTAACCAAGAGGCGTTATTGCAATGAAATTTCATTCCATTCGCTCAAAGATTATATTTTTGTCAAGCCTGTGCTTGTTGATTACTGGCACAACGATTATCGCTTACGCTGTAATATACGTTCGCGATTCTGCCATTCTAAGAGCTAACGATCAAATTCGATATATTGCGCGTGATCGGGCAGATCATGTTCAGCTCGAACTCGATAAGGCGATGACAAACTTACACACATTGGCCTTAATCATGTGCAAAGTAAAAGATCCTCTCGACCCCCTGAACATCGAACGCGAGCAGGTAGACATTCTGCTGCAGTCCGTTCTCAACCAAAATAAAAATATTGTCGGAGCATACACCTGCTGGCTGCCTGATGCCTTTGACAATAAGGATAAATACTACGAAAACGAACCGGGGCATGATAAGACAGGTCGCTTTTCACCTTACTGGTATCGTAACAAATACGGAATCATCGACGTTGAGCCGTTTAGACATTATGATGAAGGGGGCGCTGGTAATTTTCTTCTCGTCTATAAAGAGATAAGACAGCCATTTGTCGCAGATCCGCACGTTCATACCATAGACGGAAATGATTTTCTTGTTGTTTCTCTGATTGTGCCGGTGATTTTAAAAGAAAATTTTTATGGTATCGTCGGCATAGATCTTGGATTTAATGCGCTGCAAAATTTGACCGATAAGACCGGCATTGAGAAAAAAGGAGGCCTGATTACAATTCTGAGTGACGACGGAAAGATAGTCGGCGCAACAGGAAGGCAGGATCTGGCAGGGGAGGATGCATATAAAATAGTCGAAGACATTGACCAATATAATGGGGAAATCGACAAAGGTGAAAAATTCACAGGGTATTCTAAAGGCAACATAGAATTTTTTGCTCCGATAAAAATTGCAAATTCCAATCCCTGGTGGGTCATTGTCTCTATGCCTAAGAAAATAATCACTGCTGAAGCCAGGGACCTCTCAAAACAGCTTATATTTGTTGGGATGGGCTGTATCATTGTATCGATATTTATTTTCTGGCTCTTTTCAAGCAGCATTGTGAAGCCTGTGAATTCGCTGGTAAAAAGTGTCAGGCAAATTGGACAGGGTAAATATGGTCAGGTTATCGAGGATGTGGAATCTCAGGATGAAATTGGAGAACTTGCTTCAGAATTCAACAACATGTCCATAGAGGTTAAAAACCGAGAGGTTGAACGAGATAAAGCCCAGGACTTGTTGCGCCTTGAGAGGGACAACCTGCGCAATATCTTCGAATCGATTGAAGATGGCGTATATATCGTCAACCAGCAATATGACATCCAATACGTGAACCCGGTCCTCGTAAAAGACTTCGGACCCTATGAAGGTATCAAGTGCTACAGATATTTCCACGACCGGGATGAGATCTGCCCCTGGTGTAAAAATAAGGATGTCCAGGCCGGGAAGACGGTCCGATGGGAATGGTATTCCTCAAAAAATGGGAAAACCTACGATATGTTAGACACGCCAATAACGTTACCGGATGGCAGCACAGGCAAACTGGAGATATTTCGCGATATCACCGAGCGTAAGCAGGCGGAAGAGGAATTGAAAAAATATCGTGACCATCTTGAAGAACTGGTGGAGAAACGAACAGAAGAACTTAAAGAAAAAACAGATAAAATCGAAGAGTCCCGCAACGCCCTCACTTATCTTGTTGAGGATGTAAATGAAGCCCGGGAAGAGCTTGAAAAGACAAACGAAAGACTCAAAGAACTGGACCGGCTTAAATCCATGTTCATCGCATCCATGTCCCACGAGCTTCGCACTCCTCTTAACTCAATAATCGGATTTACCGGAATCATTCTCCAGGGCATGACAGGTGAGATTAATCCCGAGCAGAAAGACCAGCTCCAGAGGGTCTATGGTTCGGCAAAACACCTCCTTGCACTCATTAACGATGTAATAGATATTTCAAAGATAGAGGCCGGAAAGTTTGAAGTTCATACGGAAGAATTCAGCCTTGATGGAGTGATCGAAGAGGCCGTATCAAGCCTCAAGCCGGAGATGGACAATAAAGGGCTCGACCTTGAAATCAGCCTGCCTTCAGATACGCAACTTACGACTGACCGGAAAAGACTCCTCCAGTGTATCCTTAATCATTTAAGCAATGCCGTCAAATTTACTGAAAAGGGGGAAATCGAGATTGCCGCCCATGAGGTTGACGGAATGATGGAAATTAGAGTGAAAGACACCGGAATCGGTATAAAGGAAGAAGATATACCCAGTCTCTTTGAATCTTTTGTGAGACTTGATACGCCTTTGAAGATAACAACCACAGGCACCGGATTGGGGCTCTATTTGACGAAGAAAATCGCAACAGAGATGCTCAAGGGGTCGGTATCTGTTGAAAGCACGTATGGGGAGGGAAGTACGTTTGTGCTTAGAATACCGAAGGAGATAGCCTGATTGACCAGTGGAATTTATCCGTTGGAATTTATCTGTAAGGTTTTAATTGGAGTTTATCCGTAAGGATTTTATAAAACGCTGACGCGTAAATTCCGGAGTTTATCCGTAAGGATTTTATATGAACATAAAAAGACACCAGCCCAGACATCTCTATGTGGATAATCAGATCTATTTCATCACCTCACACATTCACAACAGGACTTTCTTATTGGATGATGACTCAAAAAAGGATAAGCTTTTACTTAAAATATTCAAATTCGCCTGGGAAAATAAGATCGAGCTTCACGCTTGGGTTATCCTTAAGAATCATTACCACATACTTTGTAAGGTATCCGATGGCCGCGATATATCCAGATACATAGGAGATATCCATCAAGGATTCACTTTTGAAATGAATGAGATTGAAGAAATGAGAGGCCGTCGCCTGTGGAAGAATTACTGGGACTGGTGTGTAAGGAATGAAACCGACTATTGGATGCACTTTAACTATATCCATAATAATCCAATAAAGCATGGGATTGTTCGGGATTTAGATTCGCTCAAGGGATATCGGTATAGTAGTTTTTGGAACTATATGAGAAGAGAGGGAATTCAGTGGCTGATGAGTGCGATTGAAGCTCATCCTATTGTAGATTTCCTTGTGGAAAATGACGAATAAAACACAGGATTTTATGGAGTTTGTCTGTAAAGATTTTATATAAATAAAACGCTAACGCGTAAAATCCGAAGTTTATCTGTTGGATTTTATCCGTAAGGATTTTATAAAACGCTGACGCGTAAATTCCGAAGGGAGGCATTCATGAAAAGAGCACTTGTGATAGAAGACAATGCAGACAATATGAAACTCATCACATTTATCCTTGAGAGCAACGGCTACGACGCTATAAGGGCTGAAAACGGCAAAACGGGCATTGACCTTGCGTTTAAAGAAAAGCCGGATTTCATCCTTCTTGACATCCAGCTCTCTGACATGGATGGCCTGGAGGTACCAAAGGCTATCCGCAAATCAGAGATAAATGGTGATATTCCTGTCATTGCCATCACATCCTACGCAATGAGCGGGGACAGGAAGAGGATGATTGAAGCAGGATGCAACGGATATCTGGAAAAACCCATTGATCCTGTTGCCATTATGAATCAGATAAAGGAGATAGTAGAAGAACGGATTGCAGATTGAGGATTGCAGAACATTCCATTACATGTCCCGGTTTAGAGATTTTTTATTCCGAAATCCGCAATCCGCAATCCGAAATCAAAACGGGGGGTGCGTTAAAAATGAGAATTCTTATCGTTGATGACAATGAAGATTCAAGGATGATCCTTAAAAAGATCCTTGAGTCAGAAAGGCATACAATTGAAGCAGCCACCAACGGGGAAGAGGCCCTGAACATGGCAAAGGAATCCGCGCCTGATATGATAATCTCGGATATTCTCATGCCGGTGATGGATGGTTTTACCCTGTGCCGCGAATGCAAGGGCGATGAACGGCTGAAAAAGATACCCTTCATATTTTACACGGCCACATACACCGATTCTAAAGACGAGGAACTGGCCTTAAAGTTTGGGGCGGACAGGTTCATTCGAGAGCCCGTTGAACCGGATGAGCTGATAAAGATCATACAGAACGCGATCAGAGATATGGAAAAGGGCAGGGTAATGCCCGGGAAGCCGGCTATAGAAGAGGAGAAAGAAGTTCTTAAGCTTTACAGCGAGCGTCTTGTCAACAAGCTGGAAAAGAAGATGCTGGATCTGGAAAAAGAAATTGCCAGGCGCGAGCGGGCGGAGGAGATACTGCGGAAAAGTGAAAAGAGATTCCGGGAGATGGCTGATTTATTACCGCAGACAATTTTTGAAACGGATGAAAGGGGAAAACTCATATTTGTCAACCCTAATGCGTATGATGCTTTTGGCTATACCCGGAAGGATTTTGATAAAGGGTTGAATGCCCTTCAGATGCTTACTTCTGATGATCGAGATAGAGCCGGGGAAAATATTCAGAAAGTATTGAGCGGGGAAAAATTAGGCGGCATTGACTACACAGCGCAGAGGAAAAATGGCACTTCATTTTCTGTTATAGTATATTCCAGTCCTCTCATTCATGATAACAAAGTTATGGGCTTGAGAGGTATTCTGGTAGACATCACCGAGCGTAAACGGGCAGAGGAAGAACTGAAACAAAGTTGCGAGAAACTGGAAGGAGCCTTAGAGGGGACAATCAATGCACTGGCAGCAACGACAGAACGGAGAGATCCCTATACTGCTGGTCATCAACAGCGGGTAGCCCGGCTTGCCTGCGCCATTGCCGAAGAGATGAACTTTTCAGAGAAACAGATTAAAGAAATCCATATGTCCGCACTTATACATGATATTGGCAAGATAAATGTGCCGGCTGAAATCCTCAGCAAGCCCGGGCAGATAAGCGAATTCGAATTCGGCCTGATTAAAACTCACCCTCAAGTGGGTTACGATATATTGAAAGAGATAGAGTTTCCGTGGCCGATTGCCCAAATTGTGTTTCAACACCACGAAAGGATGGATGGTTCCGGATATCCTCAAGGACTTAAAGGTGAAGAGATTCTTCTGGAAGCAAGAATTCTGGGTGTAGCTGATGTAGTTGAGGCCATGTCCTCTCATCGGCCTTACAGACCGGCTTTCAGTATAGACAAGGCATTAGAAGAAATCTCACAGAACAAAGGCATTCTTTATGATCCTGAGGTGGTAGATGCCTGCTTGAGACTTTTTACTGAGAAAGGGTTTAAGTTAGAGTGAAAAACACAAATCGACCACCCTACATAACCTCATACTTCCTGAGCTTCTTATGAAGAGTTTTCCTGGTAATGCCGAGTCGTCTGGCAGCTTCACTTTTGTTGCCTCCGGTCAGCTCCAGCGTTTTCAATATGGCGGCCTTTTCCACTTCCTCAAGAGGCAAATCCCCGGGCATTTCGTCCCGGGGTGACACTTCATCCTTAACGATGAGTGACAAATTATGTTCATCCAGATGTTCCGATCGGGAAAGGACTACCCCCCTTTCAATGGCGTTCATAAGTTCCCGAATATTTCCAGACCATTCATATTTGAGTAGACGGTCCATTGCCTTCGGGGTAAAGCCTTTTATCTTCTTATGATTTTTTTTGGCAAATATCATTAAAAAATGCTGGGCAAGAAGGGGGATATCCTCTTTTCTTTCTCTCAGAGGCGGTACATTCAGGGTAACGACGTTTAAGCGGTAAAAAAGGTCTTCCCGGAATCGACCGGCCCTGATTTCCTGCAGAAGATCTTTATTGGTGGCAGTTATCACCCTTACGTCTACCTTGATTACTTCTTCGCCGCCAACCCGGGTGATCTCCCTTTCCTGTAAAACGCGCAACAACTTTACCTGCATGCCCAGTGACATCTCGCTGACCTCATCTAAAAGCAGGCTTCCCCCGTCAGCCTGGCGAAATCTTCCTTCCTTGCGCCGATCAGCGCCTGTAAATGCCCCTTTCTCATGACCGAAGAGCTCCGATTCAAGCAGGGTTTCAGTGATAGCGGCACAATTGATCTTCACAAAAGGACCTTCTTTTCGCGGGCTGTTAAAGTGAATTGCTCCCGCAATAAGTTCCTTGCCTGTTCCTGACTCGCCCGTGATCAAAACAGTTGCATCAGATGGAGCTACCTGTGCTGTTGTTTCCATAAGTTTTACCATGGCAGCACTGCGGCCGATGATATTTTGCCTGTCAAACTGGAAGCCTAAACTTTCCCGGAGGAGGCGATTTTCCTCGCTTAACTGTTTGTGATCCATGGCCCGTTCCATGGCGAGCCGCAGTTCATCAAAATTGAGCGGTTTGGTGAGGTAATCATAGGCTCCATTTTTCAGCGCTTCCACCGCGGATTCAACGGATGAATAGGCGGTCATAATAATAATCGGAATAGCAGGGTTGAGGGCTTTGATCCAGGTTAGAGCCTCCAGTCCGGAGACCCTTATCATGCGAACATCCATTAAAATCAGGTCGAAGGGTTGATTCCGGACCTTTTCGATGGCAGTATCACCGTCATCCGCCTCAACAGTAGTATATCCCCACCCGGCGAGAAGTGTTTGTAACATGATGCGGTGGGCCTTATCATCATCGACGATCAGAACAATGACTTTTGATTTCATGAAAATTAGACCTCGTTGTTATAATGGCTTTTCCCAACGGAGGCGGGTAGTATAATCGATACAGTAGTTCCCCTCTCCCGTTCACTTTTTACGTTCATCTCACCATTGTGGGCTTCGATTATCCTGTGGACAATAGCAAGTCCCAGACCTGTTCCCGACGGTTTTGTGGTGAAGTAAGGATCAAATATCTTTTCCAGGTCTTTTTTGTGAATACCGGTTCCGGTATCCGAAATTTCGATTTTTACTCCTTTGGGATCATCTCCGAAAAGCCTCACGGAAAGGGTGCCGCCATCATCCATCGCTTCGATGGCGTTTAAATACAGGTTGAGTAGAACCTGATTAATCCTGTCAGGATCGATGAGTGTCCCATCGATTTCGAAAGGAAGGTCTGCACTTATTTTGATGTTCTTTTCCCCTGCCTGACTCTCGATCATTTTCAAGGAGTGTTGGATAAGAGTCTGCATGGATGTTGGTCTCAACCGAATATTCATCGGACGGGCAAACTCCAGAAGTTGACCAATTACCCTGTTTAACCGTTCCACCTCCTGAATCATGATTTCAGCCGTCTTTTTATCTTCAGGCACGTCTTTATATCGTTCCTTGAAATAGGTGGCAAAACCCTTGATTGAACTGAGGGGATTTCGGATTTCGTGAGCGATCCCGGCCGCCAGCCTCCCAATGGACGCCAGACGCTGACTTCTGTCGATTTCTCTTCTGAGGCGTTGGATTTCGGTTAGATCCCTGAAGAGGATGGCATATCCCCAAAAAGTGCCGTCTTCTTCTCCCAGCGAAGTAGCTATCGTTTCCAGGGGAATGAGCTTTCCATCCTTAACGTGACAATCTATCTCCTTTTCAATAATTCCCCCTTCGGGTTTAAGCTTATCAATGAGCGTCCCTAATTGTTGCGGCAGTACTTGATTGGCTTTCTTTTCCAGGATCTCATTGGCTGAGAGCTGCAGTATCGACTCGGCCGTCTGGTTGAAAGAGGTTATGTTTTCATTACCATCAATGGCCAGAAGGCCTATAGGCATATTTTCCACGAGGCTATCTGAAAAGGCCTTGATTCTGGAAAGAGAGGTTCTGGCTGAACGGTAGCCCTGGGCCAGAAAAAGAGAAATGACTCCGGCAAATCCAATTAAAAGAAGGATAAGCGCCACAATCACCGTATGACGTGCATCCTCTTTTCTGGCTAATTCAATCGATCCCATGTCAAGCCCGACGAAAATAGTCAGGCGGGATACAGGTTTATCTTTCCCTGGAATTATCCGTGATCGGAACCAGTCATCGGGTGCAGGTTTAAGCCAGGGTCTTTGAAAGTGTCTGCGCGCGGGAGAAAACCGGCGGAAAACTTCAAAGACATTTGTACCGTCTTGGTCTGTAATCTGCCGCCACTTTACAACTTTGGATCGAGGGATTTTTTTAAGATCAAGGTTTTCCCCATGATATTCCCCAATTTTAGAGGGATCATTATGTGCCAGGATTTTACCATTCAGGTCTGTTATCAGCAGGTAAACAATATCGGGTTGCTGTGCCGTTTCCATCAGTAATTTCTGTACCTGAAGGCCACCCCAGCGCATTCCCATTCCTGTCCTCGTACCGGCCTCAAAAGACCTTATCAGGGCAGCTCCCTTCTCCAGTAAGAGCTGTGTCGTATTTTCTTTTTGTTTGTGAATATTCTGAACGGCAACGAAGATAAAGATCGGCGCCAGAACAACCACCGCTCCTATTACAATCCAGGGTGATAGAGTAATCCATGATTTTTCTCTTTTTCTACCTGTCATAAACTTATTCCCGAGCAAAATATATACCAGACCTCCAGCGTGGCCAACACCTCTGCCAGGCAAGCTGATTGTCTGCTTCGAGGGATCACCTCATTGATAAAAAATGTATACTTTTTAAACAACTGGATACCACAGATGGATACTTATTATCCATTTTTTTTCTGAGTATAGCAACGAAACATGTCTCCTGCAACAGGAACTATCAAGATTGTCGGGTAATTTAAACAAGTTATCCAAATTTTTATCATCTGGCACGGGTGTTGCTAAATAAGGAAACAACAATAAAATATTCTTGAAGGAGGAATTGAAAATGAAGAGATTAGCAACAGTTTTAGGAATTATGCTGTTAGTGGTAGTGATGACCGTTCCCGTATTTGCCCGTGGTTCCAGATGGGAAAAAGGTCCCGGTATGAAAGCCGGGAGGAACATGGAAAGCTGCGCAATCTTCAACCTGAACCTGACAACTGAGCAATCGGCAAAAATCCGGTCACTACGTGAGACCCACCTGAAAGAAGTAATGCCATTACGAAATCAGCTTTTTAGCAAGCGGGCCGAGTTGAGATTACTGTGGGGTCAGATCCATCCCGATAAAAGTAAGATCATGTCCATGCAGAAAGAAATCAGCGATCTACAATATCGGATAAGAGAGAAGAAGACCAGTTATCAACTGGAGATTCGCAAGATACTGACTCCGGAACAGCAAGCTAAACTGATACTCATTAGAAGTGGTAAAGGAAAAGGATCAGGAACGGGTATGGGAGGGAACCAGCACCATAAAATGGGCTTGATGGGCTGGAGATAAGCGTCAAAATTGATCGGGGCGAGTTCAACTCGCCCCGATAAGCGAGATCGCTTGCGGTCTCGCTTATCTTACAATAGCTTCACTACAATTTCATAAGCAGAGGCAACGGCCTCGCTCGATTGTTCGAGCTTGGTTAAGGGGATCATCCCGGAAACCATTGTGTATATCCGCCTGTCGTAAGCTACGCCACCCAGATCAACAGGATGTATCATTAAATACTTTTCAGCAACGAGCTTTATGATGCGGCCTGCGTTTTTGTCTGTTGGATTTTCGACCATATTGGTAATTACTGCCGGTTGGATTTCCGCGATTTCTTTTTGCAGAGATTCCATTACTTCTTTGCCACTCAACTCCTGGATGACCTGAAGAAGCTCTTTGATCGTTTGTACCTTGAGCTCATTTTTTGTGTTCATGGCGATTTTAATAAGGGCCTGGAGAGATGGATTTTGGCTGGAAAGTCGGTTTAACCTTCGGTAGACTGCATTTCTGATAAATGCATATGAATTCTGGATAGATGTAGGCTGTGGGGTCATAACGACAATTTTTTTGTGGGCAATAAGAAAAAAATCCAGCACGTTAAAGGAAGTTCCAGCTCCAAGGTCAAATACGATATAGTCGGCATCTAACCTGGAAGCGCCCTGTATAATCTTTAACTTCTGGGCAAATAGTGGGTTTGCCAGGGAAAGAATCTCACTGGCGCCACAAATGAGGCGAAGATTTTTTACCTCTGTGTCGATACAAATATCTTCTAATGATTCATATTTCCTGGTAATAAAATCGTTCAAAGTCCGTGGAGGATTATTGATTCCCATGAGTGAGTGTAGATTTGCCCCACCAAGATCAATATCCATGAGGATGGTCCGTTTACCCATACGGGCCAACCAGAAGGCCAGGAAGACACTTACGGTGCTCTTACCCACTCCACCCTTTCCGCCACCCACTGCCCATATCTTCGGGATTGTTTTCCAGTTAGTCTCGCGATTTTCTTTCACTTGGAACCTTACTTTTTCATGAGTGCTTCCCATAAGCTGCAGATCAGGTTATCTGCTCCATCGCTTCCGTGGAAGTACTTTTTTAAGAGTTCACGGTCAGTAATGGTCATATCTTTGAACTCGACACCTACTATTACAGTTGTTTTCCCTTCGTCAGAAACTTCCTTGCTCCAGGCAATCGTACCCAGGATGTTGATGCTCTTATCTGTTCTCGGTACGCTGATATGTATATTGACGTTTTTCCCGATCATGTCGGCGGAGGGACCAATCTGATACTTTGTACCTAAGGTAATACAGGTTCCACCCAGGGAGATGTCCTGGGTTAGCCCTTCGAAGACTAATGGCCCTTTGCTATCTGCTTTGTCCTGGAAACTCTTCATTTTTACCCTTGTTGGGACTTCGTATCTGACTGTTTTTCGGATTGCTTGCGAAGAAATTTTTCCTGATTCCGAACGGGCTTTATACAGTTCCTTTAACAGAAGCTCAACATTAGGATATTCTTTGCAAATTCCCATCAGCCTTTGTTTTGAAAGTTTAAGTAATTCAACGCGAGTGATTGTTTCTATATCTGATTGAAGTATTATTTCTTCTTCAAGTGGGTAAATGTCGCCAAAAAAATTGTTTTCTATCAGATCTTCACTTGATGTCCTTTTGTCTTCTTTTCCCCCCTCTAAATGATGATAAGTCCTTTTGTTCAATGCCCCGGATACAATAAAACTGATGTCATCTTCCACATTACGAAACTTTTTTACCATTTTGCCTGCAGGCAAAATGCCCCGTACCAATCCTTCCATAATAGCAACGTACTCAGGGCATGCCATTCTAACAAAAAAATTATTAATGGGTGTATCTTGAGGTTTGCTTTCCTGAAGGGCTGAATAGAAGGCCTGGTACTCTTCGTGCGAGGGCTCAGCGATTTGCCACTCCGGGATTTTAGACGCAATGGCTTGTAATGTCATACCATTATCGATGAAAAGTTTGGCAGCTTCATTGTATTCATCAACAGCGGCATCGAGCGATTCTTTGCGTACCAGTAAATCAGCAAAGGTTTTACGGAGCACAGGACTTTCAGGTAAGATCTTTAGGATCTGTTCAAACTCTTTAATGGAATCGATCGTAATAGAACCATCAATAAAGCGATTAATGATGCTGCTTTGTTTTCCAATCTGATCGTTCAATACTTCCCCCGGACTAAATGTTTTTCATACCTGTAATAGATTTTATAATAGCATCAATACGTTCGTTCATCTCCTCGCTTTTTTGATAAGAAAGGCGTGATATTGTGTAAAGTGACTTCAATCTTGTATCGAATTTCAGCAGCATTTCAGAAAGTTGTGCAAGGTGTTCACCCATGGATCTGACCTGATCCTGAACATCCTCAAGGGTTATACCGGATATGGAGAGAGATTGCTTGCCTTTAAATTCCGTTATCAACCTTTCGAGGTCTTCTTTTTCCTCCTCTGAAAAACCAACATTCAATTCTGTCTGGATTTCGTTATCCATGATGTCCCCGATGATCAAGATCGATCGTACTTTTCCAATTCTTCTTTGATCCTGGAATCTATGGAAAATACACTTTTGTCTGATGTTTTCAAAGAATCCGAAATACCGCCATGATCTGTAAAATCGACCGCATGTCTTTTCCTTAATAGATTGAAACTCAACAACGCAAGAATAATAACAGTTATAACATTTAATCCGACTAATACGACCAACAGGTATATCTGTAACTGTCCATACCTGAATGAAGAGGAGGGCGATTTATCCTCTACAGCAGATTCTTCAAATGCCTTCTCAGGGCGTTTTTCAGGAAGGGGTTTCTTAAGCAAAAAGCCCACAGATGGTGTCTTCACCCAGTATATGTCAAGAACAACGCGGTTAGGACTAAAAAGAGAAAAATGTTTAAGCCTGAAAGAAGGAGAATAAAGGGTAATGTTAGCGGTTAAGTGAGAGTCTTGCTGTGTAAGTTTAATAGCATGGACTCGCCTGGTTCTCTCACGTAATTTCTGGAATCGCATGGCCGTGGTAATGGTGCTATCAAGAAAAACAACGGAGAGTTTCCCCCTGTCTTTGATTACAGGTTCCCTGAACCGAACAGGGTTCTGGAAATCGAATACAATTCTCGTAAATGTTTTATGTTCGCCAATTCTGATATTTTTTAGTTGAGTGGCCTCAGCCGATCTAACATAAGAGCACAAGAAAATCAGAGTACCAATCAGCATTAGCCCTAATTTTATATTATTGCTAATTAAAATTGTGCATCGCTTTCTGTTATTCATTTGTTTGTGCCTATTCACAAAAAATGTCAGCAGAAAAGGTGTAAATTCTGGTGTCTTTATCCGACCAGGCATCAGATGGAAGACCTGCTTTGTGACAGGTTTCTTTTAAAAAGGTAAGCCTGTCCCATTTATATTGAGTGGCTACCTGGGGAAGAAGAATACCGGAATAAAAACCTTTTACTATGTAGATTCCATGAACACCGACTTCGATTTCGTTTATATCTTCAACTTCCTTCAAAGGGGTGAGAACTGATATCTCAATTGACAGATCTTTCAACTCTTCCCGGCTAACCGGGGAAAACCTTGAATCATCGAAGGCAGCAGCCGAGGCCATCTTTTCAATAATTTTGTGCAGGGGTTTTTTTGCATCTATAATTCCTATACATCCCCTTAACTGTCCATGTTTCCGGAGAGTGACAAAAGCTCCTCTTTTCTCTTTAAGGGTGGTTGATTCTACCTGAAATTCAGGAACTTTCTTACCGAACAGTCTGCTCTCAATTACGCTCCTGGCAATTTCGAGGAGTTTGTCTTTCTCTGCTTCTGTGAGCCCCATATCAATGCCGGCCGGTTTTTCTTCCTTAACGGTTTCAACAGGGGTGCTTTTATAAAAGGCTGCAGAAGCATAGCCGACAACACCACTCTTATCTCCTGTAACATCTCCTGAATTGGCATATTTCAGCAGTTTTGTCCTGTCAGCGCCAAGCCTTTCAGCAACCATCATGACAACGGCAATCGGCCCACCACCACAAGCTTCGCAGGCGCCTCTTTGCAGATCTTTTAAAAGCTCCTCAGGAGCCATTTCCTTTATGTGATCTAAAACCACCGAGTCCAGCTTCACAGCCCTCTCATAGCTGTGAAAATGTGAAAGATCAGAACTTCCTATTATAAGAACTCTTTTATCGGCTACTGATCTGAAAATTGCATTGGCCAACTCCTTGCAGGTCTGACTGTTCTGATCTCCCATGACTATCGGGACGAAGCTAAATTCGCCCAGAACCACCTGTAGAAACGGGAGTTGAATTTCGATGGAATGTTCCTGCATGTGGGCGGTCGGATCAAAAGATATCATCTGGCTTTGAGCAATAATCTCATTCGCTAACTCCGCATTTACTGGAACAATTCCCAGAGGTGTTTCATACCCGCCTTTATTGTATATGGAAGCCCCCTGGAAACGGGTACGGTGGCTTGGTCCTATAACGACCACGGCGTCGAAGGTCTTTCCCTCCACAAGCTTATAGGAATACGCGGCAATCTGCCCGGAATATACATAACCTGCATGAGGTGAGATCAGGGCAACTACTTCTCCATCTGAAAATTCAGCTGGCACATTTTTAAGAAAACCATCTATATCGGACGATAAAATCCCAGGATTTCCAGGGTACCATGATCCTGCAATAACCGATTTTCTAACATCTTTCATATCTATTCCGTCTCCCCTTTCAGGCCACGATATAATGAATAAAAGCGCCAATAGTGCAACAGATATTATCCTGACAAATTTCCTCATGATTCATTTTTTCATTTTCGTGAAATAGAGACTTTTATGATGATTCAAAAATCTTAAATTAAAGGGCTATGATTCTTAACCTCCGGTTATTTAACTGCTATATTTTTTACTTTATAAAATGGAACATTCTTCTGTCAAGCGGTTATTATTGATCCTCTTTCCTGGCGCTCTCTTTTTCCGGTTCACTGACCATCTGACAATCTCCTTCAAACACCGCTCCTTCCTGTATAACAAAAGTTGTTGTCTTAACATTTCCCAGAAGTCTTCCAGTTGAGAAAATCTCCACCCTTTTTTTAATTTCAATACTTCCCCGAACATCACCACTTACTAACAAATTATCAACCACAATGTTCGCCTCAATATTTGCGCTTTCTCCAACAATTAATGTTCCACCACCCAATATCTCCCCCTTAAAATCACCATCTATTCTGACAGAACCGCCAAACATCAACTTTCCGTCGAACTCCGTTCCCTGTCCCAGGAATGCTTTTACTTCGTTTTCCTTATTTTTGTTAGTCATTTCGAAGTCTCCTTTTAGCTTTTACCGATAACCATCACGGTTGAAGAACAAATCTTCTCATACTTACATTCATAACTAATCCAATGCCTGCCATCAGCACAACCATCGAGGACCCCCCGTAGCTTAAAAAAGGAAGGGGAAGACCCACAACGGGAAGAATGCCCAAAACCATACCGATATTTATAAATACCTCCCAGAAAACAAGCATCGTTACGCCAAAGGCTATTAAGACTCCCAACAAATCCCTCGAGTTCCGTGCAACATTTAAACCCCATAATACCAGTGCAAGAAATATGATCATCAATACCGTACCTCCGAGAAAGCCCCATTCCTCCGCGAAAACAGAAAACACAAAATCTGTTTGTTGTTCTGGTAAGAATTTTAGCTGAGTCTGTGTCCCTTTTAAGAAACCTTTTCCTAAGATACCGCCTGAGCCAATGGCAATCATGGACTGAATGACATGATATCCCGAACCGAGGGGATCTCTCTCCGGATTTAAAAAGGCTAATATTCTCTCCTTCTGATAGTCCCTCAGAAAATTCCAGCAGAGAGGAACCAGCACAATACCGCCGATGGCAGATGAAACAATTGAACTCCGCTTTACACCAATAAAAATGGCCATCGATAAAAAAAGAACAATCAAAATCAGGGCAGTACCAAGATCAGGTTGCCTTAATATCAACAGGAAGGGAAGCAATACTATCAGGAAGGGAAGCAATAGTTCCCTGAGGTTGTAACTTTCATTAGTCTTATTATCATCAAAATATTTTGCAAGGGCAAGTATAACTGTCAACTTTACTATTTCAGATGGCTGGAAAGAAAATCTTCCTATGACAAGCCACCTCTGGGATCCATGTACCGCACTTCCGTAAAGAAAGACCAGTATAAGAAGAATGATGGAGATTGCATAAATAACATATGCATACCTGCCTATAAAGTGGTAATCTATACAGAAACATATTACCATAAACACCAGGCCGATCATAATCCAGTAAACCTGTCTCATATAAAGGGGTTTACCATGAAGATTGGCTAAGCTGTAACCTGCGCTGTAAAGGTTCAAAACTCCAATCAGGCTGATTGATAATACTAAAAAAAGAAGTACCCAATCAAAACTGAATAATAATCTACGATCAAACTTCATTTAAGGTTCCCTTCAGTCCCCAAACACATCCGTGGGAGGATTAAAAAACTGTAACTACCCAAGAGTCAGGAGTCAGTAGCCAGAAGTCAGGAGAAAAAATAAAGCCGTCCAACAAAAGGTTTTAAACATCGAATGATGTAGGGTCTGTTCCCCAAATCCCGCCGTTCGGGATGTTATTTGCTCCATAATTGAAGAAATTGGTAATTTGTCAGCAGTACATACTGCTTTTATTCTGGATTCTGACTTCTGGCTACTGACTCCTGTTTTCAAAATATCCATCTATAATCTTTCTGGCGATTGGCGCAGCTGCGGATCCACCGTGGCCGCCATGTTCGACAACAACTGCCACCGCTATCTCAGGATTTTCAGAAGGTGCAAAGCAAACAAAGAGGGCGTGATCTCTTAACTTGTATGAGGTTTCTTCCTTCGCAACATCTTCCCCATCTTCCGGCATACTGACAACCTGAGCTGTACCGGTCTTTCCGCACACATCCTCTTCCTTTCTCTTTAAAGCACGCCCTGTTCCTTGATTTTCATTAACCGCTCCCCATAATGCCTGTTTTAATATTTCAATGTTTTTTTTACTGACGGGGATGTGAGATTTTATTTCCGGATTGAATTCCTTGATAATCTGTCCCTCGGCGGTTTCAATTCTTTTTATAATCCTGGGAACATAAAAAGTTCCTTCATTTGCCAGGGCACAATATGTGTTCAGCAGTTGTATTGGTGTCACCAGTGTGAATCCCTGGCCTATCGCTATAGAAATCGTTTCACCCATTTGCCATGGTTCCTTGAATCTATTTAACTTCCACTCCCTTGTCGGGACCAAACCACTTTTTTCTCCTGGGAGATTTATACCTGTCTTTGTTCCCAGGCCGAACCCCCGGGAATACTCTGCCAACTTAGTAATCCCGACTAACTTCCCCAGATTGTAGAAATAGACATCACAGGATTCCACGATAGCACGGTGCAGACTAATTTTACCATGACCGCCTTTTTTCCAGCATCTGGATGTCCTATTACCCAATGTAAATGACCCATCACAGAAAAAAGAAGCTTCTGGAGTTATTAACCCTTCTTCGAGCGCCGCTGCGGCTACTATCAGCTTATATGTGGAACCGGGGGGATACTGTCCGGAAATAGCTCTGTTTTCCATCGGGTGCAAGGGATTGTTTAAAAGCTTTTCCCAGTTATCTATAGATATTCCCCGGTTAAACAGGTTTGGATCAAAAGAGGGGCTACTCAACATAACCAATACTGAACCATCACGGGGATCCATCACGACAACTGAACCCGCCTTTCCTTCCAAGGCATCCCGTGCAATGCTTTGCAGATGAGAATCAATAGTAAGAACAACATTATAGCCGGGAACAGGATTGATCTTCCCGAGGACTTTTAATTGTCTACCGGCAACATTTACTTCTATCTGTTCCCCGCCACTTTCCCCTTTCAGGTATTTATCCAGATATTTCTCGATTCCATATTTCCCCACCATATCACCAGGCTTATAGGTATTAGAAGTATCTCTTCTCAATTCACTACTGCTGATTTCGCCCATGTAACCGAGAATATGTGCCATCATCTCTCCCAGAATATATTCTCTGACAGGCATTACATCAACAACTATGCCCGGCAAATCAGGAGAGTTAGTTTTGGCTATGGCAAGTTTCTCCCTGCTTATGTTTCTCTCAAGTTTAATCGGCACGAACGGTTGTATTCTTTTTTCAGGGGAGATATTACTTCCAGATAATTTAAGACCTTTATTGGCATACAGAAGCTCCAAATTTTTTACGATAGCGTTGACGTATCCGGCATCCTCCGGAACAATTGAAATATCAAAGGAAGCCTGATTGTCTACCAGAACATTTCCTTTAATATCTTTAATGAGGCCCCTTAAAGGTTTGATTTCGCGAAGACGAACCCTGTTGTTCTCGGATCTCTGTCTTAATACATCCCCCTTGATGACCTGGAGACTCCACATTCTGGCAATTAGAACGGATAGTGCAATTAACACCACCCACAACAAAATCTTGAACTTTTTTCTGAACTTGCTTGGATCGTATCTTGTTAAATTATCTTGTACTTCCGGCATTCAATAAAACCTCTAATCTGTCAAACTTGAAAAAAAGTGCCGGACTGAGTACGCCGGCTATCAATGCCTGAGGCAATAAGA
>JAYEGA010000019.1:0-23961 GCA_034658835.1 Thermodesulfobacteriota bacterium
AATATAATCAGTTTGAAACTCCCTTATAGGATTTGTTTTAGATCAAATATTTTCTGTATGTAATAAACTACACTCTATCCTATCTGTCAACCTGCATGTAGGTAATCAAATTGACTCAAATTAAATGTTACCGTAAGCGAGATTTAAAAGGATCGTTGGCCCATAATATTTGTCACCGAATTTCATGAAGGAGTGACAATGAATCAACAATCAAAAAGAAAATATGTTGAAAACTGGACAAAAGCCCCACACAATTTTACAGATTTCAAGTGTCACCCTTTTTAGAAAAACTCCCAATTTACAAGTACTTATAAATATTGACTGTCTTAATGCAGGCCCTGTTCCCTCTAAGCATTTGACTTTATTCGCCTTCGCCAGAACACCCTGTAGCTTGCTACAGGGATGAATGGTGAGGTGAACCGCGCCGTAGCTCAAAGAGCGAAGGCGGGTTAGCTTCGGCGCAATTCCGCTTTGATACCCCGCAGCTTGCTGCGGGGAGCTTCATTATCTGGAGTCCTTTGATCCATCCCTGGTAAGAAGCGCAGTGGCAAATTTTCTTATTTCTCAACATGCCGGCAATCATGGTATTCAAACTCTCTTATCCGGAGAGGGGGGTGATGAGGTCTTTTGCGGTTATGAATACCTGAAAGATTTTCCGATCGAAGAACTGTTTGAGCGGCAGATGGAATGCCTTGGGTTTTTGCACAACAACGCTGCCCTGCGTCTTGACCGCATGAATCAATGTCACGGAATTAAGGTTGTGGCACCTCTCATATCGGGAGAACTTCTGGAATATTCATTGGCCATCCCCCCTGAATATAAGCAAAAACAAGACGGAAACAAGAAGATTGAAAAATGGATTTTCAGAAAGGCCTTTGAGTCTTTCTTGCCAAAAGGGTGGTCTGGCGGCTCAAACAGGAATTTTCCGAGGGATCCGGTTCCACAAGCATTCTTACAGATTACTTTGATTATCTGATTAGCGATAGTGAGCTATCCGATGCACAAGCTGAGTACCCAATGGTACGAAGCAAAGAGGAACTGTACTATTTCCGCATCTTCACCCGACACTTCGGCTCAGATAGCGCAGTAAAAACCGTTGGGCAATGGCTCTCACTGTAATATCCATTTTGAGACCTTTGCAGGCACATGGCCTGGCAGGAATATTTAAGCTTCGAAAGTAAAACTCACACATTATTCTTTTCAATCGCCCTTGACATCGAGGTATTCCAGAGTCGCCTTCCAAAAGGACAGATCGTACTGAGTTTTCTCGTACAGCCTGGCATTCATGATTACAACCCCGGCAATCGCCGCGAGTGCGGAGAGGAAGGCCACTTCCTCCTGATTGTACTGTCTCGTCTCCTGGGAGTAGAGCCGCAAGACTCCAACCACACGCTCCCTCGCGATGATCGGCACCGATAGGATGGAAGCGATTCCCTCTCGGGCATTTTCAGAAGGATACTCGACCCGCTGATCGGTTGTCGCATCCAGGATCAAGACAGGAGCACCATCCAGCGTCTTGCTGATGCTCTTATCCACATGAATCGGACCCTTTTTCAGGTAATGCTCACTCAGTCCTCTCGAAGCGACCAGTTGCAGCTCTCGTGTCGTCTCATTGACGAGGAAGATGGAGCAAGCCTTCACCTTCATGATCGCGAGAATCTTTTCGGTCGTCAGGTCCATCTCCTGCTGGGAATCCAGGGTGGAAAGGATGGCCCTGGTAATCTCGTGGAGTAACCTGAAATATTCCAAGCACTTGGACGGATCGATCGGTCCCAGGGCAAATGACTTGAACCTTTGCTCCGGCCTCTCGGCTTCCTCCGGGAACTCAATACCGACCTCTTTGAGAAGGGAAGACAGCTTAATGCCTTCGTTTTCATAGATTTTGGCATTGGCGATGGCCAAGCCTCCCATCTCGGCAAGGGCAGAAACGAACTCGATCTCCTCGTTGCTGAAATCCCTGGGCTGCGCTGAATAAAGCCTGAGAACACCGATGACCTTGTCTCTGGCGACTACGGGAACCGATAGAATGGTATTAATACCCTCTTCTATCTTCTCGGACTTGTACTGAATTCTTGGATCCTTGAAAGCGTCCTTTATTATGGCGACCTTTCCCTCCAGCACTTCCGGGATACTCTGGTCGGAACTCAAGGGTCCTTTGTCCAGATATTTCTTGCTCAAAAGATGCGAAGCAACCAACTCCAAGAGGTTTGTTTCTTCATTCACGAGCCTCAGGCTCCCCGCTTTGACATCCAACACGCCGACAGTACTCTTGACCAGGAAATTAAGAATATCCTTTAAAGACAAGGCGGAGAGAATCGTTTGACTCACCTCGAAGAAGGTTTGAAAGTACTTAATAGACTTATGTTCGACCATTGTCTTTTCGTCTCCTTTTAACATTTAATAAGAACTAACTTTATATAAAAATAGTATACGAGAGATGCCCTCGCGTGTCAAGGAGTGAGAGAGATTGAAGCGGGATTTAAGATGAATTGTCGATACATTTAACTTGAAACTAATGTTAAGGTTTGATAATCCATTCTGGTCTTTATATTTTGAAGGGTAGGTAAATCATGTTGCATAGAAAGCGATCAAATTGCGGCCAGTTCAGTCTTTCCGATGTGGGGTCCGAAGTTCAGTTAGCGGGTTGGGTGGATGCACTGAGGGACCATGGGGAAGTTCTCTTTATCCACCTGCGAGACAGGAGCGGTATTGTACAGGTGGTATTCAGTCCTGAATTTACATCTCCTGATATTTGTGACCGTGCCAACTCATTGAGAAACGAATATTGCGTTACCATTAAGGGTCGAGTAGCCGAAAGATCAAAAGATACCGAAAATCCAAACATTGAGACCGGCCGAATCGAGGTTATGGCAAAAGATCTCGTTATACTGAGCAGGTCCGAAACACTGCCATTTCCAATATCGGAAAAGGCGATGGTTGTCGGTGACAGCGTTAAGGGGGTCGAATCGGTTGCTGAAGATATCAGGCTTCAGTATCGTTATCTTGATCTTCGACGCCCTTCAATGCAGAGTAATTTTGTAAAAAGACACAAAATCTTTAAATGCGTAAGAGATTACCTTGATGAGCAAGGTTTCCTCGAAGTTGAGACGCCAATTCTGACAAAAAGCACGCCTGAAGGAGCGCGTGATTACCTGGTACCAAGCCGTGTTCATCCGCAGCACTTTTACGCGTTGCCTCAATCTCCGCAGCTATTTAAACAACTTCTCATGGTTAGCGGTTTCGAACGCTACTACCAGCTTGCGCGATGTTTCCGTGATGAAGATCTTCGACCTAACCGACAACCGGAATTTACACAGCTTGACCTTGAGGCATCGTTTATTGATGAGGAGTTTATATATGAGATATTGGAAGAACTTACCGTGCGGATGTTTGAAATAGGCGGTATTCCTGTTCCAAGGCCGTTTCCAAGAATGACCTATCGGGAAGCGGTTGATAGCACCGGTTCAGATCGGCCCGATCTGCGCTTTGGAATGAGGTTTGTCGAAGCAACTGATGTTTTCGAAAACACAACATATAGTATATTTAAGCAGATTCTCAAGCGTGGCGGATGCATTAAGGGCATTAATATCCAGGGCCAGTCAGAAAAACTGAGCAAAAATGTACTGCAAAATGAATATGCAAAGCAGATAGTGCCTACCTTTGGCGCCAAAGGTATGACATGGATGAGGGTAATTGATGGAGAGCTGGAGTCAAATATTGTTCAGTTCTTCAGTAAGGAAGAACAAGGGGGGATCAAGAAACGCTTTAAGGCAAAAAATGGTGACGTAATAATTATAATTGCCGATCCGACCTATGAGGTAGTTACGACTGCTCTGGGGCTAACACGACTGCACATTGCTGACAGACTCGGCCTGATACCCGAAGATACATACTCGCCGGTATGGATTACCGATTTCCCTCTTTTTGAAATTACCGAAGAGGGCATTACTTCGAGTCATCATCCGTTTACAGCTCCCGACCGGACAGATTTCGATCCCGCTGACCGTGAATCTCTCCTTGCACTACGTTCCCGTGCTTACGATCTGGTTGTTAACGGCGAAGAACTCGGTGGAGGGAGCATTCGTATAAACGATCCGGATTTACAGAAGAAAGTTTTCCAGGCATTAGGTCTTTCGGATAATGAAGTAGAAGAAAAATTTGGATTTTTCATTAAATCATTCGATTACGGGATTCCGCCCCACGGTGGACTTGCCCTGGGTATGGACCGCGTCGTATCAATGATACTCGGTACGTCATCTATCCGTGAAGTGATTGCATTTCCCAAAAACCGGAGCGCTTATTGCCCCTTAAGTATGGCGCCATCCGTGGTCGCGCATGAACAGCTTGCCGAACTGGGATTGCTCGATCTCGGAGGAGAGATGAAGCTACAGGGCGCAGAGGAGGACCGGGAATTGATTGATGTCCTCTCGTGGGTGTCGCGGATCGGCATCAATGATGATGAAAGGCATCAGATAGACGCTGCGTTGAAAGAAGCGTTTAAATTGGCTGAGACCGTAAACAAAGAAGCGAAGGATGAAGAGCCGCTCTTTTCCGTGGTAAACGTGACAAATCGAATTAGAAAAAATTCTGAACCGACAACAAACCCCTTCGCTGAGAAAGGGGAATTGTTCCGAAATGCCCCTGCCGTAAAGGGGAATTTCTTCAAAGTAGCCAGTATATTAGAATAATTTGTACACCTAACATGACTTCATAAAGTCTCTATCGATAAAAGGAATTTTATATGAACTCTGAGATTTTCACATACGTTGATTCGTCACCATCTTCCATTGGAGAAGGCGGTCCACTTGCGGGAAAAACTATAGCCATTCAGCCTAATATGTCGGTAAGCGGTTGGCCAACGGAAGCGGGGTCGGTCGCGCTTGAACACTATATCGCTCTTGAGGATGCTACCGTGGTTGAACGACTCAGATCTGCCGGCGCGACAATAACCGGCAGTACCCGTATGAGTGAACTGGGTTTCGGCCTGATGGGTGATACGGCATCTCAAGCCGTGGCCGCGGGAGAAGTGGATATCGCTCTGATAACAGATACTATGGGCGAAGCACGTGTTGCTGCCTCAGCAACAAGCATTTTCGGCTTCAAGCCAAGTTACGGTATCGTATCGAGGTTTGGTCTGATCGGGCTTATTCCATCAATGGAATGTTATGGAATCCTGGCAAAAACTCATGGAGAAATTGCCTCTATCATGGATATTATTGCGGGCCGTGACGATAAAGATTTATCCATGCCCGATAATAATATTCCGGACTCCAGTCAGGTTGGCAAGAATCGAACAACCCTGGGAACCCTCGGTGTAATCCGGGAATGTATCGAATCCCTGGGATCTGCCGAGTCCAAAGCTTTTAACACGGCTCTTTCACGGCTCAAGGAAGCCGGCCTTATGATTGAGGAGATCAGTCTGGCAGATTTTAATCTTTTTCGCGCAGTTCACAATGTAATCGGTTCTGTTGAGGCGTCATCGAGCTGCGGAAAATACGATGGTGTACGTTACGGCCATCGCACCGAATCCTCAAAAAACTGGAATGAGATGTATTTGAAATCCCGGGCAGAATCGTTCGGTTCACTGGTAAAATCCTATCTGTTTCAGGGCGCCTATTTCCAGTTTGAAAACTATGCCGCTTTCGAAAATGCCTGCCGTGTCCGCGCCCGCCTCCAAAGAAAAACCGAGGAATTATACAGGACGGTAGATATGCTCATTCTCCCTGCAGGACAAACCGACAGTTTACGTATTGACAACACCACGACAATCAATGAAGTGTATGATATTTTTCCCCTGACGCTTGTGGCAAATGTCACCGGGCAGCCGGCGATTCATATCCCGGGTTCACTGTTCGGTAAAGAAACCGATCCGGGACTGCAGTTTATGGCTCCCCGACTTGGCGATGCGCGGCTGTTGGCGTTGGCTGATATACTAACCGTTTCAGCACAAGGAGGAGAATAAACATGGATTATGAAGCGGTCATCGGTCTTGAAATACACGCTCAGCTTAACTCCGGCACAAAGATGTTTTGTGATTGCCCGAACAACCCAGGTGACGAACCGAACCGGAATACCTGTCCGATTTGTCTCTGGCTTCCAGGCACTATCCCTCAGTTCAGCGAAAAAGTCCTTGAAAAGGCGGCCTTGGCCGCTCTCGCGTTGAACTGTGAAATACAGCAGGAAAACGCATTTGACCAGAAAGTATACTACTATCCGGACCTACCCAAGGGTTTTCAGCTTTCCCAGTCTCACAAACCGCTGGCGATCAACGGCTGGGTGGATATTATCAACGAGGACGGCCTTCTAAAAAAAATCGGGATACATCAGGTTCACATGGAAGAGGATGTCGCAAAACTCGTTCATGAAACTGAGGGTCGTACACCGATCAGCCTTGTTGATTTTAACAGGGCAGGATCGCCCTTAATAGAGATCGTTAGCGAACCGGACATGCGGAACCCTTATGAAGCGATGGAATATATAAAAGCGATACGGACACAGATTCGCTATGCGGGCAGCGCCGAATGCAGCATGGAACATGGAACCATGCGTGTTGACGCAAACATTTCGATTCGTCCCAGAGGAAGCAATGAGTTAAATACAAAGGTAGAAGTTAAGAACATGAACTCCATCCAGCATGTTGGAGATGCCATTGCGTATGAAATCAGCCGGCAGGCCAAACTTTTGAATGCTGGCGAATCAATCGTTCTCCATACCCGTTTGTGGGACCCGGAAAAACAGGTTACCGCGCCGATGCGTGGCAAGTTTGAAGGACCTTGCGTACCGGACCCGTCAGTACCTAAAATTGTGATTTCTGATGAATGGATGGAGGAAATACGCTCCAGACTTCCGGAGATGCCAAATCAAAAGGTGGAGCGATTTACCACGGAATATGGACTAACTCACGAAGAAGCCGCCTTGATGAGTTCGGAACGAGACCTGTCTGAATATTTTGAGGCCGTTATAGATCGGCATGTGCCTCCACGAACGGCAGCACACTGGATTGCGACACAACTGCTCCCGGCGTTGAAGGATCACAGTCAAACCCTTGCAGATACTTTGGTAACTCCGGAGCGGTTTGGAGGTCTCCTTACCCTGCTGGAGCGTGATGAAGTTAATGCAAAATCGGCAAAAGATGTATTGCTGAAACTTTTCGAAAGTGAAAAGACGCCGGAAACCATAGTCGAAGAGTTCGGGTTCAAACAGGTTTCAGATACTGTAGAACTTGAGGTGCTTGTTGATCAGGTTCTCGAAGCCAACCCTTCAGCCGTTGATGATTATAAGGGTGGTACGGCAAAGGCAATGGGCTTTCTCATCGGTCAGGCGATGCAGGCATCAGATGGCAAGGCCAATCCCAAGCTCATTCGGGAAATTCTAATGGCGAAATTGCATTGAGCTGACCGATTTTTTCCTAACTGCATAGATACGCATTTTTTTAAACCAATGTTGATGCTTTCTTGAAAACTGATAAGGGGTTGCAAGTACTTGCAACCCCTTGACTTTATTTGGAGGCGGCAACCGGACTCGAACCGGTGAATAACGGTTTTGCAGACCGCTGCCTTAGCCACTTGGCTATGCCGCCTTTTGGAGCGGGCGAACGGATTTGAACCGTCGACGTCCACCTTGGCAAGGTGACACTCTACCGCTGAGTTACGCCCGCCTGTATTAATTTAAAAATCTATATTAAGAGCATTATATTGTCAACAGAAAATTTTCTGCTGACTGTAATTTTAACCCACATCAATTTCAGTTCTAAATCGGTATTATAGGTACTTTCCGGTCAACCGGCAAGCTCTTCACTCTTTAAATGTTCTCTCTTAAAATAACGAATAAACGCCTCGACAATATCCTCCTGAAAATGTTTGCCGATACCCTCTCTCAAAATCGCGAAGGCCTCATCATAAGACATCGGACTCCGGTAATGACGTACCGATGTGATGGCCTCAAAGACATCCGCCACTGCAATTATCCTGGCATTTAATGGTATATCTTTCCCGATAAGCCCCTCCGGATAACCACTCCCATCAAGTTTTTCATGATGAGCCGCTGCAATTTCAGGAACATTTCTATAGATGCCTTCAAAACCCACTTCCTCCAGAATTTTTTTCGTTTTTGCTGCATGAGATTTGATTTCGTCATACTCCTCATCAGTCAGCCCGCCCCGCTTCTTCAGAATCGAATCTTCAACACCTATCTTTCCGTAATCGTGCAGCAGTGCCGCTACACGAATCACTTCGCAATCCTTCTCCGGCAGGTTTAATTCTTTACAGATTCCAACTGAATATTCAGTAACCCTTTCAGAATGTCCTGCCGTGAGAGGATCACGGGCATCGATACTCGCCGCCAGCACATGCATAACAGAGTTAAAATGACGGGACAGTATTGCGTGTAGAACTGAATTCATAAGGCAAATCGCAATTTGAGGCAGCAGAAGGTTTAACTGATTAACATCATAATCTGTAAAATATCCTTCTTTTTTATTCAAGATCTGTCCCACACCTATCATATCGCCATCATAATTATAAATCGGTACGCAAATCATGGATCGGGTTGTAAAACCTGTCTTTGAATCTACACCCGAATTGAATCTACTGTCATTATATACATCATTAGAAATTATGGTTTCTCCGGTCATGGCCACCTGACCGGCTATTCCCTGACCTGTTTTAACTCGAATCTCCTCCGATTCCAGTCCGATAGCCACCTTCGACCATAACTCTCTTTTCCCTTCATCAATCAGGAAAATTGTAGCCCGTTCTGCATTAAAAAACTGGGTGAGATATTTGACCGTTGCCAGCAGTATCTCATCAACATTGTCGGAAGAAACCAGTATCCTCGAAATATCCCTGAAACTGCGAAGGAGTTTGTTCTCCTCCTCAAGTTCTCTCATTTTTTTTGTCAGTTCATCCATTACGATCAACCCCCTGCTTTTTTCTGACGTTACTCCACAATTGTTCCCCTGTAAAATTCTACAAAGTAGTTTACACCTGACCAGATTGTCAAAATAAGGGCAAAGTAGAGAATGACAATTCCTACGAGATGGGCATCAATCCCAAACAGTGGATAATGAATTATAAGAGAAGATACAGCAATAATTTGACATAAAGTTTTTTGCTTTCCCAGCTTACTGGCAGGAATAACAAGACCATCTGAAGAGGCAATATTTCTTAGCCCATCAACAGCAACATCACGCATAATAATTATGGCCACGATCCATGCCGGAATATAACCTATTGGAATCATCAATATCATGGCCGTGTTTATAATAATCTTATCTGCTATGGGATCCAGTAATTTCCCCATCTTGGTTACAATCCCGTATTTCCTGGCTACATAACCATCCAACAGATCCGTTAGAGCTGCCAGTATAAACAGAGCTGCTATGATGAGGCTTAATGTCCTGCCAGGGGAAAGGAGAAGCAAAAACAATACAGGCATAACACTAATTCTCAGCAATGTTATGGTATTGGGAAGATTAAATATTTCTTTCTTTTTTGACCCTATAGGCAGTTTATCGAATGACTTTTTCAAAAAATCGATAATCATAGGCTATTACACTATCCTTTTTTCCCCGGGTACTTTTTTCCAATCGGCTAAGAACTTTTCTATGCCTATGTCAGTAAGTGGGTGCTTTGCCAACTGTGCTATCACCTTGAAAGGAATAGTTGCAATATCAGCGCCCATCTTCGCAGCTTCGAGTACATGTAGTGGATGCCTCACACTGGCAACAATAACCTCAGTTTCAAAATCATAATTACTAAAAACAATCAATATCTGTTCCACAAGATCCATACCATCATGGGAAATATCATCGAGCCTTCCTACAAACGGACTTACATAAGCGGCGCCTGCCTTGGCCGCCATCAGAGCCTGAAGAGGAGAAAAAACAAGGGTTTGATTGACACGAATTCCCAGATCCGAAAACATCCTGGTAGCCTTTAACCCCTCAACAGTCATCGGAACTTTTATGACCACATTGCTCCCAAGTTCTGCCAGCTTCTTACCTTCAGCAACCATCCCATCGGCCTCCAAACTGATTGCCTCCAGACTAACAGGACCTTCGACTACCTCCAAAATATCCCTTATCACAACATTAAATTCTTTATTTTCCTTCGCTATCAGAGTTGGATTAGTAGTTACTCCGTCGACCATTCCCATACTGATACCTTCTTTAATCTCGTCAATGTTTGCAGTGTCTATGAAAAATTTCAATTTAACTACCTCCTCTGCTTAACTCAAATATAAAATATCAAAATGAAAAACCAACAAAATCCTTATATAGTCCTCTCATTTTACTTTTTAATTTTCCATTTTGGTATTTTCATTGATGTTCGCTTTATATTTCTCAAAACATTCCTTGCTGCAAAAATAAACCGTTTCGCCGTTCAAAGACGCCTTGTAAGCATCGCTTATCGGCACATAAGTTTGGCAATAAGGATCCTTTACTAAATCCTCCTTTTCAATAGACTCCGTTTTGTCAGGAAACTTATCGGGCGGTCTGGTTGAAGAGAGAAAAAGTCCTCTGGCCAAGCGATAAATTATATAAACAACTATAAGCGTAAATATTAAACGAAGTAACATTTTATTCCTATTGTCATTGGAATGCTTAAACTACCACAACCTCGCTTCTATCCTGAAGACTATTCAGCAGTTCCTCTACTGAAATTCCAAAGGCGGGGTGAACAAAATAAGGGGCAATCTCACATAACGGTGCGAGGACAAATCGTCTTTTATGAAGTTCAGGGTGAGGTATCACCAACCTTTCATCCTCTACGATGTCCTGTCCATAAAGAAGAATATCCAGATCTACTGTTCTTGGCCCCCATTTTGCTGTTCTTATCCTGCCCATGTCGTCTTCGATCTGTTGCAGAATCTTCAACAGAAAATATACAGAAAGGGTTGTTCTTATTTCAATAACACAATTGATGAACCAATCTTGTTCTGAAAAACCAACGGGTTCCGTCCTGTATAAAGAAGACCCTTGCAGAACCTTTACCTCATTGAGAGACGATATGAGTTCAACAGCCCGAAGGCAATTACCAGTGGGATTGCCCAGATTGGAACCTATACCCACAAAACCGACAATGTCAGACACCTTTTATACCACCTTGTTTTGAGAGCTTTGCAAAGCTCTCAAACTTTGAACCTTGAACTCGAAACTCTTAATCCCTCAATCCCAGCACGTCCTGCATATCGTAAAGTCCGTTTTCCTGGTTTACGATCCACTTCGCAGCCCTGATCGCGCCTTTGGCAAAGTTGTCCCGACTGTGGGCTCTATGTATAAATTCCAGTCTTTCACCGATACCACCAAAAATAACCGTATGTTCACCAACGATATCACCGGCCCTCACAGTCTGGATGCCTATTTCATTCTTTGTTCTTGCTCCGATCATGCCCTTTCTTTCATAGACACCAATTTGATCCAGATCCCGGCCAAGTGAGGTGGCAATAATCCGGGCCATCTTCACTGCCGTCCCGCTGGGTGCATCTTTCTTTAAGTTATGATGTGCCTCCACTATTTCTACATCAAAGTCATCCCCCAGGATACCGGCCACATACTCCAGCACTTTAAACATTACATTTACACCAACACTCATATTGGGAGCAAGAACGCATTTCGTTCTTTTAGCTAATTCTTTTGCCCTTTCCATTTCATCCGGTGTAAATCCCGTACTTCCAATAACAATGGCCGTATTATTTTCAGCCGCGATTCCAAGATGGATAAGAGATGCGCTATGATGTGTGAAATCTATGATGACATCCCCCTTCCGGACACACTTTTTAATGTCATCCTCTATTATTACGCCGGTTTTGCCAAAACCGAGTCTCTCCCCCATATCCTCACCAACAGCCGGATGCCCTTTCTCTTCCACAGCGCCGACTACCTCTATTCCTTCAGTTTCAGATATGAAGCTTATTATTCTGCCTCCCATCCTGCCGGAAGCACCCGCAATGATCGTTCTAACCATATTAAACGTCCTCTAAATCAATCCGTAATCTGACACAACCTTCCTCAACCTTTCATAATTGGCATCCGACATCTTCAGCAGAGGAAGTCTCAACTCATATTGAATCTTTCCCATCATGGCGAGAGTCGCCTTTGCAGGAATTGGATTCGTTTCAAAAAAGAGCGCGCTCATCAGGGGAAACATCTTGTAATGCAACTTTCTCGCTCGGAGCAAATCGCCCGCCTCAAAAGCATCGATCATACCAGCCATGTCAGCCGGCGCCACATTCGAAGTTACAGAAATGACCCCCTTCCCTCCAACAGCAAGAAGAGGCAAAACGGTAAAATCATCACCGGAGAGAACGATAAAATCATCATCGCATAACTCTATAACCTTGCTTACCTGTTTGAGGTCTCCCGTTGCTTCTTTTATCCCCACGATATTACTGATTTTCGATAGTCTTGCAACAGTTTCAGGTAAAATATTAGACCCCGTTCTACTCGGAACATTGTAAGGAAAAATCGGAACAGGAACTTCATCAGCAACAGCTTTATAATGCTGATAGAGTCCTTCCTGTGTAGGCCTGTTGTAATAAGGAGATACCATTAACGCTCCGTCTGCCCCCATTTCGTAAGCATGTTTCGTTAATCGTATGGCTTCTCGTGTACTGTTCGATCCGGTACCGGCAATAACAGGTACTCTCTTGTTAACCGCTTCTACCGCGATTTCAATAACTCTTTCATGTTCATCATGTGACAGCGTAGCAGATTCACCAGTAGTTCCGCAGGGAACTATACCATTGGTCCCATTTTCTATCTGGAACTCGATAAGTTTCCTCAATGCCTCCTCATCTACCTCGCCATCTTTAAAAGGCGTGACAATTGCCACTATCGCCCCCTTAAACATAACTTTCCTCCTTCTATTTTCCACTTTCATATAGAAATTCCGGTATCTCCTCGCCCTTGATCAGATCAGAATATTCCTCTCTTTTTTTTATAACATAATACCTGTCATCCTTAACAAGAATTTCCGGTATCCTGGGTCTCGAGTTATAATTTGACGCCATAGTAAAACCATAGGCACCGGCACTCATTACCGCGATAAGCTCTTCCTTATTTAACCCGGGAATTATCCTCCCTTTTGCCAGAAAATCACCCGACTCACAAATCGGTCCAACAACATCGGCAAGAAGACTCTCCCTGTCTCTCAATATTACAGGTTGAATATGATGATATGAATTATAGAGACTGGGACGTATCAAATCGTTCATCCCCGCATCCACTATGATGAAGTTTTTATCAGCGTTACTCTTGGTATAAAGAACTCTGGAAACCAGTATTCCGGCATTGCCAACAATCACCCTTCCAGGCTCAAATATAAAGGTGCATCCAATATCCTTCGATGCATTGATAATCGCTCCGGCGTACTCCTCAGGATGAGGGGGAGTTTCCTGATCATATGTAATACCAAGGCCGCCCCCAAGGTCGAAATATTTTATGTCAATATCCTCTTCCCTGAGAAGGTATATCAACTTTTTTAAACGAGCCAGTGCATCCATAAAGGGAGAGAGCTCGGTCACCTGAGAACCTATGTGGCAACTTACCCCTATAATATCTACATTATCTAATCTCTTTGCCCGGCGATACTCATCTAAAGACCTTTCAATGTCTATTCCAAATTTGTTCTTCTTAAGACCAGTTGAAATGTGAGGATGTGTCATCGGATCAATATCCGGATTTATCCGCAAGGCAATTCCCGCCCTTTTACCTATCCTCCCCGCACAGTCATTTATAATCTCAAGCTCCTGGGAAGATTCAACATTAAACATGAGTATTCCAGCTTTGAGGGCATATTTTATCTCATCGGTTCTCTTTCCAACACCGGAATAAACCACCTTCTTTGGATCAGTGCCTGCCTCGAGTGCACGATACAGCTCACCCCCGGAAACAACGTCCATCCCCCCACCTTCATTTACAAATATCTTAAGTATTGCCGTATTGGAATTGGACTTGACGGAAAAACAGGTGATATGTGGAATATCGGCAAAGGCTTCATCAAAGACGCGAAAATGACGTTTCAAAGTCCTGTGGCTGTATAGATAAAATGGTGTGCCAACCTCGTTGGCAACCTCGTCCACCGGTACCTCTTCACACCAGAGCTTATTGTCTATATAATTAAAATAATTCATGGTTATTAATATTTAATTTCCGCAACATTCGAATCACCACTGCAATACCCGGAGGAATTACATGTCTCAATCTTATAAGAATACAAACAACCAGCCTTTACGTTCGAATCGAGATAAGCTACAGCGCTTCCCCCTTCCATTATAAGATTCGGATCCCCGTAGTAAAGATCGGCAATAAGGAAATATTTACGCGGGCAGCCGGGACAAGTGTCACCTTCTATCTCCAGTTCACTTCTATATATCTTAAATTCTGCAACATCAACATTATTCCCGGCTACGCTCCAGCCAAGAGCAATCCCCCCTTTGGCAACTTTGACACTAAGATCGGAAGCTGATGCCGGAGTTATAATCTCCGGCGGAACAGGATTCCCCTTTTTCCCACAGCCCAGACAGAATAACATTAAAGAAAAAACTATTGTCATCAAGAAAGCTATTTGCAATTTATTTTTCTTAATAGCCAACTACACCTCCTGCCTTCTAACCTTTAGCCTTTAGCCTTTAGCCTTTAACCTTTAACCTTTAACCTTGTTTTCTATCTCTTCAATCCTCTTCAGAACAACTTCTCTGGCCGTACCACCATAGCTGTCTTTTGAGCCAACTGAATCTTCCGCAGTTAAACATCCATAGACGTCCTCTTCAAAACCGGAATAGAACTTCCGAAATTCTTCAATGGTCATGGCAGATAGCTCTTTATCCTTTTCAAGACAGTAACCCACGATACGTCCTGCTATCCCGTGTGATTCCCTGAAGGGAACACCCTTCATAACCAAATAGTCGGCAACATCTGTGGCCGTGGAAAACCCTCCGGCGGCGGCCTCCAACATCCCTTCCCTCTTAAATTTCAGGTTACTGATCATCTCCGACAGGATATGAAGGCATTCCTTTAACGTATCAACTGTATCAAAAAGAGGCTCTTTATCTTCCTGCATGTCCCTGTTGTAGGACATGGGAAGACCCTTCATCATGGTCAGGATGGAGATCAGGTTTCCATAAATACGACCCGTCTTCCCCCTTATCAATTCGGCAACATCAGGATTTTTCTTCTGGGGCATGATACTGCTCCCCGTGGTAAAGGAATCGGATATCTCTACAAAATCGAACTCACTGCTGGACCAGATAATAAGATCTTCACAAAAGCGACTCATATGCATCATTAAAAGACCCGCATCAAAGATAAACTCGGCCACAAAATCCCGATCCGAGACGGCATCCATGCTGTTCTCAGTAATTTTCGGAAAATTCAACAGTTCAGCCACATACTCCCGGTCAATCGGAAGACCGGTACCAGCCAGAGCAGCAGAACCGAGAGGCATAATATCGATCCTGTTATAACACTCTTTCAGTCTGATCTCATCTCGATCCAGCATCTCCCGGTAAGCAAGGAGATAATGAGATAAAAGTACCGGCTGCGCCTTCTGCAGATGGGTGTAACCGGGAAGGATGGTATCAATTTCGTTCTTTGCTGTGAGAAGGATAGAAGACTTAAGAGCGGAAATCAAACCAAGTATTATGTTAACTTCATCCCTGAGGTAAAGCCTCATATCAAGGGACACCTGATCATTTCTGCTCCTGCCGGTATGGAGCTTCTCGCCCGCCTTTCCAACACGAGCAATAAGCGCCTTTTCAACAGCCATGTGGATATCCTCAAGATCGGAAGTCCAGGTAAATTTTCCAGCCTCAATATCACCCAGAATATCCTCCAGACCCGCAACTATCTCCTTTTCTTCCTCAGGAGAAATGATGCCCTGCTTTGCAAGCATCCTGCAGTGAGCAATGCTGCCTTCAATATCATATCGATAAAGCCGTTTATCAAACGTGATGGAAGCGGTAAACTCCTCCACCAGCTTGTCGGTAGGCTGGTTAAACCTGCCTCCCCAGGGTTTTTCGTCAACCATTATTACTGCCCTTCTTTTTAACCTTCTATCAATCGCTGTATTTTTAATCTCAATGCATTGAGCTTGATAAATCCGGTAGCGTCTTGCTGGTTGAAGACCTCATCTTCATCAAAGGTAACAACATCCTCTCTGTACAGAGAGTTGGGCGCTTTTCTTCCCACTACAGTACAATTTCCCTTATACAATTTAAGTCGGGCCGTCCCGGTAACATTTTCCTGTGTCTCATCAATCATCTTCTGCATCATCTTCATCTCAGGCGAATACCAGAAACCATTGTAGACAAGCTGCGCATACTTGGGAATAAGCGAATCCCTCATGAACATAACTTCTCTATCCATGGTAATCGACTCCACTGCGCGATGAGCAGCCCAGAGAACAGTTCCACCAGGTGTCTCATAAATCCCTCTCGATTTCATTCCCACGAAGCGGTTTTCAACCATATCCACTCTGCCAACACCATTAGCGCCAGCCAGTTTGTTCATGTGATCCAGGAGTTCTGCCGGACCCATCCTCTCACCATTGACTGCGACAGGATTCCCCTCCTCAAAATTTAGCTCCACATAGGTTGGACTATCCGGGGCAGCCTCCGGAGACACAGTTAAGACAAACATGTCCTCATCCGGCTCAACCCATGGATCTTCCAGAATCCCCCCCTCATGAGAGATATGCATAAGGTTTCTGTCTTCACTGTATGATTTTTCTTTCGTCATGGTAATCGGGATATTATGTTTGCCGGTGTAATCGATCATTGATTTCCTTGAATCAAAGGTCCAGTTATCATCCCTCCAGGCAGCTATGATCTTTATGTTCGGATTGAGGGCCATATAGGTCAGCTCAAATCTTACCTGATCGTTCCCCTTTCCCGTTCCACCGTGGCATACTGCATCCGCTCCCTCTTTTTCTGCAATTTCAATCTGCTTCTTTGCTATGAGTGGCCTGGCCAGAGAAGTTCCTAACAGATATGATCCTTCATATATTGCATTGGCGCGAAGAGCCGGAAATATGAAATCTCTTACAAATTCTTCCCGCACATCTTCAATGTATACCTTGCTGGCCCCGGTGTTTATGGCTTTCTCTTCCAGTCCGTCCAATTCCTCTGCCTGACCAAGATCAGCCGCAAATGCTACAACTTCACAGTCGTAGGTTTCAATCAACCACTTTAGAATAACCGAAGTATCCAAGCCTCCGGAATAAGCAAGAACAACCTTTTTAAAATTTTTCATCTGAAAATAGTCTCCTCACATCAAAATTTCCATAATCGCCTTCTGAACATGAAGACGATTTTCTGCCTGGTCCACCACCACCGAACAAGGACCGTCTATAACATCAGCGGTTATCTCCTCTCCCCTGTGAGCGGGGAGACAATGCATTATAATAGCATTATCTTTTGCACAACCGATCAATTCTTTATTAACCTGATAATTTCTAAATACCTCTACCCTTTTCTCGTGTTCATCTTCCTGCCCCATACTGGCCCATACATCTGTATAAACCACATCCGCATCCTTCGCAGCCTCAGATGGATCCCGATAGAGAATCACCTCCCCTTCCATCACTCCCCTCTCGAGAATAGTCTCATCAGGATCATATCCGGCAGGACAGGCAAGTGCAAGTTGGAAGGGTAGTTTTGCGGCGGCATTTATCCAGGAGTTCGCTATATTGTTTCCATCACCTACATAAGCAACCTTCAGGCCTTCATACTTTCCCTTTTTCTCTACAAGTGTAAATAGATCGCTCAATATCTGACATGGATGCAGAAGATCTGTCAAACCATTTATGACCGGAATAGTCGCATATCTGGCAAATTCATTGACCAACTCTTGAGAAAATGTCCTTATCATAACACCATTTAAATATCTGGACATTATACTTGCAGTGTCAGCAGTGGTTTCACCCCTTCCCAATTGTATGTCGTGCACACTGAGAAATATGGCCATTCCTCCTAACTGATACATGCCTGCTTCAAAGGATAGCCTCGTCCTCGTCGATGATTTATCAAATATCATCCCGAGAGTCTTTCCTTTTAAAGGTGTATGCGACTCCCCGTACTTGAGCATCTTTTTCAATCTCTTGGCTCTTTCAAATATCTCATCGAAAACAGCCTTTTCAAGATCGTAAATATTTAAAAGGTCCTTTTTCATCAGTCTCCCATCACCTCATCCAGCACAGAAACAACCCTGTCAATATCCTCCTCTGTTACAATCAACGGAGGGACGAACCTCAATATATTGCCACACGTGCAATTTATCAACACCCCTTTGCTCATGCATTTTTTCACAATATCCTCACCTTCAACAGAAAGCTCAATTCCGATCATCAGACCTTTTCCCCTCACCTCCTCGATGATGGAATGGTCCTTTTTCAGCTCACCCAGTCTTTCAAAAAAATAAGAACCAATCTTCTCACAATTTTTCAACACGCCTCCCTCAAGTAATGCCTCCATTACTGCAAGTCCCGCGGCCATCGCAAGCGGATTCCCGCCAAAGGTTGAAGCATGGTTTCCCGGAACGAAGGCAGAGGCTATTTTATCAGTCGCCAGCATCGCCCCCACAGGAAACCCGTTTCCCAGGGCCTTGGCCAACGTCATAATATCGGGTTCGATGCCATAATTTTCATAAGCGAACAGGGTCCCCGTTCGCCCCATACCTGTCTGAATCTCATCAAGTATTAAAAGAATTCCCTTGTCGTCACAAATTTTTCTGACTCCCCGGAGGTAATCATCATCTGGAATTCTTATTCCCCCCTCAGCCTGAATCGGCTCCACCATAACACCGCAGGTTTTTTCCGTTATGGCCGATTCCAGGGCGGAAAGATCGTTGAAAGGAACATATTTGAACCCTCCCGGAAGTGGCGCAAATCCCTTCTGGAATTTTTCCTGTCCCGTCGCTGCAACAGTCGCGAGTGTTCGACCATGAAAGGATTCCTCCATGGTAATTATCTCGTATTTCCGATCCATATTTTCATGGGCATATTTCCGGGCAAGTTTGATCGCTGCCTCATTGGCCTCCGCACCACTGTTGCAGAAGAAACCCTTGTCGGCAAAGGAGTTTTCAACCAGAAGCCCGGCAAGACCGATCTGTGGTTTAATATAGTAGAAATTGGAAACATGTGTCAGTGTCTCCGCTTGCTTCTTGATCGCCTCCACCACACCGGAATGAGAATGACCAAGACCGCAAACGGCAATGCCGGCAAGAAAATCGAGATACTCCTTCCCGTCACTGTCCCAGACCTTCGCCCCTGAACCCTTCACCAGAACTATCGGGAAACGTTTGTAGGTATACATTATATTATTGTCCGAAAGCGCTATCAGTTCTTCTGTTGTCATCCTGCCATCTCCTCTTATATAAAATCCACATTACAAAATGATCTCTGTTCCTATGCCGCTGTCGGTAAAAATTTCCAGCAATATGGAATGTTTCAGACGTCCATCAATGATATGAGCCTTTTTTATACCACCTCTCAGAGCCTTCAGGCAGCATTTTACCTTGGGATACATGCCTCCCTCAATAGCACCCGTATCAATCAACCTCTTTGCCTCATCGTCACCCATGGTATTTATCAGTTGACCCTCCGCATTCAGAACACCTTCCACATCGGTCAGCAACACAAGTTTCTCCGCCTGTAAGGCCGCCGCCACCTCACCGGCAACTATATCGGCATTGATGTTATAGGTTTCACCGCCATCTCCTACACCAATAGGCGCTATAACGGGAATGAATCCCTCACTTACCAGCGACACAATAAGATCCGTATTAAGCTTCTTGACTCTGCCCACGAGCCCCAGATCTATAATCTCCGGCGGTATATCCTTTGCTTTATCGGCGCTTAAAAAATACTTTTCCGCCTGAATAAGATTGCCGTCCTTACCGCTAAGACCAACCGCCCTGCCTCCATGATGATTGATGAGACCCACTATTTCTTTATTCACACTACCGGCAAGAACCATCTCCACAATACTCATGGTTTCCTCATCCGTCACCCTCATTCCGTGGACAAATTTCGAGTCTTTCCCTAACTTTTTTAAAAGATCTCCGATTTGAGGACCCCCGCCATGCACCACCACAGGATTGATTCCGACATACTTCATCATGACCACATCCATGGCAAACATCTTTTTCAAGTCCTCATCCACCATGGCATTACCGCCGTATTTTACAACAACGGTCTTATTATAAAAGCGGCGTATATAAGGAAGGGCCTCCAGAAGAATATCCGCCCTCTCCATAGACTTTTTAACGTTATCCATCTTCTGTCCTTAACCTTTAACCTTTAACCTTTCACCTTTCACCTTTCACCTTTAACCTTTAACCTTATAAAATATACCTGCTCAAGTCTTCATCTTCCACTATATCATCCAACCTCTTCTTAACGTAATCCGCATCAAGCATCACTTCTTTTTCACTCATATCGGGAGCGTCAAAGGAAATTTCATCAAGGAGTGTTTCCATAATAGTGTACAGCCTCCTCGCTCCGATATTCTCCGCCCTCTCATTCACCACGGCGGCAATCTCAGCAATCTCGGCAATAGCTTCCTCCGTAAAAACAATCTTAACACCCTCAGTTGCCATCATCTCCACATATTGTTTTATAAGGGCATTATGGGGCTCGGTAAGTATTCTTATAAAATCCTCCTTACCAAGAGAGTCCAGTTCTACCCTTATGGGAAATCGACCCTGAAGTTCAGGAACAAGGTCAGACGGTTTAGATGCGCTGAAGGCTCCAGCAGCAACGAACAGGATATGATCCGTTTTCACCATACCATATCTGGTGTTTACAGTAGATCCCTCCACAAGCGGCAGCAGATCCCTTTGAACTCCTTCTCTCGAAACATCAGGACCATGCGTGGAATCACTCCCGACAACCTTATCTATCTCATCCAAAAATATGATGCCTGATTGCTCCACCCTTTCTACAGCAGTTTTGGTAACCTTATCCATATCTACCAGTCTCTGGGCCTCCTCTTGAGCCAGGATCTCCATCGCTTCAGGAACCTTAACTTTTCTCTTCTTTGTCTTCTGGGGAAATATGTTTCCGAACATCTCTTTTATATTCAACCCCATATCCTCAACTCCCGAAGAGGAAAATACTTCAATCATCGGGCCACTCCTGCTGTCAGACACCTCTAAATCCACAGTACGATCATTCAGTTTGCCATTGCGAAGAAGCCGGCGAAGCTTCTCACGGGTGGTGTCCTGTTCTACAATCTGTCTTTCCTCAGGCTCCGGTGAACTCTCGTCCGAGAGAACTTCTCCCACATCCTTTTCCACAAGTTTTGGTGGAAGAAGAATATCCAGAATTCTTTCTTCGGCAATTTCTGCTGCTTTGTTTTTAACGCTATCCTGTTCCTCCAATTTTATCATGTTCACGGACAGCTCCACAAGATCGCGAATCATTGACTCAACATCTCTCCCTACATAACCCACCTCTGTAAATTTTGAGGCTTCAATCTTTAAAAACGGGGATTTGTCAAGCTTCGCCAACCTCCGAGCTATCTCTGTTTTCCCAACTCCAGTCGGGCCTATCATGATAATGTTTTTTGGAGATATCTCTTCCCCCAGCTCCTCAGGAACATTCTGACGTCTCCATCTGTTCCGAAGCGCTATGGCAACGGCCCTTTTGGCATCACCCTGGCCGATTATGTATTTATTCAACTCCGAGACAATCTCCCTTGGTGTTAGAGCTTTTGATGACATATATTCTCCTAACTATCGTTCGAGTTTAAAGTATCAAGTTCTTCAATCGTTATCTTATCATTTGTATAGATGCATATATCGGAAGCAATCTTCATAGCCTCTCTGGCTATCTCTGTTGCACTTAAATCCGAATGTCTTATAAGCGCGCGAGCTGCTGCCAGTGCGTAAGGTCCACCAGAACCAATCGCCATTACATCATCATCAGATTCAATGACATCTCCGTTACCGGATATGATCAAGAAATGTTTTTCGCTCACTGCTATCATCAGGGCTTCCAGATGCCTGAGAATCCTGTCCGTTCTCCAATCTTTAGTCAGTTCAACCGCTGCTCTCAAGAGATTCCCGCTGTGCTGTTCCAGCTTTTGATCAAACCTGTCAAAGAGAGTGAATGCATCGGCAGTCGCCCCGGCAAATCCAACAATGACTTTATTATTATACAGCCTGCGAACCTTTCTGGCGCCATGCTTCATTATAGTAATATCCACAGTAACCTGTCCGTCTCCGGCAACCGTTACTTTTCCCTTATGTCTTACCGCTATGATCGTTGTTCCTTTTATATTCATTTACCCTCCTCTGGCCTTGGGGTGAGCTTTGTCATACACTTCCATCAATCTGCTTACACTCACTGATGTATACTTTTGGGTCGTGGAAAGACTCTCATGACCAAGGAGCTCCTGGATAATCCTGAGATCTGCACCCGCATCCATCAGATGAGTGGCAAATGTATGTCTTAATGTATGAGGACCAATTTTCCTGTTAATTCCGCTCATATAGACATACTTGTCTACGATCCTTCCCACGCTTCTCGGCGTTAATCTCGTACCGATCCTGCTGATAAAAAGTGGTTTTTCAATGTTATCTTCGACTTTTTTCTTTGTCAGTTCACTCCTTCTCTCAAGATAGTTCTTAACGGAAGTTAGCGCAGGGGCGCCCACAGGAACTATCCTCTCTTTCTTGCCCTTTCCCCTGACCAGCATCTGGCACTGTGTAAAATCAATGTCATCCATACTTAAACCGGTAAGCTCGCTGACACGGACACCTGATGAATATAACAGCTCCAACACCGCCCTGTCCCGGAGTCCAAACGCATCCTGTTTAAACTTCACGTCCAGAAGAGAAAATATTTCGTCCACTGGAAGAAAGGCGGGCAAGTATTTATCGGCCTGAGGCGCTTGAACCATCTCAGCCGGATTATTACTAACTCTTCCCTCACGAAGCAGATATTTGAAAAATGCCCTTAGTGTTGCAACCTTTCTTGATATCGTAACTCTCTTAATCTTTCTCCGGTAGAGAGAGCCGAGAAATGCTCTTATAACCAGGTGATCAATACCAACAAGTATCCCTTTACCATCTGCCCCTGCAGATATATTGTTTCTCTCCAGAAAATCCTTGAACTGCCTCAAATCGGCCAGATAATTCCTCATGGTATGTGGAGAAAGATTCCTTACAACCTTCATGTAGGTTTCAAAATCTTTTATTGCCTTCTCCATAAATTTATCCTGCTATTACTGTATTCCCAAAAAATAACAGCCACGAAAATACGTAAGTGTGTTTTCGTGGCGAAAAACAAACAGTCCGCAACATTTCCAATGAAGCAGAAAGAAACACGGAACTTTGAACTCTGAACTTTCATAGCGGAAGTGGCAATCAACACCGCCTTATTCCAGCATGATAACAACAACAGGGATTGCCAAAATTATTATCAAATACTCGCGTACGACCGTCCCTGAAGGCTATTCTAACATAAGAAGACCCTCCCACTATTTGGGAATTCATCTCCTCAACTACAGCGCCATAACCCCATTGGGGAAAGCGACGATGAATTACCTGATCACCAACTTGAAGATAAAGTCGCCGAATTTCCTCTTTCATGACAATCCCACATTATGAGACCTTGCAAAACATCCCATTTTGCAAATGTCTCATTACATTTTATATTTTCCAAATTCTTCCGGAGAAAGATTTTCCAGAAATTCTTCTAAATTTTCTTCTTTTAATTTGTCCAGTTTCACCCTCTTCTCACCCAAATCCAAGTTCCTTGATTTTTCAACAACCTTCTCATCCACGAATATAGGTACATTTCCCCTCAAAGCAAGGGCAATTGCATCACTGGGACGGGCGTCAACAACAACATTGGCTCCATCTTTCAGAAAATATATATTTGCAAAAAAGGTGTTATCCTTTAAATCATTAATCTCAATTTTGGTCACTTTCACGTCGAGAGTCATTAATATATTGTG
>JAYEGA010000020.1:0-4944 GCA_034658835.1 Thermodesulfobacteriota bacterium
AAATACCTGCTCTAACCTGTTATGATTCGCCATAATTAAACTTAAGTCCTCGGTCAGATCCAGCTCCACTTCTATCCGGTGTACCCTCAACTGTTGACCCAGCATCTTGAAAACATCTTGAATAGGGGCGTTTATATTTATTTTCTCACTCTTAACTTCCGATTGTCTGGCAAAATCCCTCATATGATTTATGATCTGATCTGCCCTCTGAACATTCTCCTCTATCTCTTCAGCCATGGCGTATAAGTCGTTTTTCTTCATATATCTGCCTTGCTTCATCATCTTAATAAGATAATCAGAACATACCTGGATTACATTGAGAGGTTGATTGAGTTCATGGGCAATACCGGAAACCATCGTGCCCAGCGTTGCCATCTTGCTGGCCTGAACCAGCAGGTCCTCCCTTTCTACATTCTCCGTAATGTCAGGGGTAGAAGCTATCAAACAATCTTTTTCCATAAATACAACCGAACGGACATGAAGATTTACATAAAAAAGATCTCCTCCCTTCTTCTTATGCAACTTCTTGGGGTAGAATTTTGAGTGATTAAGAGGAATCCTCTTTAATTCCTCCAATATCTCCTTATCAGGCTGATGCGCCAGAGATGAAAAGAACATTCCCAAAACCTCATTCCTCGAATATCCGTAGCAATCGATGGCAGTTGCGTTGACATCACGGATATTTAAGGTCTCTTTGTCAAGAATAATAATGGGATTTGGATCGGCATCGAACATTGTCCTGTACTTTTTTTCCGATACTCTCAGATCACGATATGACTTTACAAGCTTCTGTTCCGCCTCTTTCTGTTCTGTAGTATCCCACAGGGTTTCAATGGAACCACGGGTCTTTCCATCGAGCCCTCTGATGGGCGCAGCAGTAAAGAAGAGCCACTTGTCAGAATTCCCTATATCGGGGAAGAAATCTTCAGCTTGATACGCCCCCCTGATAAGGGGTGAAGGGGACGCTTTATCACCGTAAAATTCCCTTATCCCCTCCCTGTCCACTCCATCTACAATAAGATCTGCCATGCATGGCCTTTCTTCTGAATAAAATGCCTTCCAGTGTTGACTCGTTCCGATGACGTCTTCGGCTTTGATTCGGCTTAGTTGTTCCAGCGCCCTGTTCCAGTAAATGACCTTGTGGTCTTCTCCGATAACGAATGTGGGTATAGAGGAGCCCTCGAGGACGTTTTTCAGCCTTTGTTCACTCTCCCGCAGAGCCTTCTCCTCCTTTGTGATCCGCTCACTCAACATAGAGACCACAAAGCCCACCATAAAAAACATAAGGGCACGAACAATATTGTTTCCCAGATCTGATACAAGAAATAAAGCACTGCTCAGAATCAGGAGTCCACCTAAAGCTGCAATTACAATTAAACCTTTTCTCTTCCACCAAATAGCTGCCAGAACAACCGGAATATAAAAGAAGTGTGTAAAAATAATGCTGGATTTCAGAAACACGTGAAAATAATAGAGCAGACCGACAACACCTGCAAGAAGAACAGCCATTACCGCGATTCTGTAATTTTCTTTTTGGTTTTTAACTAATTTAGTTTCCAAAATAGCACCTCATGACCGATTAAGGACTTAATGGAACAGATGTTTTTAACATTCTTGAGGGAATATCAGGCAATAATCTGTAACCGGCAAGGCATGCGGGAAGAAATACCGTTTCACCTTTTACTATATTGACTTCACCCGCACCCCACTGGATAGTTGACCTGCCCTCAAGCATGGAAAGAACGGAAAAATTGTCGGATGCTTTTTGTAAGGTTTCCTCATTGATTTCCAGCAGTTCAACGGCGAAATGGGGGCATTTTTTCAGGACGGTTTTTTTATTTCTCCCTTCGGCAGTGGAAACTCCCTCAAGTTTTTTCGCGTCGGTAAAGGAAAAGTCAATGACATCCAGCGCCTTTTCGACATGGAGATCTCTCGGTTTCCCCTGGCTGTCCAAGCGTTCCCAGTCGTACAACCGGTAAGTGATATCGGAGTTCTGCTGGATTTCCGCCAGCACAATCCCGCGACCGATGGCATGAACCATCCCCGCGGGGATAAAAAAAACATCTCCCTCCTTTACCATGACCTCATTGAAACACTCTTTCAGCGTTTTTTCCTCAAGTGCCTTGCGAATTTCTTCCCGGAAAACCCCCTCTTTCAGGCCGAAAATGATGCCGGATCCGGGTTCCGCATGAAGAATATACCACATCTCGGTCTTTCCCGAATCGGCTGTATCTTCATGGAGTGAAACATATTTATCATCCGGGTGGACCTGTACCGAGAGGGTATCCTGTGCATCGACAAATTTTATCAGGAGCGGAAACCTGTCTCCTTCAACGGGTAATATTCCGCAAAGCTCACCAGCCTCAAGCAGGGTTTTTCCAGCAAGGGGGCCGTTGGCAATAATGCTTTTCTCCTCATGGCGAATGGTAAGCTCCCAAGATTCGCCGATAGGCACATCCGGTGGAAGATTCTTGCCGAGGAGAGTTTCCAGTCTTCTTCCTCCCCAGGGCTTTTCCTTGAAAATTGGCTTGAGTATAAGAGGATACAGTGAAATATTTTTTGTATTTTTCATTATTCCATATTCCATATATTTTAGGTTTGGGTCCCGCCAGTGAAGATCATGGATGCATAGGTTACTGCACTGTTTGTCGCCCTTTCGTTATAAGTTTCATGGGAAAGAAGTTTTCCCTCGCTTCCCTTCAGCAACCTGGAAAAAATAAGGACGGATGGAAGCCCGCATACATTGAATTGATCCACTGTTTTGACTGCGTTTTCACAGATTTTTTCCGCTTCACCACTTAAAATAGACGAGATAATTTCCTGGTCATTTGATTTAGCCCGTGACAGGATGGCATCTGCCGGCATTTGATGGCCAAATTTCGGTCCCACATGGGAGAAATCCACGCCTGAAACAAGCAGAACATTCCCATTTCTATCCTTTATCATTTCTTCAAGTACCTCTATCGTCTGCAGAAACCGGGTATCATCAAAGATATTCTTTTTCTGTAAGATGAATTCCTGGATTCCTCCACAAAGGATCGGTACAATTGATATCGGTTCTTTTAAATAGTGGTGGAGAAAAATTGTTTGAAACTCGATGGAATGTTCAATTTTGTGACAGAAATCGTCCGTAGATAGAATTTCCCTGGGGATTCTCATTTTGAGTTCTGAAATAAAAGCCTTATCCGTTTTCAATTTTCCAAAAGGGGTAATATAATTTTTTTCAGATATTGAATAAAGTCCATCCTGGGGTTGGTGATTTATCCCAAAGATGATGACGAGATTATAATTTTTCCCCTTCAACTGGCGATAGAGGTTGATGTAGGTTGTCTTTGCGACATTGATATCGATATGAGGCGCCAGGATACCTGTAATATTTTTTTCGGTACTGCCCGAATCACTCTGCGGAAGACCGCTTTCAACTTCTTCAATAAATCGACTTAGCCTGTCAGGATCGGATTCGTAGGATTGTCCCGCGAGCATAGGATGGCGGTCTTGCTGAGACTTAAAATCTTCACGCAGCTCCTCCATTTTTTTTCGGAACGAAACACTATTTAAAAGAAAGGCCTTATCGAGATGGTCGATAAACGTTTCGATCTCTGACAGGGATGCAATCTGACCTTCCTGATGAATCGTCATTGCTCTTTGAATGTCCCTCAGATCATGTTGTCCGTTGAGCAACCTCAGCAAGGGAAATAATCGTATATCTATGGCAACGCTGTTTTCGGTCAGACGAAAAGGGTCGATGAACGTAATTACCTGTCGTTCCCCGGCCATGGCGGGAACAGGCTGAATATCCGCTCTCAATAAAGGGTTTTCCATTTTACGCTTTCTCTGCTCCTACAGGTATTCTTTCATGTTTTTTTCTTCGAGCATCTCTACCAGTTTTTTCACATCTTGAGAAGCTTCCTTTTTGCATACCAGAAGAGAATCTGCTGTTTCTACGACAATCAGATCTTCCACTCCTACCAAGGCTACCAGTTTATCCGGGCTGTAAATGAGTGAGTTTGAGGAGTCAATACCAACAAAACGCCCCTTGACGGCATTACCATTTTCATCTTTGTCCCACACCTCCCACAGTGTGTTCCAGCTTCCTATATCACTCCAGCCGAAATCTCCTCTGACAAGCAGTGTTTCACCAGTCTTTTCCATAATTCCATAGTCTATGGAAATCGGCGTTATCTCCTGGTATACTTTATTAATAATATCCTTTTCACTATCAGTACCGAGAGCATCTTCTATCTTTTTAAGCCCCTTGTAAAGATCTGGAAGCAATCTTTCTATCTTGTTAAGTATGGTTGAGACTTTCCATATAAACATTCCACTGTTCCAGAAAAAGCATCCATCCTCCAAAAAGGTCGTTGCCTGTTCGATATCAGGTTTTTCCCGGAAAGATTTAACTTGAAATATCTCTTCGCCCCTTATAGCAGCTACCGCTTTTCCCTCTTCCATATAGCCGTAGCCGGTTTCAGGGCCGGCAGGGTTTATCCCTATTGTCAGAAGATAGTCACCCCTTTGTGCCATCTCTGAAGCTATAGCAAGGGTACGCCGAAAAGACTCGTCATCGGCGATATAATGATCTGACGGGAGTACAACCATAACACCTTCGGGATTCATCTTTTTGATATGTACTGCCGCCAGACCGATACACGGGGCGGTATTCCTGCCGACCGGTTCAATAATTATATTTTCTTTTGGTAAATCGGGTAGCTGCTGTATGAGCTCGTCGGAGTGACCGGCACCTGTCACAATTAGAATGTTCTTTGCCGGGATTAGTGGCCCTATTCTGTCGACAGTTTCCTGTATAATCGTTTTCTTACCGAAGATGTCCTGGAGGTGTTTTGGCATCTTCTCCCTGCTTTTGGGCCAGAACCTGGTGCCCCTGCCGCCTGCCATAATTACTGCGTACATATTTAGCTCCTGTTGATCTTAAATATATTATAC
>JAYEGA010000021.1:0-4927 GCA_034658835.1 Thermodesulfobacteriota bacterium
GGGAATAACCGTTGGTAATCTCATTTATATCCCCAACCTGCCAGTAATGATATTTCTTTTCATCTCTCTTCTGGTCCTCCTGCCTGCAACCATCAAAAAGCAGAAAAACCTTACCATGGGTTGCCTTTTTACCTCGCTATTCTTTCTCGGTATCCTCAACATAAACCTTTGTCTTCATCCTGACCCGACACCAATGAACATATACAATTACGCTAACAGTAAAGAAAAAATCACGATCGAAGGCGTGATCTGCAAAAATCCTCTAACATCACCGGACAGGACCAATCTGATCGTCGCAGTGACTAAGATTATAAAAGACGGCGCAATCACTCCGGTCGAAGGGAAAATGCTGCTTTCCGTCAGGAATGGCGGCTGGCTGTACAAATACGGTGATCTGATAAGGGCCAAAACCAGGCTTAAGATACCACATAATTTCAACAATCCCGGTGGCTTTGATTATAAAAAATACCTTGAATACAGGAACATCCGGGTTCGGGGATTCATTAATAATCCATCGGGCATTGTAGTTATAAGAGAAAACCGGGGAAACTCGCTTAAAATAAAACTTGAAAAATTCAGGAGCAGCCTGAGGAATCTCATCGAAGAGACCTCACCTTATCCCGAGGGTAAAGTCCTGCAGGCGTTGATCCTCGGGGAGAGGAAAGAAATCCCAAAAGACGTCTTGGAAAATTTTAACCGAGCCGGAATATCTCACGTCCTGGCAATATCCGGGCTCCACATCGGGATAATTGCATTCTTCTCAATTATTATTGTCAGATTCATCATGAAATCTTCAGAATATCTCCTTTTGAGATTCAATATTGTCAAGGTTTCGGCGTTTTTTGCCTTCATCCCGATAATTACTTATGCATTCATTGCGGGTTTTGGCATCTCAACGGTGAGAGCCACTATAATGATACTAACCTTTTTAATTGCAATACTTTTCGGCAAAGAGAGGGAATTATTTAATACCCTGGCGCTTGCAGCCTTTGTAATACTTGTCGTTTCCCCTGCTTCACTCTTTGATATCTCCTTTCAACTTTCTTTTACAGCGGTTGCGGCTATTCTGTTTATAGCACCCGGATTGACCTCGCTGATCCCGAAGGGCGGCATGGACGAAACTGATAAAATCAGATATTACCGGAAAATACTTCTTTTCATTATTGTGTCAATCAGCGCGACACTCGGTACGGCCCCGCTGATTGCTTTTTATTTCAACAGGATCTCAACGGTCATCCTTTTTTCAAATATCCTGATTATACCGATTATAGGCTTTGTCGTCCTTCCACTTGGTATGGCAACTATCGTAACCACCCCGATATCTGCTTCACTTGCTACTTTGTTCATAAAGATTTCCTCTTTTTTTGTCGGTATTTCCATCTCGATTGTTAAATTTTTAGCGACATTGCCCCTCTCATCGTTTTTTGTTACCACACCAACCCTGATAGAAATCACTGCCTATTATCTCCTCCTGATAACAACGGTGAAGTTGATAGATGTTCGGAAGGGAACAATCACCCTTAACCCCCCTTTACAAAAGGGGTGCATGGGGGGATTTATGGGTCTCAAAATCGCCTTCGTTCTTCTCATTCTATTCTTTATTGGAGACGGAATATACCTTTACACAAAAGATACAACCGCAGGGCATCTCAAGACAACATTCATAGACGTGGGACAGGGAAGCTCCACCCTTCTTGAATTTCCCGGGGGCACAAAGATGCTGGTCGACGGTGGCGGCTTCTACAGCAAAAGCTTTGATGTCGGAAGATATGTGGTTGCCCCCTTTTTATGGCATGAGAGGATAAAGAAGGTGGACATTGTCGTCCTTACACATCCCCAATTGGATCACCTGAACGGCTTGATATACATCCTGAAAAACTTTGACGTGAGGGAGGTCTGGTCAAATGGAGAGACCGCACATACCAAAACTTATAGAAAATTTATTAAGATAATAAAAGAAAAACATATAACCCGCAGAATTGTCAGTCAGGATACACCCGAAAAAAGAATCGGCGAGGTCATCATCAGGATATTGAACCCTGAAAACCCGATCACAAAAGAGGACAGCTCTGTGAGATTCGATATCGTCAATAACAATTCCCTGGTCATGAAACTTACCTTCGGAAAGGTGGTTTTCCTTCTACCGGCAGACATATCAGAACCAACCGAATCACGTCTTGTAATGAATGGTGTCCATCTCAAAAGTGATGTCCTCATGGCCCCTCATCATGGGGGATTTACATCGAGCACGCCCCCATTTCTTAAAAAGGTTCATCCTGAAATTGTAGTCTTTAGCTGCGGCGTGGATAATGTCTTTCGTGATCCCCATCCAGACGTGCTGGAAAGATACAGAACCATCGACTCGAAGATTTTCAGGACAGATAGAAATGGAGCGGTTACAATAATAACGGATGGTGAGAATATATTAACGCGGGTATTTAAAAGAGATAGGTTTTCACCGCTGAGGTCGCGGAGAACGCAGAGATGACACAAAAATTGATCAAATTTAAATGCTAAAATCTTTGAAAACAGTGTACGTAAAAGTATATCACAATATGCTCTTCCATTTTCTCTGCGTGCTCAGCGTTTTCTGCGGTGAATCCTTATTTTCTATTGCGCTTAAAAGGGTTATATGTTATCCGTTATTGTTTAGAGTAATCCGTGTAATCTGCGAAATCTGTGGATTAAAAAGACGCGCAATTTAAAAAGGCCTGTAATTTATGGAGATCATAACTGCTGTCAGAGGGTTTAAAGATATATTGCCGGGAGAAACGGAAAAGTGGCAGTATGTCGAGGAAAAAGCCAGGGGAATATTTAAGGATTTTGGTCTCAGCGAGATAAAGGTACCTGTTCTTGAAAAGACCAATCTGTTCAAAAGGGGTATTGGTGAAACCACTGACATCGTTGAAAAGGAAATGTATACATTCGAAGATGTTGGGGGGGAGCATCTGACGCTTCGCCCAGAAGCAACGGCATCTGTCATACGGGCATATCTGCAACATAACATGCATGCCGCTGATCCGGTGGCAAAGCTCTTCACCATAGGCCCCATGTTCAGGCGTGAAAGGCCCCAGAAAGGGAGATTCAGACAGTTTCACCAGATCAACGTAGAACTCATCGGTCTGGATGATCCCCGTATGGATGCAGAACTTATACTCATGTTAATCTGTTTCCTGGAAAGCGTCCGTCTCTCCGACCTGAAGCTCGAAATCAACTCACTGGGATGTTCCATATGCCGCCCCTCATTTCGGAAGGAAATCCTTCACTTTCTTCAGGATAAAAAGAGTAATCTCTGCGAAGACTGTCTCAGACGTCTTGACACCAACCCACTTCGGGTTTTTGACTGTAAGATGGAAGGTTGCCGGGAAATCATATCCAATGCACCCAAATTGCTCGATTACATCTGTCCCGAATGCCAGGATCATTTCGAAAAGGTCAAGGAGTATCTTATATCTTTTGATATACTCTTTAAAATTAACACTAAAATGGTTCGAGGACTTGACTATTACACCAGAACGGCTTTTGAAGTCACGACAGAGTCACTGGGGGCACAAAACGCCATAGCGGGTGGAGGAAGATATGACAGACTGATAGAGGAACTGGGTGGACCGGATATCCCCGGAACAGGTTTTGCGATCGGACTTGAGCGCCTGATTTCAATGCTGCCGATGAAAAATGAGGAGTTTTTAACATACCCCCACCTTTTCATTGCCGCCCTCGGGGATGAAGCTCAGAAATTTGCCTACACCCTCTGCAACGATCTCCGCAGGAAGGGTATCCGAACAGAAATGGATTATTCAAGCAGAAGTCTTAAAAGCCAGATGAGGCGTTCAAATAAACTGAACAGCCATTACACGTTGATTCTTGGTGAAAAAGAAATGCAGGAAAAGAAGGCTGAATTGAGGAATATGAAAGAAGGGACACAGGAAACCCTGAGTCTTGATGATATAGAGAACATTATTAAAATGAAAATATCAAAATACAAAATTAAAAAGTAAAATGAATGAATAGCATGGGCCGAAGCGATAATCAACCTTGCTGAAATATCATCATCTTTCATGGTTTTTCCGTTTTATTTTTGAAATTTTCATTTTGATATTTGATATATTGAGAGGTAAACATATTTTGTCAGATTTTATTACCGTTGATAAAAGAACACATTATTGTGGTGATCTCAGATCTTCCGATACAGGGAAAGAAGTGGTCCTCATGGGATGGGTACACAGGAGAAGGGATCACGGAGGCGTGATATTTGTGGATTTAAGGGATAGAGAGGGCCTGGCACAGGTTGTTTTCAACCCTGAAGTAACTCCTGAATCCCACAAAAAGGCCCACAGAATAAGAAGTGAATTTGTCTTAGCTGTAAAAGGTAAAGTACGTCTCAGACCGGAAGGGATGACCAACCCCGATTTAAAAACCGGTGAGATCGAGGTCATGGTTGACGAGCTGGAAATATTCAACGAATCAAAAACCCCACCTTTTGTTCTTGATGTCGATGTCGATATCTCCGAAAATCTTCGCCTTAAATACAGATACCTCGATTTGAGACGGCCAAAGATCCAGCAAAATCTGATGCTGAGAAACAGAGTCGCTGCTGAAACAAGAAACTACTTACAGAAAGAGGGTTTCATAGAAGTTGAAACCCCTTTCCTGACAAAAAGTACACCTGAGGGCGCGCGTGATTACCTTGTTCCAAGCAGGATAAGCCAGGGAATGTTCTATGCGCTGCCTCAATCACCACAGCTTTTCAAGCAACTGCTGATGGTCTCCGGCTTTGACAGGTACTACCAGATTGTCAGGTGCTTCCGTGACGAAGACCTGAGGGCAGATCGCCAGCCTGAATTCACACAGATCGATATAGAAATGTCCTTCATATCGGAGGAAGATATCATAAAAGCGATGGAAGGACTTATTTCCCATCTATTTA
>JAYEGA010000022.1:0-4796 GCA_034658835.1 Thermodesulfobacteriota bacterium
TGATAAATACATAATAGGGTTTATCGCTTGCGGCAGAGCTAAAATCAGTTGCTGTTTTTCCACCGTTGATGCCGCTTACAACACCGTCTACTTTAGCTTTAATTGCTCCTCTATCCGCTGCCCAAACACCTGCTGCCAAGCAAAGACCAAGAATTAAAACAATTGATACTATAGAAAATCTTTTCATGTTCCCCCCTTAATTTGTTTTGTTGGTTTATTTAAATTACTATACTATATTGACCTCCTTTCTGTTTTCGTCAAAAAAGTATAGGAAAATGGGTATAGTATGTCAAGGTGAAAAAGCACAAGGTATTGTACCTGCGTGTGAAACTGTCGAGAGTTGGTTTTAAGGAAAGATCGAAGGTATTATGGAAGAAGGGGGTATTTTCTTTTACCCTTGACTCGCAACTATTTCTCCCATATACTTTTTTACCAAACAGTAAAATAAAACAAGTGGTTAGAGGGGATAAAATGACAGGCAGTACAAACACGGTTCACCTGTCATCCTGGAAAAATGATTATCGGAGTGTGAATTAGTGGAAAGCCCTCATCGGCCCGATTGTTAGCTTAAAGCAGGAGTTGTAATGACACCAGCAGTTTTCTTAGGGGCATATATTACCGACATTATAGTCGGCGATCCTCACAGGTTTCCTCATCCCGTGGTCATCATCGGAAAATTGGTGAGGTTTTTGGAGGGGAAAATCCCCCCCTTAGTAAAAGGGTTTTTTTTAGATGAAAAGAAGGCCGGAATCATTTTGTGGTTCGCCGTAGTTGCCCCCACTTTTTTCATTACCTGGGGGATAGTAGAAGGATGTTTCTTTATAAACTCCTTGTTTGGCGCGATAATAACAATCCTGCTCGCCTCCCTTACACTGGCGACAAGGTCTCTTTATGATGAAAGCGGGGCTGTTCTAACTGCACTACACCGTGGAGATATAGAAGAGGCGAGAAAAAGCCTCTCCATGATTGTGGGAAGAGATACGGAAAACCTTGATGAAAAAGAGATTCTTCGGGCCGTTATCGAAACGGTATCAGAAAACCTCTCCGATGGTATTGTAGCGCCCATGTTCTACCTGGCTCTCGGCGGTGTCCCTCTGGCTATGGCCTATAAGGCAGTTAACACTCTCGATTCCATGGTTGGATATAAAAACGACAGATACAAGGATATTGGTTGCTTTTCAGCCAGAATGGACGATATATTCAACTGGATTCCGGCGAGGCTAACGGGGCTTATTATCATACTGGCCGCTTTCATCCTGAGGCTCAACTGGAGGGATTCCTGGAAAATTATGAGAAGGGATGGCCAAAACCACTCAAGTCCTAACAGCGGCATACCGGAGGCTGCGGTGGCTGGTTCCCTCGCCATACAGCTTGGTGGTAAAATTCAATATTTTGGTGAAGTTACCTATAAACCCACGATTGGTGACAGGATAAAAGAAACAGATAAAAAGGATGTAAAGAAGACATGGGTTATCATGTTTACCTCATCTCTTTTGATGGCCTTTGTTTGTATAACTGCTCTATGGATGGTGCAATGATGAAAAGAGACCATGGTGGTAACGTCAGTGAAATTTCCAGAATGTACGGAATTGATGAGGATAAAATTATCGATTTCAGCGCCAACATAAATCCGCTGGGCTATCCGCCCGGCTTGCGTGATGCGATAATAAAGGAATTTGATTCCGTCTTAAATTATCCTGATATTGATTCGTTTGACCTTGTTTCGGGATTGTCGAAATACCATGGCATTGGTCAGGATTCTATCCTTGTGGGGAATGGTTCCACCGAATTCATGTACTGGATACCGGTTGTGTTCAAGCCTGAAAAGGCCCTTATTGTTACACCTGCCTTCAGTGAATACGAAAAGGGTCTCAAAATCTCCGATACCGAAGTGTCATACTTCCAGACCGAGGGGGGAAAGGGGTTTTCCGTCGATATTGACCACCTCTGCTCAAATCTGAAGGACGGTTTTGATATTCTGTATTTTTGCAACCCGGCCAACCCCACCGGTGTTTTAACCCCAAAGGATAAGCTGTGCCGGATCATAGCATGTGCCGATGAAATCGGGGCACTTGCGGTAATTGACGAAGCCTTCATAGATTTTGTGGAGGAGGAATCTGTTAAGGAAGAGATTTTCAGGTTTCCCAATCTGATAGTAATGAGATCAATGACAAAATTTTTCGGCATCCCCGGCCTTCGTGTGGGTTATTTGATGGCTTCCGCACCATGTATCCAAAAAATCAGGGAAGATAAACCACCATGGACGGTCAGCTCTCTGGCGCAAAGGATGGCTGTTGATGCTCTTTCCGACAGGGATTACATCAGAGATACGACGCAATATGTAACAGTTGAAAGAGAGTTTTTAATGGATGCCCTGAACGAAATTCCCGGTCTTAAGACCTACAGGAGTAAGGCAAACTTTTTCCTCGTTTTTATGGACAGCACGATCAGCTTAAACTCTATAGAACTCAGAGATCGTCTTGCTCAAGAGGGAATATTAATAAGAGATTGCAGTACCTTTCAGGGAATGGGAGATCGTTATTTCCGTGTGGCCGTGAAGAGACATGACCAGAATATGATCCTGATCGAAAAGCTGAAAGAGGTCACAAGATGATAAAGGGAAAACCTGATAAATTATTTTAAACGGTTTGATGCATTCGCTCTGGATACAGGTTTAATTATTATCTTGTAATTATTTCTGGTAGATTTTTAATGGGCAGCACGAAGCGATTCTATCAAAATCAGCATCGTTGTGGAGCAGAAACAATTGATTTTCAATCGCTGTCTGGGCAATGATACAATCTGCAGTTTTGCGTATGGTTATTCCCCGTTTGCGGCATTTCCGATGGAGTTGAGCTGCCTTGATATAGGAATCTATACCATTAAGGGGATAAACGGGAAAATTAAGAAGATGTCGCCGGGCTAATTCGAAGCTTTCATCCTGTTTAAAACCTTGGAGGACTTCTGTCAGGATATATTCCGAAATGCAAACTTCCTCCTCTGCTTCAATGAGTTCTTCAAGTAAGTCAACAGCCAATGTATTGATCCCATTGAAGAAATCTATCCAGATAGACGTATCAACTAATATCATCAAACCGCGTGCTCCTCATCTCATCTAAGTTACCTTCCCAATGAAGTTTCCCTTTCAATTTAAGAATCTCTTTTCTTTCCTTGCGCTGAATAAGTTCTCTGAGGGCAACATCTACCAGCTTCTTTTTGGTCTTTATTCCGGTATATTTCATGCCTTTTTCTACCAGTTCATCATCAAGAACGATGTTAGTTCGCATATTTCCACCTCCTTATACACCTTTTAACATCACCAAGTGTGTACGTCAAGCACATATTCTATTACCCAAATTCACCGTCTAATTCTTGTTTTCCCCCCACACATCCTCACTGAATAAATCGTAAAAATATGACTGTGTATTATCAAACATTTATGTTATGTGAAAAAAAATATAATACAATTGGGGCAGGGTTGCATGAAAATTTCGAAAAAAAATGTCGATAAAATTATAAAGGATAATTTTGGGGTAAGTGATGGCAAAGGAGTGTAGTACTGAGGAGAACAAGGCGAGATGTAATTGTACCTATGAACCTTGTAACAAAAAAGGTATTTGTTGCGAGTGCATAAGATATCACTGGCGGATGGGTGAGTTACCGGCCTGTTTTTTTCCTAATGATGTTGAAAAAACTTTTGACCGTTCTATCGAAAGGTTTATCGAAACCTACCAGACAAGAGGCCGCTGGTGGTAAATATTGGGAGCATGAAAATGAACACGAGAGAAAGACTTGAGGAGATAGAAGAGAAAACTTTAGCCCCATATGCGACAAAGAGTTCTAAAAGCATAGGGAGAACCCTCTACGGAGATGAACAGGATGATTACAGGGTCTGCTTCCAGAGGGATCGAGACAGGATTCTCTATTCTAAAGCTTTTAAGGATCTTCAATACAAGACCCAGGTGTTCCTGATAAGCGAGGGCGACTTTTATAGAACCAGATTGACTCACACCCTTGAGGTTGCTCAACACGCAAGAACCCTGGCAAGGGCTTTCGGATTGAATGAAGACCTGTGCGAGGCAATATCTTACGCGCATGATCTTGGACATACTCCATTTGGGCATGCAGGTGAAGAAGCGCTAAACGAAATTATGAAGGATAACGACGGGTTTGAACACAACCTGCAAAGCCTGAGAGTTGTTGATATACTGGAAAAGAGGTACCGGGATTATGATGGCCTGAATCTCTGTTATGAAACCAGGGAAGGGATAGCATGCCATGAGTCAATTCATGACAATCCGAAAGTCCCGGACGAATTCAAACAATTTCCGATGCCGTCACTGGAGGCACAGGTGGTTAATGTAGCGGACCCATTAGCGTATTGCGCGCATGATATTGAAGATGCATTGAATGCGGGTTATCTTTCCATGTTGGAAATCAAGAGTATGGGCAATCCACTTATTGACAGAGTTCTTGCAAAATGCAGAGAAAGGTACAGTAGTTTCGAAGATTTAGATACAACGAAGCAGGCACGGCTGCTGGTGAGAACACTGATAGAAAAAACAAATATTGCTGCAATAGAGAAAACCACGGAAAACTTGACAAATTATAAGATAGCGTCTGTAGATGATGCCCGTAAAATTGATGCCGCAATAGTTTCCGCACCGGTCAAGGATATGGAAGATTTCGAAAAGCTGCAGCAATTTCTCATGGAGAATGTATACAGGAAACCTCAGGTGTGCATATTGAACGAGAAGGGGAAATTAATAATCCATAGGATTTTCAAGCATCTGGAA
>JAYEGA010000023.1:0-22243 GCA_034658835.1 Thermodesulfobacteriota bacterium
TCAAAAATGTATTTTTAATCTTTTTTCTCATTTTCTATGTCGTGGTACAAAAACCGCAAATTTAAATTATAGAAACATGGTAGACCCAATATGCCGTGTGGTGTGGAAAGTCATAACAAAAAGAGAAGGGCTTTACAATAACTATTTACAAAAGAAAGGGGTAGTGTGTATTTACACCCCCCCTTATATATAAAAGTAGTCAGTAGTCAGAATTGAGAATGAAGTTGAAACGGACTTTCTACTACTTCCTCAACCACTTATTTCCTTAATTTTGTTTTTGTCATCAACATATACACATTTAGGAGACCAGGCTCTTGCAGAATCATCATCCACAATGACATAGCTTGCTATGATGACTATGTCCCCACTGGAACACTTTCTGGCCGCAGCCCCATTAAGGCATATAACACCGGAATCTTTTTCGCCTTTTATAACGTAGGTCGAGAATCTTTCCCCGTTTGACACATTGTATATATTCACTTTTTCGTAGGGAAGAAGATCCGCGGCATTTGTAAGGTTTTCATCGATTGTAATACTTCCCTCATAATTGAGATCAGCGTCGGTTACGGTTGCCCTGTGGATCTTTGATTTTAAAACGAATCTTTGCATATTGATTACCTTCCTTATTTAATGTTCAGGGGTTCCCCGAACACATAGTTATCTATAAGTCTTGCTGCTCCTACCCGCACTGCCAGTGCTATGACGGCTTCGCTTTCAAGATATTCAACGTCATTCATTGTAGTGGTATCACATATGTTTACATAATCAATCTTTGTGTGAGGATGCCCCTCAATGAATTTTTTTGTTTCATCTATTATCTTGCCTGCGTTCCTTTCCCCGTTATCATAGAGCTCCTTCGCCAGCTTAAGAGAACGGCTTAGACTGAGAGCGGACTCTCTCTCCTCTTCTTTTAGGTAGGTGTTTCTCGAACTCATGGCGAGACCATCGGCTTCCCTTATCGTAGGCATTCCTACAACATCCATGTCCATATTGAGGTCTGTCACCATTCGCTTAATTGTAACAAGCTGCTGGAAATCTTTTTTACCAAAAACTGTTACATGGGGTTTGACAATATTGAAAAGCTTTGCGCAGATTGTTGTCACACCTCTGAAATGGCCGGGTCTCGACAAACCGCACAGATTATTGGTTACCCTCTCTACATCAACAAATGTCTGATAGTGTTCAGGGTACATCTCACTATCCGGTGGGTAAAATATCACATCTACCCCGACATCCTCGGAAAGTTTTCCGTCGCTTTCAAAATCTCTCGGATATTTTTCTAAATCCTCCCCGGGGCCAAACTGGGTCGGGTTCACGTAGATACTGATAATCAGACAGTCCCCTAATTTTCTTCCTTCTTCCATAAGGCTTAAATGACCATGGTGGAAGTAACCCATAGTGGGGACAAAGGCAATTTTCTTTCCACTGTTCCTGAGGGATTCAGAAAATTCCTGCATTTCTTTTACTGATTCAATAATCTTCATAGTGAGACCTTAAAACCCCATAAAAAAAGCCTCGCGTCTCAGACGGGAGGCTTAAAATTCAATATCTCAACAAACAAATATTTTCTATACCTTCCGTCTCAGTCCGAAACCGGATCCAAGCGATTTATATTCATCTATCAAAAGAGATTATGCCTGTCAAGCGATTTATGCCAAGAAATTTTGCATAACCATTCAAAAGCTGCACAGAGCTTTGGGAATGTGGTTTGCGTTTAGAATCCTGTTGTCAAAGCTTTTGCCGAAAGAAGGGCATTACTCAATTTACCGAATTCTTCTGCCGTTAACGTTTCACCCCTTCTATTAATGTCTATTCCCAAAAGCTCAAGGATTTCGGCTACATCCTTTTTGGGCGATTTGAATAAATCTGAACCCATCAGGTTGTTCAACAAAGTCTTTCTTCGTTTAGAAAAGGCGACTTTTACAAGCTTTGAAAAAAAATCCGGATTCTTTATATTGAAGAGTGGCACTTCTCGAACAGTCATTTTCAGTACGGAAGAGTCCACATTTGGTTTTGGATAAAAACAACTGCCCGGTACTGTCATTTCCAGCGAGGGTTTTGTATACATCGAAACAATGACCGAAAGTATGCCATACTCCTTCGTTCCTGGAGATGCAGTTATTCTTTCGGCGACTTCTTTTTGAAACATCAGAACCATTGACGAAATATTATCCCTGAACTCGATCAGACGGAACAATATCTGCGATGAGATATTGTAGGGTATATTACCGATAACCTTTAACTTCTTTGAAGGATGCTCAGGGTGGGCTGAAGAAAAATCGTATTTAAGGACATCTGTCTGAACTATTTCTACGTTAGAATGATTTTTCAGTTCTTCCCGCAAGATATCTACCATGTATTTATCTACTTCAATAGCGATAACCTTTTCTGCTTCCATTGCGATCATGGTGGTCATTATTCCCAACCCTGAACCTATCTCAACAACAATGTCGTCGCTTTTTATATCGGAGATGGCAACAATCTTTGCCGTTATGTTCCTGTCTTCAAGGAAGGACTGCCCCAATCTTTTGAGGGGACGGACCCCATGTTTTTTGAGGATATTTCTGGGAGTTGTCATTCAATATTTTCATCCAGGGAAAATTTCTCCAGTTGCTCCAGGACATATTTCCTTATTTTCTTCGCCTCCGGCAGGGGCTCTTCGAGTTTTCCCTCTTCGATAAGAGACAAGAGCAAGTCTTTCATCTCACTTCCACATTCACAGGTAATTTTTTCCTCGGAGTGGAAGACAATTTTATCTTTTAAACATTCCGGACAGCGAACCACCCTTTTGCTGCCTGACATCTTTCCTCTTTTTGCTACTGGAGCCCCATCAATTTCTACTATGTCCATGGAAAAGTCTATTACAGGAGCATTGCTGATGGCTGTACCAACACCGTAGGCATCCACCAAAGGATTGAGCTTCAGAATTTCCTGCTCATCAATCCCTCCACTCACCAGTAGCTTTACCTTACTGAAGCCTCTTAAATTCAGCTCCCAGCGCGCCTCTTCTAATGTAACCGAAGTAATCTAAGTCGTAATTTTTGCTCCCAGCACTTCCTCCATCTGCCGGAGTGCGAAATCGTGATCATCCCGGTTCAAACCAGCCACCCCTTCCTTGAAAACTTCTACTTCATATCCCCTCATTACTGCCTCGGCTACTGTGTAAAGGACACAGATATTTGTAACACAACCGCATACTAAAAGGGTTGATATTTTTAGCTCTCCTAAGATTTTCTCCAGATCGGTCTTGAAAAACCCGGAATAGGTAGTCTTGGTTACTATTTTATCGCCTGGAAGGGGTTTTAGTTCGTCAATAACCTGAGCCCCACCCGTTCCCTCAATAGCATGGGGTGGCCAGTTCATTCTTTCAAACTCCGGATCTTCTTTTCTATGACTATCACAGATGTAGATAACGACCATCCCTTCTTTTCTTGCTATTTCCAACTTTTCCTGGACAAAGGGAACTACATTTCTGGCAGATGGTACTTCTAAAGGAGCTCCTTCAACCAAAAAATCGTTGAGCATATCGATAATAATTAAGGCGTGCTTATGTTGGCTCATATTTAAGTTCCTTCTTTTGTTGTTTTGCAGGGAGTATAGAAAAAAGTTGGTGGGGTGTCAATGACAAAAGAGAAACATAACCTCTGCAAAAGATTACAGATTTGTAATTACGATTGGGATGTGTCCCATGTTTTCCCGTGCCTTTTTCTGATTGCTAACACAGCCCTGTGGGTTATAAAATAGGCAGGAATGGCAAAAAGAGGTGCGAGAATGAAGCCTCCTACAAGTAAAGGATAAGCAACATTCCACCCCATATTGATGATGTTATACATAGTGTAGTCATTTAAGACAAGTTGGCATTGGTTGCCTTTCAGAAGAAACTTTCCTAAATAGTATTCAGAAGCATAGAAAAAAGGTATCGTAAGAGGATTTGATATGAGACCGGAACCAAGGAGGCCAGCTGTAATGTTCTGCCTTAGCAAAATGCCGAAAAGAATAATCAGAACGGTATGAAAGGGAATCGTCGGGGTCACTCCTATGAACACACCGATTGCTGCACCGACGGCGATTTCTCTTGGTTTACCCTTCAGACTGATAAATTGTGTATAAAAGTCCTTTAATATTTTCTTCGGGTTCATAATCTTACTGACTGCTTCCTGATGGCCATCTGGAAACAGCATTCATATCAAATGAATCTCTCTTACCTGCCTTCAGGAGATTATCACCAACAACTGCAATCATAGCTGCATTGTCGGTACACAAAATTGGAGGCGGAATAAATATCTCGACGCCTTTTACCTTTGCGTTTTCGTAAAACCTTTCCCGCAGTCGGCTGTTTGCTGCAACCCCTCCGGTGACTACAACACGAGAAACTGAGCAGGACTGTGCGGCTCTCAGGGTTTTCTCAACAAGGACATCAACAATTGCCTCCTGATAACTGGCGACAATATCCGGTATTTCATCTTCAATAATCGGGAATTCTCTTTTCCTGGTATATGTTAAAAGTGATGTCTTCAGTCCACTAAAACTAAAATCCAGACTGTCTTTCATTGCCCTGGGAAATTTAACGAATTCAGTATTTCCACCTCTGGACAGTCGATCTATTACTACACCACCAGGATATCCTATGTTTAGAAGCTTGGCGGCTTTGTCAAAAGCCTCCCCTGCAGCGTCATCTCTTGTTTGTCCTAAGATATTTAAACTCTGAAAATCTTTTACTAGATAGATGTTTGTATGACCACCTGATACAACAAGCGCCACAAACGGAAAATCCGGTTTCTTGTCGTTCAAAAATATCGATGCTACATGACCTTCAAGATGATTTACACCTACAAAGGGCAGGTTCTTTGCGAAGGCTATTGATTTGGCCACTGATACACCGACGAGAAGAGATCCAACCAGACCTGGACCTTTAGTAACCGCTATACCTTCAATGTCATCAAGAGACAAATTGGCGTCATCCAGAGCCTGCAGGATAACCGGAATGATAGCCTCTATATGCTTTCGAGATGCAATTTCCGGTACTACTCCACCATATTTGCTGTGTATATCTATCTGTGAGGCAATGACGTTGGACAAAATAAAACTGCCATTTCGAACAACGGCAGCTGCTGTCTCATCACAGGAAGACTCTATCCCTAAGATCAACATTATTTACCCTCAGCACATTTTTTCTTCACAAAAGATGGAAAAGAATATATAGCAAATATAATTGTTTGTAAACAGAGATTTAACTTAGTTTAAGATCACAATAAGTGTGGAGGAGCAAAGAAGAGAAAATGGAAATACAAACAGATTTTCTGGTTATAGGTAGCGGGATTGCGGGACTCAGCTTTGCGATAAAGATGGCTGATCTGGGAACTGTTGCTATTGTTACTAAAAAAGAGAAAATAGAATCTAACACAAATTTAGCCCAGGGTGGAATAGCTGCTGTTATGGATAAGGCTGACAAATTCGAATATCACATAAATGATACACTCACTTGCGGGGCAGGTCTCAGCAAGGAAGATGTTGCAAGATTTGTAGTAACGGATGCCCCTGAAAGGATTAAGGAGTTGATAGAATGGGGGGTGGAGTTTACAAAGGCAAAGAATGGCAGTTCCGCTGACTATGATCTCGGACGTGAGGGTGGACATTCCAGAAGAAGAATCTTGCACGCAACGGACATTACCGGACAGGAGGTAGAGAGGGCGCTTCTTGAAAAAGCGAGTTCTAAGAAGAACATAAAATTTTATGAAGATTTTTTTGCAATAGATCTTATCAGGAAGTCAAAAGTATTGGGTAGAAAAAAAAGTGAAAGGGATCAATGTCTCGGGGCTTATGTCTTTGATGTAAACAATAACGATGTGTATACGTTCAGATCAAAGTTTACCCTCCTTGCCACCGGAGGTGCGGGGAAAGTATATCTGATTACGACAAATCCCGATATTTCAACGGGTGATGGTATAGCAATGGCTTACAGGGCTGGAGCAGAAATCGCCAATATGGAATTCATCCAGTTTCATCCTACCTGCCTCTATCACCCGGAAGCTAAATCGTTTCTTATCAGTGAAGCTGTGAGGGGAGAAGGTGGAGTTTTAAAACTACAAAATGGGTCCACCTTTATGGAAAAATATCACACGATGGAGAGTCTCGCCCCGAGGGATATTGTTGCCAAAGCTATTGACACAGAGCTTAAAAAATCGGGTGATGAGTATGTACTTCTTGATATTACTCACAAAGATAAGGATTTCCTCATTAAAAGGTTTCCCAATATATACAACGAATGCCTTGAATTCGGGATTGATATTTCAAGTAATCCCATTCCTGTCGTTCCTGCCGCTCATTACCTCTGTGGCGGGGTAGCAGTGAATCAATTCGGTGAGACGAATATCGACGGACTCTTTGCATGTGGTGAGGTTGCCTGTACCGGTCTCCATGGCGCTAATCGTCTGGCGAGCAATTCCCTTTTAGAGGGAGTCGTGCTTGCTCACAGTTCATTTGTGAAGATATCGGAGCTGTTCCCCGGAATAAAGGACGATTCTATTTCTATACCTCCCTGGGATACGAGAGGTGCAACGGAAAGTGATGAATCAATAGTCGTATCGCATAATTGGGATGAGATAAGGAGATTCATGTGGGATTACGTTGGGATCGTAAGGTCGAATAAAAGATTGGAACGAGCAAAAAGGAGGATAGATCTCCTCAACAGAGAAATTAGTGAATATTACTGGAATTTTATTATAAGCATGGAATTGTTGGAACTCAGGAATATTGCCACGGTGGCAAAACTAATCATACAATGTGCAATGTTGAGAAAGGAAAGCCGGGGTCTGCACTATAATATCGACTATCCAGAAAAAGATGACAAAAACTGGCTGAAAGATACAGTAATAAGCAAACCTTCAAAGTCTTCATGAAGGATACGGAAGACCTCTTTACTAACCATACCGCCAAGATGAGAGATTTTGCAGGCAATGAGGAATTTATATTTAGCGCTTTTGGTTGTCGCGGTTATTGCCGGATGTTCTAAATGGGACGCGGTACGTGTGGCCAGGATAGCGGCCACCGGAGACGTTGCCTCTGCCCAGCGCATGGCCGCGGAAAAGGCGGCCAGGTATGCTGTAAGCCCGAAAGCGCTTGCGCGGGACATAAAGCGTTTTCAGGATGGGTTTGCAAAGCTTGTTGAGACGTTCAGAAAGGCTGTCGGTGGTGTGTGGGGCAGGGAAGAGATCAAGGAACCAAGACCCAAGGAGTATGTCAAATACACCCAGAATTATCTTTCCCGTGCCTCGGTGGATTTCGACGAGGGGGTAATCACCGTTGAAACGCTGGATCAGAAAGATTCCTTGAAAAGCTTGAAGAGCGCCATCGTCACCACCCTGCTCACTCCGGATGATCCCAGGGCCGTGGATATTTACTCCGCCAAAACCGTAAAGCTCGGAGAAACACCCTTTCTCTACAGTGAAGTCAAGGACAACGAAGGCAAGGATATCCGGTGGTCTTGGCGGGCAGGATGTTTTGCCGATTATCTCATTAAAAACAGGATTGAAACCAGGCAGATTAAAACCAGCGGTGAGACTAAGACCGTGCATTATGTGGTTATCCCGATGGTAAAAGACCATCTCGAGGTACGCGCCCGGAAGTATAGGTCGCTTGTTGAACGCTTCGCAAAGCGATTTTCTATCAGTAAAAATCTTGTATATGCCATTATGAAGACCGAAAGCGATTTCAACCCGTATGCCGTAAGCAGCGCCCCGGCCTTCGGTCTCATGCAGATTGTGCCCACGTCCGCTGGCCGGGAGGTGCACATGTTCCTGAACAGGAGCGGTATGCCCTCAAAGGGGTTTCTCTTCAATCCTGAAAACAACATTCAGTACGGAACTGCCTATCTGCACATTTTGTACTCCAAATACTTAAACAGCATCCGGAACCCGGTGTCCAGGGAATACTGTGTTATAGCTGCTTATAACACTGGCGCCGGCAATGTCCTGCGCACCTTTGATCGCGACAGAAACCGCGCGCCGCAACGGATAAACAGACTTGACCCGCTTCAGGTATTTGAAACTCTGCGCACAAAACTGCCTTACGACGAAACGCGGCGGTATCTGGCCAAGGTCATGGATGCGAAAAAAGAATTTGTTAATTTTTAAACAGAAGTTTTATCTTGTTAAAAACGGAGGAAAATTTCTTGTTTTAATTGTATTCAAGTCGGGAAGGACCCAGAAAGCGGATGAATCAGGAAACTTTTTTCTCAAAAACTCTTTTCCTTTTTCCGGTCCCATAATGAAGAGGGTGGTTGCCAGGGCATCTGCCAGTTCCGCATTCGGGGCAACAACAGTAACGCTTATGCTTTTACCGGCCGAACTCATTTTTTGGGGATCGATAATATGGTGCTTCCTCTTGTGCTGTTTAACTGAGTATGAATATTGACGATAATCACCAGAAGAGCAAACAGCCATATTCCTGATTGAAATAACCCCTAACAGGCCTTCCATCCGGGGATGTTCAATGCCTATATTCCAGTTCTCGTTACCAAAACAGAAGAGATCCCCGCCTGCTTCCACAATACCGGCAGAAATGCCATCCTTTTTTATGGCATCAACGGCACTATCAATAATCGTGCCTTTGGCCATTCCCCCAAGATCAAGCGACATTCCCATTCTGGGCAGGAAAACTGTACTATCCTCACTATTCAACTGGACAAGGCGATAATTGACAAGGCCGTTTTTGTTCTCATAATAATTATTATAATATTCAGGTTCAGTACTTATGGCACCTACGGAGATATCAAACACCCCATCGCTTTTTTCACTAAATAACAAAGCTCTCTTGATAAGTTTAAAGGCCTTTGAGGTGACTTTGACCGGCTTTTTTCCTGCTGCACTATTTATTCTTCCTACTGAACCGGTTGGAGATCGGTGACTGATATCCTTTTCTAATTTGTGGATGATTGCAAAAGCGTTATCTGCTGCCCGCTCGGCAACATTCTCGTCAGACGCTTTCAGAGTAAGCTGTACATAGGTTCCCATCGCCAGGTTGGCAAAACGGAAGCGCTCTTTTGCGACAGCCCTGACAGGTACTAAAAATGTTACAACTGAGAATACAAGTATGAGAGTAATTGCTATCGAGGAACTAATATAATCAAGGTGCCTGAACCGGACTATGTTTTTGGCAAAGCTTACACTTAGGGGAAGACACGAAATAATTCCTATTATCCCAATAACCCAGAAAGCCCCGGGCAATCCCTTGGCTTTTATGGACAATCCTCCCAGAAGTGGACCGAGTATAAAACCAAGATTAGCAGCTCCATAGAAAATCCCCATAGTCTTACCCTGTTCGCTGCTGATTATTGAAGCCTCGGACATGGATGCAGGTATAGAAATTGCTGAGCCAATACCCAGAAACAGAAGAACAGCTATTATACCTGTTGGTGTCTGGACTTTTCCAACGAAGAGCAGGGAAGAAGCGCATATAAGCATCCCGGCCAAGGTAAGAGAAATCTTATTGAAATGATCTGCCAATCTTCCACTTAAAGGTAAAGCAAGACAGGTAACCAGGGTTGGCAATGAGAAAAACACCCCCAAAGTCAAGCTGTTATAGGAAAGCCTCTCCATCATCAATATAGGCAAGAATGAAATAATTATAGCTATTCCCGCAGTCCTGCCGGCTACTGCCAGCAATAGCGTAAGAAACTCTCCACCCTTTTCCGCTGATATGCCTGAAACGGGCTTTTGGCTGATTTTCCTGGAAAGGGAAATATTTCCTGGAAAAAAAAGAATCAGTATTAGTAATGATACTAACATACATAAAAAAAGGGATAAAATGACAGGAAGCGGATTTTTCTGATGGTATAAAAATCCTCCAAGCAAGGGGCCGCCGATAAGGGCAGCGTAAAAAAAAGTGTTATACCAGCCAAACAGTTTCCCTCTGTATTCCTCGGATGACTCTGCGCCTATTACTGCCATGCTTACCGGTTTAATAATTCCAATAACTATGCCCAGTCCGAATTGAACTAAGTATATTGGGAGTGATGGGGAGTTAAAGAGATATCCCAGAGGAATCAGGGTGCCAAGAAGGATGGAAAAAATAAGGAGTGGCCGTGGACCTATCTTATCTGCCAGAATTCCGGCTAAGTAGCCAACCAGCAGTTTGGCAATAAAAAACCCGGTAAACGTAGACCCAAGCCACATACCGGTTATGCCCACATCTCTTGCCAGAAGGGGAAAAGAGAAAGAGAATGCACAAACACCAAGGGTGGAGAAAAATGTCATAAAGCAAATAGCCCAGAATGACTGTCCTCCACCCTTAAATTTTCTTGCTAAGATCACTAATTTTGAAACCGTTAATGCTATTTAACGCGGGCCTTATCTAAAGCCTTGGCAACGGCTAATACAACCGCATTAGATGTGTTGGATATAAGATATATTAGCTCGCCTCTTTAATGTCCTTATCGTAGCATGTGAGGCAGCAGTTCATGCACCTGTTTGCTTCTTTCAAGGCCTCTTCTTCCGTTATTGTCAGATCCACTTCTTCCACATTATGAATCCTGGTCTTCGGATCAATTTGCGATAGCTTGATCCTTCCTTTCTTTTCGATGCCGGAGATACTGTCAAAGATAGTTCCCGGAATAGTATCTTTCGGTTTCATTCTTCCTTCCGGAAATTTCATCTCCTCGCCGGTGATATAAAGATGGATAGCTCTTGCCGCCTTCCTTCCATCTCCAACAGCTTCTACCAGGATACCCGGACCCTCAAAACCCGCATCGCCGCCGCCGAATACGTAGGGAATAGCAGTCTGGTTGGTATCTGCATCGGTAATAATGGAATTCCATTTGGTCTTTTCCAAGTCCTTTATTCTCCGGTTCGTTTCCAAAAAGGAGAAGTCAGAGTACTGGCCAATGGCAAGGATTAAATTATCAAGGGGAATCAATGTCTCCGAACCCTCGACGGGAACCGGTCTTCTCCTGCCACTCTCATCAGGTTCACCAAGTTCCATCTTCAGATACTCAAGATTGGTGAGTTTGCCATCTTCTTCTACTATTCTGTGGGGTGCAGACAGAAGAACAAATTCTATTCCTTCATCATGAGCTGCCTCTATCTCTTCCGGATTTGCAGGCATCTCCTTTTCACTTCGGCGGTAAATTAAATAAACCTTCTCCGCACCCAGCCTGAGACTTGACCGGACGCAGTCCATTGCAGTATTCCCACCACCGATGACACCTACCTTATTTCCGACAGGATTTGGAACACCTAATCCCTGTCTTTCGAGGAAAACAGTAGCGCCTTCAACACCCGCTACTTCTTCTTCCTTATCAAGACGGGCAGAACTGTATTTCCAGGCGCCGATTGCCATAAAGACTGCTTCATAACCTGCTGCTATCAGCGATTCCAGGTCGAAATCCATACCAAACTTCATATTGACTCTTGCATCAATACCGAGGTCAAGAATTCCCTGAATCTCCCAGTCGAGAATCTTTTTAGGAAGGCGATATTCAGGAATACCATAATAGAGCATTCCGCCTAATTCTGGTTGCATCTCAAATACTGTTACCGAATAGCCGAGCCTTCTCAGAAAATAAGCGCAGGTGAGTCCACCGGGGCCGCCTCCGATAATAGCTACCTTGCGCCCATTGTCCGGAGCTACCGAAATGGGTAAATGTTTGCCTGAATTCATTTCATAATCGGCTACAAAGCGCTTCAACTGGTTAATTGACACAGGATCATCAGCCAGGGCTCTTCTGCACACTTCTTCGCATGGGTGAGGGCAAACCCGGCCACAGGTAAGGAGAAAGGGGTTTTTCTCCTTTATGGTGAGTACTGCCTCTTCATATCTTCCATGTTTTATGTGGTCAATGTATCTGGGAATATCAATTTCTGCTGGGCACGTCTGCTGGCAGGGTGCCAGGCGATCATCAAACATATTGAAGTGAAAAGATTTATCAGTAGAATTCTGTACCTTCATTGCCCCGGTGGGACAAACCTTTTCACAGTTGCCGCAACCGGTACAAAGCTCCAGATCGACTATGGGGAGGCCATTTTCTCCCATGGTAAGTGCACCAAATGGACAATTTCTTACACAGGTTCCCAGTCCCAGGCACGCCAGTTCACACTTTTTATCACCCCTATACAGAAGAGCCAGTGCGCGGCAGTCCTGAATTCCGAGGTAGTTGTATTTTGTTTCTGCCCGGACGCCGCCATTGCAGGTCTGAAAAGCCAATTTTGGCTCCACTGCTTCAACTTTCATCCCCATTACCTCTGCCACAGCTTGTGTTACGCCAGGACCTCCCGCGACACAACCCGTAGGGGAGGCTTCACCTGCAACGATTGCTCCAGCGAAAGCGCTACATCCGGCATACCCGCATCCTCCGCAATTTGCGCCTGGAAGCACACCTTCCACCTCCGCAATTCTCGGATCCTCATATACATAAAATACTATGGCGGCAGCGCCTAACATACCTGCTAAAATAGCGCCTAAAATCAACAAAAAAATGAAAGCATCTACCATGATCAAATTCCTTCCGTCAAAATCATTTGGGATAAGACCCTACAGATTAACTTATATAATTGCTTCTTGTTTTACTTTTCAAGATGGCCGAGCAAAGGTTTTCATGAAATACTTGACTAGGCCATTCCCACAAAGCCGAAGAAAGCCAGGGCTATGAACCCCGCGGTTATCATTGTAATAGCCGTGCCTTCCAGTATTTTTGGAATCCTTGCCGTGGCCATCCTCTCCCTGAGTCCTGCCATAAGAATCAGAGCAAGGCCAAAACCTAATGCTGATGTGATTGAAAACACCAGGGTCTCCATAAAATTAAAGTCTTTCCGCACATTGATGATGCACACTCCGAATATCGCGCAGTTGGTGGTAATCAGAGGGAGGAATATTCCCAATCCCTTGTAAAGTGGAGGGATCATTTTTCTCAGAAAAGTTTCCACAAACTGGACCAGGGAAGCGATAACCAGGATAAAGACGATTGTTCTCAGATAGACAAGGTCAAAATAACGGAGAAGATAAGCATCAATTGTCCAGGTGATAAGCCCGGCCATGGTCAATACAAACACAACTCCACCAGTCATTCCCACGGCAGTATCCATCTGTTTTGACACACCAACAAAAGGGCAACATCCCAGATATTGAGCCAGCAGGATGTTGTTTACAAGAATTGCACCAACAGCCATAAGTAGATAGTCAGACATTTAAATCCCCCTTACATATCTTTCGCTTTTCCAAACATATTCATGATGCAGAGTATAATTCCCAGACAGACAAATGCTCCAGGAGCGCTGACCATGAAGGTAAAAGGTTCAAAAGATGGTCCCATTACATTGATTCCGTAAAAAGTTCCTGCTCCGAACACCTCTCGAATCGCTGCCAAAACAGTCAGAGAAATGGTAAAACCTATTCCCATTCCCAATCCGTCGGCGATAGATGCAACCACCCCGTTTTTGGAGGCAAATGCCTCCGCCCGACCCAGTACGATACAGTTAACCACAATAAGTGGGATGAATATTCCCAGCTTTTGGTAAAGGCCATAGGTATACGCCTGTGATACAAGTTCCACTATAACAACAAAGGTGGCGATGACTACAATAAAACATGCGATTCTTACCCTCGGGGGTATAACCTTTCTTAATGAAGAAACGAGGATATTCGAAAAGACAAGAACAAATGTCAACATCAGACCCATACCGATGCCGGTCTCCACAGTTTTGGTAACCGCCAGTGTAGGACAAAGTCCAAGCACGAAACGAAACGGTGGAATCTCCGCCCATAATCCTTTGGTGAATTCCTTAGCAATGTCCATGTAACTCTCCTTACTTGATATCCTTCGCTTTCGCTAATATATCATTCTTAAGTTTTCTGTAAATCTCTGAACCACGAGTGGCTCCTTCGCAAACACCCCTGGATGTAACAGTCGCTCCAGTTACAGCGTCCACCTTACCACCGTCATTTTTAACCTTGATCGGCTGATTTACCGAAAGACCCTTAACACTATTCTTGAAGGATTCTGAATCTTTGACCAGTGTACCGACTCCTGGTGTTTCCTTGTGTGTAGTAATTCCTATACCAGTTAGGGTGTCTTTTTCTAAATTAACGGCCATAACTATTCCGATATCTCCACCAAAGCCGCCTCCTGTGGTTTCGAAGGCCACCACATCAAGTTTTCCGTCAAAGACTGCCGGGAAAAAATTGATCTCTTCTTCCCCATACTTCAACTTAAACCGATCCTTAATTGGATTATTGGTGCATCCCTTGAGGATTTTCATTATCACCGGACCTTTTACATATTTAAGTTCCTGGTATTCGATCTTCTCCATGGTGCCCATACGCACCCCGGCGAGAAGCGCCCCGGCAACGCCAGCTATAAGACCAAGGACAACAATCATCTTTATAATGTCACGCATTTTCTACCACCTTTCCAATAGCCTTCGGACTGATTTTATCCAGAAGCGGATTGATAATGTTCATAAGGAGAATGGCAAAAACCACCCCATCATAATACAATCCGGTACACCTGATCAGGACTGTCATTATTCCACAAGCCAGTCCAAATATCAGCATGGGAATAAAATTAACTGGTGAGGTTGTATCGTCAGTGGCTAAAAAGAATGCCCCGAGCATAACGTTTCCTGTTAACAGGTGAAACATGGGTGATGCATACTTTTCCGGGTTGGCAATATTGAATAGAAAAGCGGTAATAAGAACGCCAACCAGAAAAGAGAGGGATATTTCCCACCTGATGAATCCTCTCAAAATAAGGTAGATACCGCCGATCAAAAGACCCAGCCCGCATACAGCGCCGATACCTCCTGACTGTTTTCCTATTAAAAGGTTCATCAAGTCATATTTGTCAGTTGCCGCAACTCCAAAATGTTTCAGCGCTGCCAGAGGATAAGCCATAACAAAACCGGGATCGTAATTTAGAAGCGCCTCATCAAAATTTAAATGACCTTTCCATGAAATCATAATAATGGCAAAACCAATAAGGGTAGGATTCAAAGGATTTGCCCCAATACCTCCGAAAAGTTGTTTGCCGATGATGATGGCAGCAAAGGCGCCAATCACTACCAGCCACCATGGTGCGCTGGCGGGAAGAAGCATGCCTAAAAGAAGTCCACTAACGGCGGCGCTTCCATCATCAATTGATAATTCCTTTCTGGCGACAAGATTTATAAGCAACTCGGCAAGCATTGCAGAACCGATAGACAGGGTAACAACGCTTAAGGCAGGCATCCCGTAAATTATAACTCCCACAATCAAGGCCGGAAACGCTGCTATCATTATATTAATATTTCTGGTAGATATCCTGCTTCCGTCGTGCCAATGGGGGGCATAGGAAACAATAAGTTTATTATTATTCATTAACTGCCTCCGAAAGTTTTATTAACTCGAGTTCATGTTTGGCCAGTTTAATGTACTGTAAAAGAGGTCTTTTCGCGGTACAGACATAGGCACACAATCCACATTCTATACAGGAATCAAGATCGTACCTTTCAGCATCTTCATACAGTGCAAATTCCGCAAATCTACAAAGCAAATTTACCTGAATCTTCGCCGGGCATATCCTTACACATTCACCACAACTGATGCAGGGATAATCTGAGACCTGAGCGCTCTCGGATTCGCTTTGGACTGTAATAGCATCGGTGTTCGGCTCAATGGGGAAGTCTTTTGAATAGGTAGCGGTTCCCATCATGGGTCCACCTAAGATTATCCGGTCATTCTCCTCCAGAGCAACATTGCATTTGGCAAGAACATCACCGATTGGTGTTCCTATCCTTGCCTTGACATTGGTGGCCTTTCCGTCTTTTCCTACCACGGACAACGCCTTGGTTACGGGAATTTTCCCGGTAGCAAAGGCCTCGCCAACAGTGACTGCGCTTTCCGCGCTGATCACAGCAACTCCAATATCTTCAGGCTTCTTTCCAGCGGGAACTACCTTATCGAGAGAGTTTTTTATGATCATTACCGGAAGGGCATTGGGGAAGGTGGCAGTTATAGTTTTTACCGTGGCCCCGGCACTGCCTGCTTCTTTGGATAAAGTCTCGGGGACAGCAAGAATGAAATTGCTTGCACCGGTAATTTTTTTAAGAGAATTAATCCCCTCTTTTATTTTGGAAGAATTTGTCTTTACGATTTCTTGATTGACAGTAATTCCCAGATCAACATCCATTCCATTGATGATAATGGTATCAATTTTATCCGGAGTATCACTAAATTTCCGGAAGGAACATTTGCCGGGGGCGAATTCCAGAAAATCTATCGCTGTTTCCAAGGTTGCCTTCCCGGTAAACTGATCATCCCAATCATCGTTTCCGTTTGACTCGATTTTAATACCATCATAAGATTGGCCGAATGCATCTGAATATGAAAAGATACTAGATATCTTTCCCGTTACCGGAGAGATGACATATTCTGGTGAGTCAGAAGAAAACAGAAGCTTCTGACCGGTTTTAACCTCATCGCCGACCTTAAAAAGTTCTTCTCTCAATTTTCCGTTTGGTTTTTTTAGAAAGACTGTAGCTTCCCCAGGAGTGGGAATATCCTCAAAAGGAAGTGTTTCCAATCTATATTTTAACTCCGGTTTTTTTAATCCCAAAAATGACTTTTTAATCATAATTTCATCCTTTGCAAAGATGTTTCTTGTCAAGTTACATGATATGACATTCTCCACACTTGACTGGTCCTTTCTCCTCTGCCTTGTGGCAATCAATACATTGACTATGAAATGCTTCTGCCCTGGGCATTTCGTCTCCATCCTTATAATGGCATTCACCACAGGATTCCGGCATCCCTTCCCCTTCGTAATAATGATGACAATCAGAACATCCGATATCATATTCAGTTGAGTGGATCTTGTGGTCAAAAAAGGCTTTTCCCGCAGTTGTCTGGTATAAAAGCCTTATCGGTGTTTCAGGACTTTTTTCAACCATAGCATAACCGGAAAAACCTATTATAAGCATGACCACCATAATGACAGATGCTATCATCTTCTCTTTTTTTTCCATAATTTACCGTTCCCTTCCTGCTATCTTCTTCCCGCTTACTTCATTCATCATCATTCACATATTCCACTTGGAGTTTGGAGTATTTAAATGTGCAACTTAAACGCTGCGCTACATACTATATGAAACCTTTTGTGTCAATTAAAAAATTAAAGTTTGAAAATTTTATTTTCAAATGCTTGAGATTTGACGCAAAAAAGCCTGGTGAATTTACCAGGCTTTTTTTCTTATGGTGGCGGTGCAGGGAATTGAACCCCGGACACTACGGATATGAGCCGTATGCTCTAACCGTCTGAGCTACACCGCCACAGAATTACTAAATTTTCTTCTATCACTTTGAGAGCTTCAAAAAATATGGTTTTTCGATGCTCAGAACATTTTTTTCAAAGGACCAATTTATGTCTATATTATGTCTATTTGGATGTCAAGCTCTCCATGATTCCTGATCCCTGACCACTGATTGCTGTAATCCGTTACTCTGATTGAATGTTCAAATCGTAGGCAACAATTACACTTTTTCTGGTTTTCATGCCGCCGATAGTCATATTGAGCGCCAGAACTATTTCATTTTGACCATCGTTGTCAATGTCCTTGAACTGATAGTCGGCAACGTATCCATTGATCTTTCTCGTTCTCCAGTTTTCCAGCAGGCCGAGACCATCCCACTCAAGATCATATATCTCACTGGATGTGAAGACCTTAAGATTTTTGAAGATCCTTCCCACGGAAGACAAATTTTTAACAACTATGATCTCTTTTCTCCCGTCTTTGTTAATATCATAGGTAAGTATCCTTACCTTAATAAACGTTACGTCTTTCTCATTTGTATCGTCAGCTACCTGCTGCTGCTCGGAAAGTTCAAAACAATTGTTGCTTCCTCCGAAGACATCATCACTTTTCCAGAGAAATTCATCACTTCCGGACATAACAGAGATCTTGGAAAGGGGTTTATCTGTCTTTTCAAAAATACAGATGTGATCATACTCGTTCAGTGCTATGATTCTCTCCTTCTTGCTTATTCCCAGATTATCGATGGTCAGACCATATACAGAGAGTCCCTCGGGAATCTTCATCTTCTTTCCCTCTCTGTATTCACCACCTCTCCATACAATATTGTAAATAGGGTTGCTAAACGGTTCATCAATGGCTATCTTCTGGCCCAACAGCAGGGGAGAACCTGTAGTGTCAATCACCCGCATAAACCATCTTAAATTAGATGCTGTTTTTTGGAATTTTTCATCCTTAAACTCAAGAACAAATGAGTTCAGAAGATTACGTCTTATACTTGTTACTATTATTTCGGGAATGCCGTTATTGTTAATGTCGGCTACATCAACGGCAAGATAATTATCATAAGGTTTGCCGGCAATTTTCTGGAGCAATTTAAAGGATTTCTCTTTCTTCTGGTATATCATGACGTTGTGATCATCAATAACCACAACCTCGTTCAAACCATCGTTATTTACGTCGCCGATATCCATTCCCTTAAATTCGGTCGGATATCTTTTGGTCATCCAGAAACCCCTTCTCTTCATTGGTCGGGCAGCATTTATAAAATCGGGATTGATTGCCGAGGTAAATGTGCCTCGACCCCCTTTCATCCTCGTAATAATCTCAGTCTCACGAGGATACTGTCCCGCCGGCTGCTGAGGCATGGCTGAGGGAGCAGGTGGAAGGCCAAAAGTTGAAGGGACGAGTCCAAGGATGTGATAATCTATCCTCTTTGCAAAATCGGCAATCTTTGGTATCACCTCATCCATGCCCTTACACTGGGCGAATACACCTACTGATGATTTGTATGAAGCAATATCAACGAGCTTTCCATCCAGGCTTACGCTGTTGCCGATTTTTGTGATACTGCCCCACACAATAAAATCGACATTCATCTTCTTGCCAAGGGCATAAACATCGGATTGGGCAAGATCTTTCTTTCCAGCCTCCTTTAGCGCCTTCAGGGTTGAGTCCTTGCTTACGACGTCTATCTTGCCGCTTACGGCAATTCGTGAAAAGAGCATATCCCATATACCGGCTTGCACATAGTCTATATTTTCAGAGCTGTGCACCGAAAAGGGGAGTATGGCCACCTTTTTTATTTCTTTTGCTGTTTCTTTTTTTGTCGTTTCTTTTGTCGCCTGTACCTGGCCGGACATTGATATAATTAGGAAAAGGCAAAAGAACACCCAGAGGGTTTTTTTCATTATTTTGTCTCCTGACTAAAATTTCATTATTGTTTCTTTATCACCCTGCAAATTACAATTCAAGGGTGATTTTCATTACAAAAACTTTTCAATAATTGCAGATTGTCCCTATCCTTACTTCCAACCTTGGGGGTTTCTATAATCTTTGGGATATTTTTAAAACGTTCATCATTCATAATCCACCGGAAAGGTTTTTCGCCTATTAAACCCTGACCAATGTGTTCATGTCGGTCCACCCTTGAACCGTAATCACTCCGTGAATCATTGATATGTATAACCATAAGCCTTTCCATACCTATTATTTCTTCTATATCCTTGAAGATTTTCCTGTAACCATCTTTCGTTCTCAGCTCATAACCAGCCGCGAATATATGACATGTGTCGAGACAGAGACCCATTCTCGATTTCTCTTCCACCCTTTCAATTATTTCAGCGAGCTGCTCAAATCTGTAGCCAAGATTTGTGCCCTGACCGGCCGTCGTTTCTAATAAAATCTTAACCCTGAACTCCGTTGTCTTCTGATGGAGAACATTTATGGCATCAGCAATCTTTTCTATTCCGGAAAGCTCTCCGGATCCTTTATGAGCGCCGGGATGCATCACAAGATACGCTATTCCCAGCAATTCGCATCTTTCTGTTTCAAATAACATTGCATTGATTGACTTTCGGTATATTTCACTCTCAGGTGAGGCGAGGTTTATGAGGTAGCTGCAGTGAGATATGACGGGATCGATACCGGTCTTCTTCTTCGTTTCATGAAAAGCACCAATCTCCGGTTCTTTAAATTCTTTCTCACGCCACCCACGTGAATTCTTTGTAAATATCTGTATTGTATTACATCCCAGATCATACCCCCGCAGGAGGGATTTTTCTATTCCACCTGCGATGGACATGTGAGCTCCTAAAAGGGGGTTATTTTCCATCGATTATCTTCTTGTCCGTATTATATTTCATAGAAGTACGGGGAGGGCATCCTATAATCCCGAGCACAATGAAAGTCAAGCCTATAACGTGCCTTAAAACCCTTTTCATGGTTTTTTTTATTCCTGTCAACTATTTTGGGGTTTATTCTATGCCTTGACAAGGATAAGGCCTGTGTGATTTGTATGTCAAGTAATAATCGGTGAAATTGCTGGTGCTGAAAATGGATTTATCAATACTGTCTCAAAGGGATAAAGTCTTAAATCTTGTTGTAGAAAAGCTGGGCAGGACTCCTGTTGATTTTTCTGAGAAGAGGGATGATGCCTGGTTGGCCGCAGGGGTGTTACTTCTGCTTTTTTTCAGGGGCGATGAGTTAGTATTTCAGCTTACCAAACGTGCTTCGACGGTTCCTCAACCCGGAGACATCAGTTGCCCTGGAGGGACGTTGAACACTTTTTTAGATCCTCTCTTGAGGCCGTTCATGACTAACAGATTTTCACCGATCTTGCGGGAGGATGTGCTGGAATATGCCCAAAAAAGAGGAAAGTTCACCTTCAGAAACGTCAAACTCTTTTTGACCAATGCCCTTAGAGAATCCTGGGAAGAGATAGGACTTAATCCCTTCAATGTTATGTTTTTAGGCCCGCTGCCTTGCTATGACCTGATAACTTTCAGAAGGAGAATCTTTCCTCTGACGGGATTTGTAAAGAATGAATGGCATTTTCGGCCCAACTGGGAGGTTGACAGGATTGTAGAAATTCCATTAAGGACATTCTTTAATGATGAAAACTATGGACTTTGCTCCGTTGAGTCCTCCAGCGAGCTTAAGAAAAATATAGCCAGGGTGAGGAATTTTCCATGTTTAATATACCGGGACGAGGTACTCTGGGGGGCCACCTTTTATATCATCATGAATTTTTTAAAGATTGTCTTTGATCTTGAGCTTCCAGGCTCCCACTCGAAAAGAGTTGTAAAAAAGGTTCTCTGTCCGGATTACATGACCGGAAGCCGAAAGAAGTAGATGTTGACAGAGTTGCAGCAGTTCGGTACTTTATTATTCCATTTAGTGAATGGGAGAAAACCCTGAATCAGTTATTTACGATGATAAATAATCACATAGAAGCTGTTGTTTTTGACTTTGACGGCACTCTTGCAAAACTGAATATAGATTTTTCCTTGATGCGTAAGACCGTCCTGGATCTCACTGCTGCTTACAATGTTCCTATGGATGGTTTGAGCAAACTCTTTGTACTGGAAATGATTGAGGCTGGAGGTGAATTGATTTCCATACACAATCCAGGAAGTGAGGGTGGTTATATCAAAACGGCGAACAAGCTAATAAGCAACATTGAAATTGAAGCAGCAAAAAAAGGGGAGCTTCTTGATGGCATAAAACGGATGTTGGGCGATTTAGAGACCCGTAATATAAAAGCCGGAGTGGTGACCAGAAACTGCCAGGAAGCCGTAAGAGAGATATTTCCCGATATAGATTCCTTTTGCAAGGCGGTTATTACAAGAGAGTTTGCCGGCAATGTAAAGCCACACCCGGAACACCTCAGAATAACCCTTGAAAAACTTGGTACAGCGCCGGAACATTCCGTCATGGTTGGTGATCATCCTATGGATATAAGTATTGGAAAGAAAATGGGGACATATACCGTGGGTGTTCTTACAGGATATTCCGGAACTGACGCCCTATGTGAAGCAGGGGCAGATCTTATAATAGAGAGCGCAGCGGAAATCACAGACTACCTGCCGTAAATTCCTCTTAAAACAGGTTGCGCTGAAAGCGCATTCATCAACTTTAGGCACTTTAGTTCACTTTAGGCACTTAAAACTTCTATTCTTAAAGGGGGTAGATGAGGATGGCAATTAGAAGTTATTTGTTAGGGATCGTAATCGCATTCCTGGTAATTATGTTTTTTTGCACGGCTGTGTTACCTGAGGAGAAGGAATTGCCACTTACTCTACAGGGAAGTATTGACATAGCCTTGAAACAGAGTGTGATAGTAAATGCGGCGAGGGAAGGGATGAAGGCATCCGAATCCAAAAGGAAAGAGGCCTTTACCGGGTTTTTGCCCAAACTGAGCACGTCATATAGCTATACCCGATTGAATGAGCCACCGGAGAGCAGGT
>JAYEGA010000024.1:0-4477 GCA_034658835.1 Thermodesulfobacteriota bacterium
GCAGTTTTTTACGTATCTTCATATTGTTCATCTCGTTTTGCTTCATAATAATCTGATTGCTATAACTGCCTTCTTTCTGTAAGATAACTTTCTCGTAATCACCAAAGAGAAAATGTATTAACTGCCCGGTAACTTTTATGCCAAGGCCCGTGTCCTTCTCTTCCCATTGGGAGGTAACCTTTACCACATTGGCTTTTTTGACATTCGCAGACTTGAACTTAACCCCGGTCTTCAGCGGATCAAGATGCAACACCTTTTGTATCTTTCTATTGTAGACATCTCCGTTTATCTTTCCGCTTATATTAGCCACGGAATCAATGTACATAAAACCTCCGTCATCTTTGATACCGATTATGCCCGGCTCAATGACCGTGGAAATCTCGTAAACCTTTGGCATCTGAAGACTTATCACAGCCGCTGCAACAGCACAAATCAGGGTGCCCGCTATGATGAACCACTTCCACTTCCACAGAACACGAAGATAATCGATAAGATTAATTTCGTCTTCATAGTGTGGGTAATTCTGCGGATATGGCTGCTGATTGGATTCTTGCTGTGTCATATTGGCTCCTTCTTCTGGTCTGTTTGGTTGGTGGATACAGCTCCGCCCTCTGGATTACATCCATGAGAGGCATTTTGCTAATAGATTACGGTAGTTATGTGTTTAAATAGGGACAGTGCCCTTCTTCTGGTTGTGTTTGTCCGTGGCACTCTTTGTTATTGTTTGCCCATTTTAGTCTTTCATATTGAATGGGATTCCGGTTTTACTAACTTCTTTTTTCAGCAGACTGATTTCTTCTTCCAGTTGTTCGTATTCTTTCATCTTCCTTCTTAGAAAGCGATAGGTGATCCTTGATTTTTCTTCCAGTCCATGGGGAGTTAGAAAGTATAAATAGGCATATTTGATGCATTCGTAAAAAGTCACAAATTTGCTAATGCGTCATTCCCGTGAAAACGGGAATCCAGTAATTATACGCAGTTATAGATTCCCGATCAGGTCGGGAATGACAAAACGACAGAAATGCGGACTTTTTACGAATGCATCATATTTGATGCACCTGTAAAAAGTCAGCCGGTAGATCTACACGAAAAATCGGCTGAAAACGTAGATTCGGAAAATATCTTAGCCAGTTTACACAAATGTCTACACAATTGTTCTTTCACATAGAAACATAGACGAAAAACACACCGATATGTCCATTCCTGGATGGGTTTTGGAGAGATTTTCGCCCTCCTGACCACCGTTGCCCTAAAGATGTTAATGCCGACCGCCTTCAAGGTGGCGCAGAGACTCACAGCTTTCATGCCACGGACACGAAGGTTTTTAACGCCTGTTTTTCTGTCATACTCAGATATGGTTGCCTCCACACCTGCTCGCCACCGGTATTTGTCTTTGAATTCATCGGTCTTCTCGTATGCCCTGCGCATGGCAATTCGCCAGACCTTATCTTTGTAACGAAGATAATAATACTTTTTCCCTGCCTTGACCGGGCACTTGTCTTTTCTTGGGCAATTGCTGCAGCAGTCGATTTTAAAATGCCGCTATATGTCTGTTTTTCTTGTGCTTTGTGCTTACAGGGGTATGACCCTCCGGGCAGGAAATCACCTTACCCTTTTCTGAATCGGTGTTATCCTTGAAGATCTGAACAAGTTCAAAGAGATCGGAGCTTACCATCTCCAGGGTCTTTGCTGATTCTGATGGCTTTACCATGGAGAAACAGGATGAGGCATCTTTTTTAAGATATCTGTCAATGAATCTCTCATCGATTGTCTTGAAAAACCCTTTGTGATGTCTCTTCAGGTTAACAAGGAATTTACGAATTGTAACGGCAAAAATACGGATACGACCGAGGCTGCGCATGTTGGATCTTATATGTACCGAGTCAAGCCTCTGTTTTGATATGTCTACATTGAACACCTTTGCCAGCGTGTCTGTTGTCTGGTTGAATCCCGATTTTATCGGGACAGTTAGTTGTTTGTAACGATCTTTCGCATGTTCCAGAGGGTTTTGGGACTCATATATGTGGCATCATCAGAGGGGCTTGTAATATCAAGTGCGTAGTGCCATTGTTCACTGAAAGCCAATTGACAGAGGGTTTCATCATCGGTAATATCATGTGCCTGCTGGAGGATAATAACGCCAAGCGCCATGTAGAGTTCTTTGGTGGGTCTTCCAAATCCCTCGGTGAAATATGGGGCAATTTTATTAACGGGTAGTTCCTGAAGTATATATTCTCTGAATAATCCTGCCCATGATTGTTCCATGAGTTTCCGTCTTTTGGGTCCCAAGTGGTCCCATGGATCGAAAATATAGCCTGTTTTGTGGTCTTTTGTATGAATCATGCATTTCTCCTGCAATGTATTGATATTACAAGCAGAATCTACTACATTACAGAATGTATTGCAAGGAATAAATGACATAATTGTAAATTATTTTAAATAGTTATTGGGTCTGGACTTTTTACGAGTCCATCATCTTTAATAGACATAATCAAGTTTTTTTCTGAAGAGATGAATTATTTGGTCTGTTTGGTTATGATGAGAATTGGGCAACGAGTAATGGTTGTCATACGGAGTCAGGTACTTGTTTGAGTTTTTCTTCTATTTTGGTGAGCCAGTGTTCACAGATGCCGGCATATTCTTCTAAACGCCCGTAAATTTTCTCGGCTAATCCTCTATTGTAGGTGTGTGATGTAAGATTGCGGTCATCGACCATTTCCAGTGCAAGGCGTGTTTGCTGTTCATTGAAGATATCGACCTGGAGGCAGGCCCGTATTACCCCTTTTGGGGAAGCGATATCCAATCCCTCGAACTCTTTTAAATGAAGCCTTCCCACTTTCCAGACCGCTTCAAAGGTGTATTCAAATCGTTGGATGGCCGCATCCCTGGTAATCATTGAAACATTTTCAAGGCCAACCAGTTCTTTTAATGTGCTCAGAGCATCCCGCGCACTGGAAAGTTTTTCTTTAAATCTGTCCATGGCACCCAATCCCTTTTTATGTTTTCGGCCCATTTCGGGCTTAATTGCGAAACATCAACCAGGTCAACAGAATAAGGAATGTTACTTTCTTCCAATTCTTGCCGGATGGCGCTTAACACTCCCGGCGGCAGAGGTTCCGAAGGCCATACCGCAACATCGATGTCAGATGTTCGGCCTGCCTTGTTTCTTGCGTGAGAACCAAACAAGAATACCTGAACATGATATTCCTTTAACCCTTTAAGGATGATTTCCCGGGCTTCTTCAATGGCCTCTGTTGAATGCGCATTCATAAGCAGTCTTTGTTTACAAAGGTCTCGGCTGGATACAGCTCCGCCCTCTGAATTACATCAGGAGAAAATTTTCTTAATAAATTACAGTAGTTATATGTTTGCACAAAAATCCCCCTTTATCCCCCTTTACAAAAGGGAGAGAGTACAAGGTTCTCCCCTTTCCCACAGTTCCCTCTCCCTCAGGGAGAGGGCGCGCAGCAAAGGCGCTTGCGCCGCGTGTCAGGGTGAGGGGCAAGGGGGATTAGATGGGATTTTTATTTTTAGTCCTGCATATCGGGTGGAATCCCGATTTTCATAACCTCTCTTTGCAACCGTCCGATTTCTTCTTCCAGTTGTTCGTATTCTTTCATCTTCCTTCTTAGAAAGCGATAGGTGATCCTTGATTTTTCTTCCAGTCCATGGGGAGTTAGAAAGTATAGATAGGCATATTTGTTATTGGCGTTTTTAAAGTTCTTTGCCTTGACGAAGCCTTTATCTATTAGGCCCTTGATAAGAAAGTTGACCTTTCCCAGGCTGATACCTAAACTGGAGGACAACTCACGCTGAGTCATTTCGGGCGTTTTTTTTATCTCCCGGAGTAACTTAATGACTACTTCGCTTTCGAGATTGGCTGTTTGCGGATCAGGCATGTTTTGTTTCCTTTTGTTCATTTAATGAACACAGAGGTGAAATTAATAGAATGGTATTGGAAAGTCAAGAAAAAAATGGGGTTAGGGGAGGGGGATACAATGACTATTTTGTCATTACAGGCATGATTGTACCAGTGAAGATACATGCCTTGCTATTGGAATGCAGGCTGTCAGGCCGGGGGATTCAATTCCGATCAAATTAATCAGGCCGGGATATCCTGAATCATGTTCTTCTTTGATCACGAAATCTCTGTACGGTTCGCCCTGTCCCTGAAGTTTTGGTCGAATGCCGCTCATTTCAGGACTAAGGGATTCCATTTTTATTCCGGGCAAATACGTCCTGATAGATTGGTGGAACGATTCTTTTTTATCATTGTTAACGGTATATTCCAGATTGTCTACGTATTCGGTATCAGGGCCGAATTTGACCTGACTGTTGAGATCGAGGGTGGCATGAATTCCGAGACCTTCATAGTTGTCTGTGGGCACAGGGTAAACCAGGTGTTTCAGTTTCGGGGCAGGGGATACCGAGAAGTAACTTCCCTTACAGTATTTCAAACGATACCCTTCTTTTTCGG
>JAYEGA010000025.1:0-21556 GCA_034658835.1 Thermodesulfobacteriota bacterium
ACTTTCCATTCTGACCATGAATGCTGGAATGATCGGCGCTCCAGTATGAAGGGCAAGTCGGGCCACACTATCGGTTGTGCAGGCAGGTCTTCCGAAAAAGTCGACAAAGACACCCTCTTCCCAGGCCATGTTCTGGTCGAGGAGTGTGCCCACAACCTCATTCTTCCTAATGAGGCGGAGGACCTGCCTCATGGAACGATCCTTCGGAAGCGGTTTGTTCCCCTTACATGTCCTAACATAAGTAACAAGGTTTTCCAGAATAGGACTGTCTAAAGGACGGTATATAAAGGTGGGTGGCTGTCCCAACAGGGCGAAGGATGCGGCCATAAGTTCCCAGTTTCCGAAATGGCCGGTAAAGAGGAACATCCCTTTCTTTTTTGCCGCAGCCCTGGTGTAATTTTCAATCCCCTCAAATTCCACCAGGTCCCGGATATTTTCCCTGGTCAAAGAAGGAATTTGAAAGAATTCTGCAGCCACAATTCCGAGATTTCGGTAAGCTCCTTTGGCAATTTTGATCAGGTCATATATGCTCTTTTCCGGGTAGGCACACTTTAGGTTGTGGAGAGTAATCAGCCTGTGTTTGGAAGAGAGATGATAAAAAAGCAAGGAGATTGCTTGAAAAATTTCTCTTCTAACTGCAAGTGGAATGAAACCGAAAATTGCAAGTATAGCTTTTGTTGTTGCCGTTTTTTTCATTCTGAAAATTCTGATAAAATCATGTCTTCAAATTCTGTAGAGCGATTTACTATTTCCATCTCTATTCTCAGCAGAAAGATATCACGGAAGAACTCCGGAAAGTCGATCAATTTTATCCCATCCTTTTCCGTGGTAACTGTAATTTCTGCCGAACAATCCGAAGTTGTTCTTTTAATCTTCTTTAGATCACCTGTCGTGTATCTATGGTGATCGGGAAAAGTGATAAATGCAACCATCTCTCCACCGAGAGACTTTAGCGTCTCCTTGAAAGATTCCGGTTTTGCTATCCCGGCAAAGGCACATACCTTTTTCCCGCTCAGATATTCGAGGGGATAAATATCGTTTCCGTCTCCTTTAATAAGTTCTTTCGGCTTGTGGTGTCCACTAAAAAGGGTGCTGTCCCTCTTTTCACCTGTCAGCACGATGATGTCCGCTCTCTTCAGGGCTTTTTTCGGTTCGCGAAGTGGTCCCCTGGGCAGCAAAAAGCCGTTTCCGAAGGATCTTTTGCCATCTAAAAGTACTATGTCAATATCTCTGAAAAGTGACCGGTGCTGAAAAGCATCATCCAGAATCAGGACATCAGCTCCCAGATGATCCACAGCATATCTTCCGGTGAGATATCTCCTTGGCCCTGTAATAACAGGTATATGGTTAACTGATTTCGCAATGAGTATCGGTTCATCACCCGCAACGTTTGTATCCATGAGGATATTGCTGCCATCGGATACTACATTGATGGAATCTTTATTTTTCCCCCCATATCCCCTGCTCAGTACAGTTGGTTTGTATCCCAATTCTTTTAAAAGATTTGCCAGCATAATGACCGTCGGTGTCTTGCCAGTCCCACCCACAGTTATGTTCCCTATACTGATCACCTTACATCCGAGTTTTTTTGTTTTGAAAAAACCGAGGTCATACGCTTGGTTTCTAAGACGAATAATCCCACTGTAAAAGATGGAAAACAGGTAAAGGGAAAAGAGAAATGGATTCAGGAAGTTCGGTTTGCTGTCATCATGCAGTATCTTTCTTGGTAATTTTCTCATTTGAATTGTCATCCTTGAACTGCATATTGTAGAGTTTGAAGTATTCTCCTTCTTTTTCAAGTAGTGTCTCATGGGTCCCTTCTTCAAGTATTACTCCATTGACAATGACTAAAATACGGTCTGCATTCCTTATGGTTGAAAGCCGATGGGCAATAACCAGTGTTGTTCTCCCCTCCATCAGGTTTTCAAGGGCGCCCTGAACCTCAATCTCCGCTTCTGTATCGAGAGATGAAGTGGCCTCATCCAGGATCAGTATAGGAGCATCTTTGAGGAGGGCTCTGGCTATGGAGATCCTTTGCCTTTCCCCACCAGAAAGTTTTGCGCCCTGTTCCCCGATTACTGTGTCATATCCATTCGGCAGATTGACGATGAAATCGTGGGCATTGGCTGCCCTGGCCGCCTCCATTACATCCTCATCACTCTTCTTTATATCACCGTACGCAATATTATTTCTGACGGTATCATTAAAAAGTATCGTTTGCTGGGTGACGATTCCTATCTGATCCCGCAGTGATTTTAGTGTGACATCACGAATGTCGCGGCTGTCTATCAATATCTTCCCCTCAGTAACATCGTAGAATCTCGGTATCAAATTGACGAGAGTGGTCTTTCCCCCTCCGCTCATACCGACAAATGCAACCGCCTCGCCCGCTTTAACACTGAGATTTATATTTTTCAGGACCGGTGCATCCTCATATCTGAAAGAAACATTCTGTATATCGATGCTGCTGGAAACTGGAGGCAGAACTGGTGCATCTTTCTTGTTCTTTATTTCAGGAATGATGTCCATGACGCCGAAGACACGCACAGCGGCAGCGATCCCCTGTTGGATAGTATTGTTTACATTCGTCAACCTTTTAACCGGCTCGTAGAGCATGATGAGGGCAGTAAGGAATGAAAAAAATGTGCCAGGCGTTGATGCGCCATTGATTACCTGATATCCCCCATAAAGTACGATTGCGGCAATTCCGATACCCCCTAAAAATTCCATAAAGGGGCTGGCTATGGCCCTTACGGATACGGATTTCATCGTGAGTTTAAAGAGGCGTTCATTTTCTTTGCCAAATCTTTCATTTTCGTAATCTTCCATTCCGAAGGCCTTTACTATCCTGGTGCCGGATATCGTCTCATGGAGAAGGGTAGTAAGGCTTCCCATGGTAATCTGGGTACTGGTGGCAATCTTTCGCATCTTTTCACCAAACTTCGCTATCGGATAGATGGTCAATGGGAAAACGAACATAGCTACAATGGCAAGTTTCCAGTCCCGATAGAAAATAACAAACACAAGACAGACAAGAGTGAAAGAATCCTTCAGAAGGCTCGTCACAGCTTCCGACACCGCACCCTGGATTAAGCTGACGTCATTGGTTATTCGTGACATCAGTATTCCCGTTGGGTTCCTGGTAAAGAATGAAAGGGCTTGCCTCTGTATATGGTTGTAAAGTTCTCCTCTCAAGTCTGTGACTACTCGCTGACCGATATAGCTCATCAGGACTGTCTGGCCGTAGCTGCAGGCCCCTTTCAGAAAATATATCACTACTATTGCTATTGGTATTAACATCAGCATATCGGTATTTTTATTTAAGAATATCTCATCGAGGGCTGGCTTGACAAGAAAGGCGGCGGCGGCGGTCGATGCCCCGACTACAAGCATGCAGAGCATTGCCAGCACAAACTTTGCTATATGTGGTTTTGCGAGTTTTAGAAGACGCTTGAATATTTCCATTCTACCTTTAACCTTTAACCTTTTACCTTTTACCTTTTACCTTTTACCTATCATTTCACATACCAGTCTGGCCGTCCTTGCCGCTGCGCCCGGGCTGCCAAGATTTCCTCTCACTCTGGACAATTCCTGCTTTATTTTATCCATTTTTGAACTGTTGGCAAGAATATCCGAAATCTCTTCTGCTATATTCGAAGCGGCAGCTTCATCCTGAATAAACTCGGGAACTATTGTCTTCCCGGCGATAATATTAACCAATCCAATGTTGTTTACATTGATTAACATCTTTCCAATGTAATAAGAAAGTGTGGAAACCTTGTATATTATGACCATTGGTGTTTCCAGCAGGGCGGTTTCCAGAGTAGCCGTTCCCGAGGCAACCATCACGATGTCTGATATGCCTATCACGTCATAAATATCATCCCGGATGACTCTGACCTCTACAGGATGTTGATCGATTATTCTTAACACAAAGTCAATGCTTAGCGTGTCAGCCAAGGGTAACACAAACTGAATGGAGGCAAATTTATGTTTAAGAATTTCAGCCGCCTTGAGCATTTCAGGCAAAAGTTCTTTCGCCTCACTTTCCCTGCTTCCAGGGAGGATTCCTATCGTTATAAATCCTTCTTCAAGACCGAATTTTTTCAACGCCTCTTTTCTGGAATATTTCTTTTTCACTGCATCAAGAAGTGGGTGGCCGACAAAACTTACATCCAATTTCGATTTATCGTAGACCTGCGCTTCAAAAGGGAGAATAACCGCCATTCTGTCAACAATCTTCTCAATCTGTTTAATCCTCCTTTTTCTCCATGCCCAGACTTGAGGACTTATATAGTAAAATACCCTGACTCCATTTTTCCTGGCTGTCCTGGCCAGAAGAAGATTAAAATCGGGATAGTCGATGAGTATCAAGAGGTCAGGTTTATCCTCTCGCAGTAACTTTTTCAGCTCGCCCATGACCTTCAGGATAAATTTTAGCTTGAAAACGACTTCTGTGAGCCCTACAACCGCCATATCGGATGAACCGGCAATAAGCTCAACACCAGCTTCCTTCAGTTTCTTGCCTCCGATTCCATAGAATCTGATGGAAGAATCTATCCGATGAATTTCCTTCACCAGATTGGATCCATGCAGGTCTCCGGAAGCCTCCCCCGCAACTATCATTATATTCCGGGGATTAGTCGTTTCAGGGAACATTATTTATCACATCACTGATATGCTGGATTTCTTCTTCTTTAAGTTCCGGGAACATCGGGAGGGAAAGAACTTCCGAGGCGCACTCATCACTAACCGGCAGCTCGCCGCTAACCGTTCTTTGATCGGCAAATACCTCCTGTTTATGCAGGGAGAGGGGGTAATAAACAGCGGATGATATATCGTTCCTTTTCAGATAATCCATTATGCTATCCCGTTTCTTTGATCTGATGGTGAACTGGTGATAGACATGCCTGCATCCGGCAGACTCTATCGGGAGGATAACGTCACTTCTTTTTATGCACGATCTGTAAATATCTGCGTTTGCTCTGCGTGAATCATTGAACTCGTCTATCTTTCTTAATTTTACCCGGACTATAGCCGCCTGTATTTCGTCGAGTCTGCTGTTGTAGCCGATGGCATTGTGGTAGTATTTGACAGCACTTCCGTGATTTCTAAGCAGTCTTATCTGTTCTGCAACATTTTCCTCTCTGGTAATTACCATCCCTCCATCGCCATAGCAGGCAAGATTTTTACTCGGGAAAAAGCTAAAACACCCGCAATCACCTATGGTTCCCACCTTTTTCCCTTTATATTCAGCGCCGAAGGCCTGGGCACAGTCCTCGATTATCCTGAGATCGTACTTTTGACACAGGTTGACTATCGGATCCATGTCTACAGAATGGCCGAAGAGATGAACCGGGATGATGGCCTTTGTCTTCCGGGTGATCTTTTTTTCTATCTCTCCCGGATCAATGTTGAAAGTATCGGGAACAATGTCCACAAAGACAGGGACGGCATTCAACTGGGATATGACTTCTGCCGTTGCAATAAAGGTAAAAGGTGTGGTGATGACCTCATCTCCCTCCCCGATTCCGCATGCTTTCAAGGCAAGGAAAAGGGCATCTGTCCCGTTGGCCACGCCTATAGCAAAAGGGACTCCATGGTACGCCGCTATCTCTTTTTCCAGTTTCAGGACATTTGGCCCCAGTATGAACTGCGAGTTATTCAACACTTCAGCAATGGCTGTATCAATGTCAGCTTTGAGGATTCTATATTGTCTTTGAAGATCTACCATCGGTATCATCTAACAATCTCCTGACCGGTTTTCATCTTTTCAGTTATGAGCAGTGCAAGTTTCAAGGATTCTCTTCCATCCTTTCCTGAAACTAAAGGTGGCGTCCTTTTTATAACAGAATCAAGAAAAGATCTTACTTCCTCTTCCAGAGGATCATGTTTTTTTACTTCCACATCGTTCTGGACTATTTCTACCCGGCCATCTCTTCCACTCCTCCTGCCAAGCGACATCAGCTCCCTCTTTCCGTAGTCGACAGAGTGATACCCTTCGATTCCGAAAAATCTTATCTTTTGCAATTTCTTGTTTGTTACCCTGCTGGCGGTGATGTTTGCCACACATCCGTTCCGGAAGGTAATCCTGACGTTGGCTATGTCAATCTTGTTCGACAGAACAGATACTCCAACGGCCTCGACATTCAACACATCCGATTTTACAAATTGAAGTATTATGTCGAGATCGTGAACCATCAAATCGAGCACAACGTCTACATCAGTCCCACGTTCCCCGAAGGGGTGAAGACGGTGAGACTCAATAAAAAGAGGGCTTTCTATAACTGTATTCAGGGCAACTATGGCCGGATTGAATCTTTCAACGAACCCTATCTGGAGTATTGCCCCCTTCTCATCGGCAATTGAGATAAGCTCATCAGCTTCTTCAAGGGTTTCTGTAATAGGTTTTTCAAGAAGAACATCAATTCCCGATTCAAGGAAGTCTTTTGCTATTTTATGGTGTAATCCTGTGGGAACAGCGATACTCACCGCATCAACTTTTCCTATAAGACCGCGATGATCAAACAGGACCTCACAGTTATATTTTTCTGCGGCTGAAAGTGCACGTTCCTCCATTATGTCAGCCACACCAACTATTTCACTATCCGGTAATTTATGATACTTTTGCAGGTGGTAGTTCCCCAGATGTCCTATACCTACCACACCGACTTTTATCTTCTTCATTGGTTCCCTTTTAAAGATATTCGGCCTGTTCGGGGAACAGGCCCTACAAGGATTGTTATTTGTAGGGGCCGATGCCCCCATCGGCCCGACATTCTTACCTGCAAATTCCTCTCTCGGATTTTTGTATAAATTCAATAAAGTGCTTTACCTCGGGAATATCTTCAATCTCTTCCCCCACTCTTTTCATGGCTTCCGAAAGCAACAGAGATGATCTGAACACTATTTTGTAGACTTTTTTCAATGCTCTTATGTTTTCCTCTTTAAAACCCCTTCGCTTTAGACCGATCAGGTTGAGACCATGTACCTCAGCGTAATTCCCTGCTGCCAGCACATACGGCGGGATATCTTTCGGGACAGCGGATGCACCGCCGATCATACAGTGACAGCCTATATGGACAAACTGGTGAATCCCTGTCAGGCCGCCGATTATGGCATAATCTTCAATATGTATGTGACCTCCCAGATTAGCAGCATTTGCCATGACAATATTGTTGCCCAGTTTGCAATTATGGGCGACATGACAGTATGCCATCAATAAGTTATTATCACCTATTATGGTTGTCCCGATGTCGGCAGATGTTGCCCTGTTGATTGTAACATACTCTCTGATTGTGTTATTGTTTCCTATGATAACGCGGGATTCTTCCCCCTCGAATTTCAGGTCCTGTGGGATACCCCCCAGTGAGCAAAATTGAAAAATACGGCAATTTTCCCCTATATCCGTATGGCTTTCTATGACCACATGGGAGCCAACGACCGTGTTTCCCCCTATGGTTACATCAGAACCTATAACGCTATAGGGGCCTATCTCGACCCCTTCTGCCAGACGCGCTTCAGGTGATACAATAGCTGTTGGATGAATATTCATAATTTCCTTATTTCCTTTAACCTTTAACCTTTAACCTTTTTTCTATTTCTTCGACCCTCTTCAGCAGAGAGATCATGGTTTTTCTCATTTCAGGCAATTTAGGAAGATGTGCCTGTGTCCGCAACCAACTGCGGTGTGGCATGTGGGGAGATCCTGATACTACCTGGTTCGGTGGAATATCTTCGGGAACACCTGACTGCGCGCCGACCATGACATTGTCGCCGATATCGAGATGCCCAATCAGGCCTGCCTGACCTCCAAGCATTACACTTTTCCCTAATTTTGTACTACCGGATATTCCAACCTGTGCCACAATAATGGAGTTTTCGCCGATTACAACATTATGGGCGATCTGAACCAAATTGTCGATCTTAACTCCCTTCTTTATCCAGGTTCTCCCAAGTGTTCCCCGGTCTATGGTGGTATTAGCCCCTATCTCAACATCGTCATCTATCTGGACAAATCCTACCTGAGGTATCTTCAGATTATCCACACCCGGATTGGCAAAACCGAATCCATCACTCCCGACGACCACCCCGGCATGGAGAATGACCCTTTTACCTATTATACATTTCCTGTAAACGGTAACATTTGGATAAAAAATTGAATTTTCACCTATTATTACGTCATTGCCAATGAAAACGTTAGGATAGAGGATAGCTCCTCTTTCGATTTTAGCTCCACGACCGATATAAACACCGGGATAGACGGTTACACCTTCTGCTATTTTCACCCCACCTGCTATAAAGGCATCTTCACTGATCTTTACAGCATCCCGCTGCTCAGGATAATAGATACCAAGGATTTTTGCCATGGACGCATAGGAATCCTTGACAACCACGAGATTTTTGTTTGAGTCTTCTATGCCAGCAGAAACCAGGATGGCAGAGGCGCTGGTTGTTTCAAGTTTCTTGCGATATTTGGGGTTTGCAATGAAAGTAAGGTCACCCTCTTCGGCCTCATCTATACCCTTGACATCATGAATAACAACATTGCCATCTCCAACAACCGTACCACCTAAAATTTCAGCTATCTCACTAAGTTTCTTTTCCATTTTTCCTCATTCCGAGACCTTTGATCAAAATAAGTCAATCTTTTTTTGCTGAAAGCTGACGGCTGATTGCTGAATGCTTATCTATTTTCCAGCCTTATACGTCCTGTTAAATTCCTTTATTACCTTTTCAGTTATGTTATTTCCCTTGGAGTAATAGGCAACACCCTGTGTGTTTACATCCAGTATGATGGTGTATTTTTCCTTCTTACCGATTATATCCACAACCTTCAATATTTCAGGGATAAGTTTCCTGGAAAGCTCCCTGTCTTTCAGTTGCAGTTCTTCGTTGGAATCTTTGACCAGTCTCTGGTAATCTCTGAATTTTTTCTGGTAAGCAACTTCCTTTTCTTTTATGGCTGCCGGAGTCAGTATCGGGCGTTGTTTATCCAGTTCTTCCTTAAGTTTTCTTAGCTTTGTTTCTTCCTTCTGTATCTTTGCCTTGTCCTTTTCAAATGCCTTTCTAAACTCCTGTGAAGCCTTCTTCCCGGCTTCCGATTGAATCATTATCCCTCTTACATCGATAAAACCAATCTTATCAGCCGCAATGGCATAGGAACCGGACATAACAAGTAATAATATAATAAAAAAAGTGAAAAACAAAAGACCAGATTTTTTCATAGAACTTTCCCCCTAAATTTAAAGGTTAAAGGTTAAAGGTAAAAGGCAAGGATCTTTTGCCATTAACCCTTGCCCCTTAAGCTCACATAAACATACCGATGGTAAATTCCCACCTGCTTGCACCCTCGCCGGCCTTCCGGTCAAGGACATGACCCCATTCCAGCCTCAAGGGACCTATTGGGGAATACCAGCGAACACCCGCCCCGGCGGTCTCTCTCATATCACCCGGATGATAGCCGTGTTCCCAGGCATTTCCTGTATCGAAAAATATTACACCCTTCATCCCGGCATTTTTGACAAGAGGAAATATAAATTCCACATTGAAGCAGGCCATCGTTTCACCTCCGATGACATCGCCGGTCGCGGGATCTGTGGGACCTACATCTCTGAGCCCTCTCAGAGAGTTTATTCCTCCCAGGTAGAAGCGCTCATATATCGGTATCTTTTTATCCTCGTTCCTGTGCATAAATCCAGCACGCCCACGGACACCAAATACGGTATCCAGCGGAAGCGGGAAGAACCAGGTAGAGCTTCCTGTATACTTTGTAAAATCGGTATCTCCCTGAAGTAATCCACCGCTGTACTCTGTTGAAATTCTGTTTTTGGAACCCCTGGTGGGGAACATATAATCATCCGTGGTATCCCTCGAAAGTGTTGCCGTAAGGCTGCTTTCGGTTATGTCCCCTTCCTGTTCCTTAATCCAGGTGGATGCACCCACTTTTACATTTCTTACATCATTTGTCGAAAGACTGTATCCAAGGTAACCCTTTACGTATTCCCACAGTGGGTAACCGAATGTCGTTCCAAAACCCTGTGTGCTCAGATCATAGCTGTCATATTCTCTTTCAGTATCCCAGAGATCAAATTTGCTCCACAAAGGTATGTCAAAAAGCCAGGGTTCGATAAAGGAGAGTTCATAATGTGTTGTTTTCGATCCCAATTGGGTGCTCAGGCTCAGGGTCTGTCCCCTTCCGAAGAGGTTTTGCTGTGATACCTGAGCCATAAAGACTGCCTGATCCTGGGCGCTGTATCCGGCGCCAATGCTGAACATCCCGGTAGGTCTCTCTTTGACATGAATATTTATATCTGTCAGGTTTTCATCAGGTCCCTTTACCGTCTGAAAATCAATCTCTTCAAAATATCGAAGCCTGCCCAGTTTCATATAGCTTGTCTTCAGTTTACTGCTGCTATACAGATCTCCCTCTACAAACGCAAGCTGTCTCCTGATAACCTTGTCTCTCGTCTTTGTGTTGCCACTTATGGATATCCTGTTGAAATATACCTGATTCCCCTTTTTAATATTATATATTACATCCACTTTCTGGTCTTTTTCACGAGGCATGGTGCGTGGGTTTACATCTGCATAGGCATGGCCGTCATTGTTGCACACCATAGTGATATAATCGATATCCTTTATCACCGATTCTCTGTCATAGTAGTCCTTTTTGTTAATTTTCAGTTTCTCTATGAGCTCGGCACGAGGAATGGAAAGCGTATCACCTGTAATCTCCACGGCTCCTACCATGAACTGTTTTCCCTCTGATACAGGTATCTTTACATAGACCCATTCTTTGTCATGTGTAATCTCCGGCTCACCGATTTTTGCATTAATGAAACCGTTATTAAGATAGAAGACGTTCAGCTTATTTATATCCTGTTTTAATCTGTCTTCCTTTAGAATACCGGAGTCAGTGAGGAAATGGAAAATGCCCCATTCAGAGGTATCCATCATATCTATAAGCTCTTTATCACTGTATGCCTTGTTCCCCTCAAAGATAAGGCTCTTTATATATAGCCTCTCATTTTCTGCTATATTAAAAATAACAAGGATGTTCTTATCTCCTTCTTCCTCTGTTGTGTAACTTACCTCTGCGTTGAAATACCCCTTATTGTCATAAAGGGTTTTTATCTTTCCTGCATCTGCTTTTACACTGTCCAGATTGAGTATCTGACGTGGCCTGACCGTTAATACCCCCTCTATCTCCTCAGTTTCTATCACATCGTTTCCCTTAATTTCGATATCGGTTATCAGAGGTTTTTCCTCTAAGGCGAATGTTATGACCTTTCCCTCCGGGCTGTCTGTAACATCTACCGCTACATCGCCAAAATAACCCATCTTGTAAATAGCCTTGATATCAGAGGAGAGTAACCTTTCTGAGAAAATCTTTCCTTTAGCGCTTTTCAGAACATTGTATACGGCGCTGTCTTCTATCCTTTTGTTACCTGTGAAGATTACTTCTGCTATCCTCTGTTCACGTGATGTTTCCAAAAATATTTTTTCTGTCAACTGGGCAGACAGATTGCCAATACTTTCAATACCGATGCCCTGAACAAAGAAACTCTGTGAAACCTTTTTGTCTTTGATGTTTACAACTTTAACATCAATACTTATAAATTCCCCCATCCGGGAGAGACTTCCAATTATCACAAAGTCGGCTCCTATCTCTCTCCCTTCTCTGTCGGCTAATTTTTCGTCTACCCGTTTCCCCCTGATTGTTTTTAAGAAAGCATCTTTTTTGATTATCTGAACATGTCCCGTTTTCATGAGTTCAGTAGAGATTCCGTTGTATATCTGATCCTGCAGATAATTTCTCTCTTTCTCGGTATGAATATCAAAAGGAAAGATGGCGATTTTTTTCGGATTTTTTGCCCAGGTATTTTGGGGAATCAAAAGCAGAAGTGATATCAGGACAAAGAGGACTTTCCGGAATATAAAAATGGTCTTGTTATTCACTGGTATAGATCTTTCCGTCTCGCAGGTCTGTTACACGGGACATCCGGCTGGCCAACAGCCTGTTATGGGTAACTGCAACGAGGGTAATATCTCTTGTTTTATTCAGATTTATCAGGATGTCTTCTACCTTCTTTCCGGTTTCCGTGTCAAGGTTTCCTGTTGGTTCATCAGCCAGTATTATCTCAGGTTCCATTATCAGCGCTCTTGCTACAGCAACCCTTTGTTGTTCCCCGCCTGAAAGTTCCCCTGGCTTGTGAGTCATCCTATCATCAAGTCCCACTTCATTCAAGATAATCCCGGCCATTTCTCTCGCTTCCTGTTTCGACATGCCATTTACCAATGCCGGCATCATCACATTTTCCAGGCTACTGAACTCTGGGAGAAGATGATGGAACTGGAAAACAAATCCTATCTTTCTGTTTCTAAATTCAGCCAGTTCATTTTCATTCCAGTCAAAAACATTTACACCATCGAAGAGCAGGGTCCCGGAGGTAGGTTGATCCAGTGTCCCCAGTATATGAAGGAGGGTGCTTTTCCCCGTACCGGAAACACCAAGAATTGCCAGAGATTCACCTCTGGCAATTTCAAGATTCAATCCTTTCAATACCTCGATCTTATTGCCGTCCTTGATGAAAGTTTTTGTTAGATTGGTGATCTTTATCATTATTTGCTTTTTGTCATTCTGAACTTGTTTCAGAATCTCCCGAGACCCTGAAATAAATTCAGAGTGATACTTTCCCTTTGCCTTTAGCCTTTGCCTTTAGCCTTTAGCTTTTGCCTTTAGCCTTTAGCCTTTAACCTTTAACCTTTAACCTACTGTTTCTACTCATATCTCAGCGCCTCAGCCGGATCCAGCCTGGAGGCTCTCAAGGACGGATAAATCGTCGATAGAAAACATATCAGCATGGTTCCCACGACAATAATGAAAACATCTCCGTAATTTACCTGAGATGGAAGTTCGCTCAGGTAATATACATCTTTTGGCAATATACTGAATCCGAAAAGTTTTTCAATGGATAAAGATACCTTTTCCAGGTTAAGGGCGACGGCAAGACCAAAGGCGCTGCCAAGAATGGTGCCGATCGTGCCGATTATAACTCCCTGAAGTATAAATATTTTCATGATGCTCTTTGCGGTTGCACCCATCGATTTAAGTATGGCGATGTCTCTGTTCTTCTCCATAACAACCATTATTAAGGTACATATTATATTAAAAGCTGCTACGAGAACAATCAGGCTCAGTATAATAAACATAACCCTCTTTTCCAGTTTCAGCGCTGAGAAGAGGTTTTTATTCATCTGCATCCAGTTTCTGGCCCAGTACGGATATCCCAGCTTTTTTTCGATTGCTTCTGCTATTTTTTTAGCCTTATAAATATTGACTACATTGATCTCTATTCCAGTTACAATATCGCCCATATTTAGAAATTTCTGGCACTCCTTCAGTGATAAAAAAGCAAGTGATGAATCATATTCATAAAATCCAGAATCGAAAATCCCGACGACGAGGAATTTTTTCATCCTTGGAACCATCCCCATCGGGGTGGAAACGCCCATAGGAGACAGCACGCTCACCGTGTCAAAGAGAAACGCTCCTAAGTTTCTAGCCAATTCTTTCCCGATGACAATTCCCGGGAAGGAAACAACATCAGCTTTTAGCTGAATGGTCTTTCTCCCCTTTTCGGAGAGATAATCAACGCTCCCCTCTTCCATCTTTCCTAAATTTATTACTCTCTTTGCACTCTCGGTTGATAATCCTCTCAGAACCACACCACTTACACTGTGTCCCCTTTTCAACATGGCCTGGCTGTATATAAAGGGGGTTGATGCAACGACACCCTCAACCTCTCCGATCTCACTCATTACTTTTTTGTAATCTTTGATACTGCCACCATATTCCATGAGGACGATATGAGAGTTAATACCCAGTATCTTGTTTCTGAGTTCGGCTTCAAAACCATTCATAACCGCAAGTACAATAATCAGTGCTGCAACGCCGAGGGATATCCCGGCTATGGAGATAAATGTGATAATTGAAACAAAAGCCTGCTTCCTCTTTGCCCTGAGGTAACGCAGGCCGATGAAGAGTTCATAGGACATTGTTTAGTTCCGAGTTCCGAGTTTCGGGTTCAAAGTTCAAAGTTTAAAGTTTAATCCGGCATCCAATTGTTGGTTTTTTTGTGCCTTATATTATTTCTTTCTCATGTGCGGGAAGAGGATGACATCCCTGATGGAGGCAGAATTGGTAAATAGCATGACCAGCCTGTCTATCCCGATTCCTTCTCCTGCCGCTGGAGGCATGCCGTATTCCAGTGCCCTGATATAATCCTCATCCATTTCGTGGGCCTCTTCGTCTCCCGCCTCTCTTGCCTCAAGCTGCATCATAAACCGCTCTCGCTGATCTACTGGATCGTTCAGCTCCGAGAAGGCATTGGCAATCTCTTTACCACATATATAGAGTTCAAAGCGATCGACAAACCCCGGATTACCGGCGCTTTTCCTCGAGAGGGGTGAAACTTCTATGGGATAACTTGTAATAAATGTCGGTCGAATTAAATTCTCCTCCACAACTTCGTCAAATATTTCCATAATCACTTTCCCGAATGGCTCTCTCTCTTTGATCGGAAGTCCCAAATTTCTTGCGTACTTTTCAGCCTTTTCTACGTCTTCGAGAACATCAGGGTCGATTTTGCCGTACTTTATAATGGCTTCCTTGACGGTCATCCGTTGCCATGGTGGCGTAAGATCTATTTCGGTTCCCTGGTAATCAATCTTCAGGGAACCAAAGAGTTCTTGTGAAATACAGGTTATAAGCTCCTCCGTCATTACCATTAGGTCTTCATAGGTCGCGTAGGCCTGATAAAACTCCATCATTGTAAATTCAGGATTATGGAAGGTGGATATCCCTTCGTTCCTGAAACTTCTGTTTATTTCATAGACTCTCTCCATACCTCCCACAATAAGGCGTTTCAGATAGAGCTCAGGCGCTATCCTGAGATAAAAGTCCATCCCGAGGGTATTATGATGGGTTTTAAAGGGACGCGCAATGGCACCACCGGCCACCGGTTGCATCATGGGTGTCTCCACTTCAAGAAAGTCCCTCTCGTCCATAAAATTGCGGATTAATTGAATGATGCGGCTTCTAATATAAAATGTCTCTCTGACCTTTGGATTAACAATCAGGTCAAGGTGTCGCTGACGGTACCTTGTTTCGATATCGGTAAGACCATGCCATTTCTCCGGTAGAGGTCTCACCGCCTTTGATATAAGTCCAATCTCATCCGCCTCAATAGTCAATTCTCCTGTCTTTGTCTTGAAGACCTTCCCGGCAACAGAAATTATATCTCCTATATCGAGTCTTCTAAACAGAGAAAAAGCCTTTTCCCCAACTGTATTTTTTTTGATATATGACTGAATTCTCCCTTCCCTGTCCTGGATATTGACAAAGGCAGCCTTGCCAAAATTTCTTATTGCCATAAGCCTTCCGGCTATAATAAAATTCTCGTTTAGCTGTGCAAGGGCATCTTTATCCATATTACCAAAGCGGGTAATGATTGATTCCGTGGTGGCAGTTACTTTGACTTCATTTGGATATAGATCGATGCCATCGGTTTTAAGAGATTCTATTTTTTCCTTTCTCTTCTTGAGAAGTTCACTTTCTTCCATAGATACACCTGTCTAATATATAGTTTGTAACGTTAATATGAATTTGAGGAAACTATATTTTTTCGACAATTTAGTCAAGAAGTATTAGAGGATACAATGTTTAACAAAAGTTTCTCATATCTATCTGCGACTTCGTCCGAAAGTTTAAAAAATATGATTCTTCGATGCTCCTGTCTGCGTGCGGACACGCACAGGCAGGCAAAACATTTGTTCGACCGGGGGCGCATCCCGCAAGGGGGCGCAATAATGGAAAACATTTTCCTTACCGGGAAGTGCCGCCACGGGCGGGCACTTCCATTGTTACCGAAAAAATCTTGATTCGCACTCAGAATCATATTCCCAAAACTCTGTGCAGCTTTTGGGTAGTTCTACAAAGCTCTCATCTTTTGTATCCTTGAAACTAAAATAACTCTTTCCTTCAACATGGCTTCTCTGGTAGACTGATTTAATAATTTTTCTTTCTCAATCTTTGTTCAAAATTAACACGGTTCATTGTAGTAAAGAATGGAAAAAAGATTGGTTATAACTGTAGATGGTCCTGCTGGTGCAGGGAAAAGCACTGTGAGTAAAATTCTTGCCAGGAAGCTTTCCTACATTTATCTGGATACCGGTGCTCTTTACAGGGCTTTTGCTTGTAAAGTAGCAGAGGAGGGAATACCTGCTGATGACGAAAAGCGACTTTCAGGATTGTGTGCAGGAATTAATGTTTCACTCAAAAGTGTTAATAGTAACATCAGTATCCTTGTGGATGATGAGGATGTTACCGAAAAAATCAGGACTCAGGAAATAGGAATGCTTGCCTCAAAGGTTTCTGCGGTCCCCGTTGTCAGAAAGACTCTACTTTCTATACAGAGGGAAACGGGAAAGAACGGGGGTATTGTTGCCGAGGGTAGAGATATGGGTACGGTGGTGTTTCCTGATGCCGATTTCAAGTTTTTCCTGAATGCAAGTGTTTCAGAGCGGAGCAGACGGAGATTCACAGAACTGGTGGAAAAGGGAGAAAGTGCCAATTTTGAAGAGGTTAAAAGAGGTTTGATAATGAGAGACAGACAGGATAGTGAAAGGGAGATAGCTCCCCTTAAACCTTCTAAAGATTCTGTTGTCATTGATTCTACAGGTATGAGTATTACAAATGTTGTTGAGAAAATGATGAAAGTTATTAAAAAGAATTCTATTTTCAGATGAACATAACACGGAACCCACGTGGAAGGATATATACCTTTCAGTCTGTGACAATTCGCTTGATATTTTATCATCTGTGTGTTAGTTGACCTCGGTGTTAGAGTTATTAGAAAATATAGTAGGGGGTAATGGTTAATGGTTAACGAAAACAACTTAATATCAAATCATGAAGAGCTTTCGAAGGAGGTAGAAACTGAAAATAAGGAGGGGGAGCAACCTGTAAAGAAGCAGGAAGATCTGGGTTTCAAAGAACTCTTTGAGCAGAACCTGCAGAACGTTCAGATAGGAGAGGTGGTAACAGGAAGGGTTGTACAGATAAATGATGATGTCGTTATGGTTGATGTCGGATGGAAGACAGAAGGGCGTGTTCCTACTGGAGAGTTGAAAGATGATAACGGAAATATTGTTGTTGCTGTTGATGATGAAATAGAAATATTCATTGATAGGAGAGGTACGGATGGTGACTTGATGCTTTCCATGGAAAAAGCCGCCAGAATGAAGATATGGGATGATATTATTAAGGCCTGTGAGGGAAATGGCACAATGGAAGGTACGGTCTTAGAGAGGGTAAAGGGGGGATTGTCAGTTGATATCGGTATTCCGGCATTTCTTCCAGGTTCCCAGGTTGATATCCGTCCTGTGAAGAACCTCGACAGATTTGTTGGCAAAACTTTGAAGTTTGATGTTCTCAAGTATGATAGAAAAAGAAATAATATCGTATTATCAAGAAGATCTGTATTAGAAAGGGAAAGAGAAGAAGAAAAGAAGAAGACTCTTGAGACAATGGAAGAGGGGAAAATTGTTGAAGGTATTATTAAAAACATTACCGATTATGGACTGTTTATCGATCTTGGTGGAATAGATGGTCTGTTGCATGTCACAGACATATCATGGGGAAGAATAACGCGTCCATCAACTAATTTTTCCAAAGGTGACAGGATAACAGTAACGGTTCTGTCCTTCGATAGAGAGAAAGAACGGGTCACTCTTGGACTTAAACAACTTGCAGAAAATCCCTGGGATACTATTACAGAGAAATATCCCATCGGTTCCATAGTAGAAGGGAAAATTGTAAATATTATGGATTACGGTGCATTTGTAGAACTTGAACAAGGGGTGGAAGGTCTTGTTCATATTTCCGAGATATTCTGGACAAGGGAAATTAAACATCCCTCCAAGATTTTGTCTCCGGGTGAGATTGCAAAGGTAATGGTACTTGATGTGAACCATGAGGATAAGAGAATATCGCTCAGCTTGAAGCAAACTTCCGAGAATCCATGGATGATCCTGAAGGAAAAATACCCTGAGGGAAGTACTGTAAAGGGGACCGTAAGAAATATTACAAACTTTGGGATTTTTATTGGAGTTGAAGAGGGCATAGACGGTCTCGTACATATCTCCGATATTTCCTGGAAACATCGCGTAAAACATCCGTCCGAATTTTTCAAGAAGGGTCAAGAAGTAGAAGCGGTAGTTTTGAATATTGATGTAGAAAATGAAAAATTCTCTCTCGGGATAAAGCAAATTGAAAAAAATCCCTGGGATGAAATTGGCTCAAAGTATAGCCCGGGTTCAGTGATTTCCGGAAAGGTTACGAATGTCACAGATTTCGGTATTTTCGTTGAAATAGAGGAAGGAATTGAAGGACTGGTTCATATTTCAGAGCTGAGCAATAAGAGGATAAAATCGTCCTCAGATTTGTTTGCAATTGGAGATGATGTATCGGCCGTTGTTATAAATGTAGACCCGGAAAATAGAAAGATGAGGTTAAGCATCAAGGACCACGAATCATCTTCTAACAAATCATCGACATCAGAATATTTAAATAATAGTAAAAATGTCACTTCCAGTTTAGGGAAGGCCCTATCGGAAATCAATTTCCCGGTTCTTAAAGTCTAAGTAAGCTATCAGCTTTCAGCAAAAGCAGAGACCTTTGCAAGTTCAGGAGGATGGGTAGTCTGTAATGAGAAAACACCCTGTAATATTCGGGCTATTTCTGTTAGTATTGATAATTGTTTCGTTTTTTATTTTTGTTTACGGAGTTTCTACCTTTACCGGAGACAGAAGCTCTTTTTCCATTAAGAACAAAATTGGTGTCGTAACGGTGGAAGGAGTTATGAAAGATTCTTCCCCGGTTGTGGATCAATTGGTTAAGTATGGGAAAGACGACAGTATCAAGGCAGTAGTTTTGAGGATAGATTCGCCCGGTGGCGGTGTGGTCTCCTCGCAGGAAATATATGAAGCAGTTCTTTCACTGAAGAAAAAGAAGAAGGTAGTTGCTTCGATGGGATCGGTGGCAGCTTCAGGAGGATACTATGTTGCCTGTGCTGCTGATAAAATTGTGGCCAACCCCGGTACGATAACAGGTAATATCGGAGTTGTCGTGCATTTTTCCAATGTAGAGGAGCTCCTCAAGAAAATAGGGTTAAAATCCTCAGTTGTTAAAAGTGGAAGATACAAAGATATCGGTTCCCCTCTGAGGGAGATGACCGCCGATGAAAAAAGACTAATTCAGGAAGTGATTGATGATATTTACGATCAGTTCCTTGAAGCGGTTTCTTCAAACAGAAAAATACCAAAGGGGAAGGTTGCAGGTATTGCTGACGGGAGAATCTTTACCGGCAGGCAGGCATTGAAAATGGGTCTTGTCGATTTCCTCGGCGATAAGGAACATGCAATCAATCTTGCTGCGAAACTTTCCGGAATAAAGGGAAAACCCGATGTGGTTTATCCCAAAGAGAAAGAGTTAAAACTCTGGAAGTATATTGTAAAAACGACGGTTTCTGCCATTGTAAATGAGTTGAGAGAAGAAAGTAGTGGAATCAGTTATTAGAGGTTAAATCATGACAAAGAAAGACTTAATTAAAAAGGTACAGGAGAGGCTGAAAGATTATCCCAAAAAGGATGTGATTTTTGCAGTCAATATCATATTCCAGGCGATGACTGACGCATTAATAAGAGATGAGAGAGTAGACGTTAGAGGATTTGGAAATTTTACTGTTAGATCCAGGAATTCACGGGAAGGAAGAAATCCAAAAACAGGAGCAATAATCGATGTTCCTTTCAGGAAGGTTCCGTTTTTCAGGGTTGGGAAGGAACTCAAAAAATTAGTGGATTATTGAAGAAAAGTAATTATTAAAATATCTTTTTGTCATGATCGTAATCTGGTAAGGCAAAATCCTTCAATTGATCTCTTCTTTTTTTGTGCTGCAATTTTCTGAGGGCCTTTGCCTCTATCTGTCTTATTCTTTCTCTTGTTACCCCCATCATCGCACCAACCTCTTCAAGAGTGAAAGGACCGTGATTGCACGCAACCCAGGTGCAATTACAAAATGTCTCATTCTTCAGCCACCACTCACAGGTTTCATCATGACAGGCTTCGGTTATAAATATATCCTTCTTTTTACACTTATACAGATTTGTCAATTTATCACCTTTTTCTTTTCTATTAAATCTTGTTTAAACTACTCATTTTTGTTTTTTTGTCAATAAAAAAAATGCCTTAAAAACAATCTCCTGATTTATTCACAGAAACTGTTAATAATATGTTGATAACCCTGTTAAAAAGCACAGCAAATATAGCTCTCTTAAGCCTTTAGACCTGATTGCCCAATTTCGCATCACCGGAGAGAACCATAATTATATCACATATTTATAGCTACAAGCAGGGGCAAATGGTCAAGATATCTTTGTATGACTCACCTAAAACTGTATAAAGCTTTGAGAATATGATTCTTCAAAGCTCTCCGGCGATAAAAGCTGTACGCTTACCTATAATTCCCTCCATTGTTTTAATGCTGTAAGATAAATTCCTGCATGAATTATTGACTTACCGACCGATTCCACCTTTTCCAGCATAGATTGATAGGCCTCAAGCTGTGGCCTGTACAGTTCTTCCTCGCGGGACATGAATTCTTTAAACGACTCATCTTTTGCCGGCCTCGAGGTCTTAAAATCCACTATCCACCAGTTACTTCCATCAAAAACCGCAAGGTCAATAATTCCCGAGCGGATATGTTCCCCTTTGAGCATATCCTCAATCGCCCACTCGCTTCGAACTACCGGATTGGTTTTATCGATCAGTCCTGCTATGAAGGGGTCATTAAACGTGGAGACAACTTCCTCAATTATCTCGGGAGTTATGTGGGCGGCCAAATCTGCAGATAGTCCTTCGGCGCAGAGCGCCCTGGCGATAGTCGATTCAGCCGGCAATTTTGCACCCATAATCGAGGTGTGCAGGATCCTGTGAGTTATAGTTCCACGGACCCGGCCTTCGATATTGTCGTCTGGTCGAGGAAAATCGTCCGGTTTCGGCGCTGAAGGGCTTTTCACAACATAAGGTACCCTTTCAGGAGTAAGTGGAAGAAAATCCGGAAGCATCAAACCTATATCTTTAACTTCCGGAGATGGGGTATCTGTCGTCGGATTGACGGCAACTGATATGGTATTATTCTTTATCTCGGCGGGATTTACTCCATTTATATTTTCATGATCCATAACCCAGCTCAGTATACTTCTATCGGGGGCAAAGATAGCTTCATCCCTTGTTTTTACGATACCGCTCATGATGAGGGCGCTTCTTGCCCTTGTAGCCGCAACATAAAAGATGCGTTTCGCCTCCCCCCATGCACGTTCCTTCCGGAGTTTGTCAAGGAGTCTGTAAGTCGGTGTGGGTTCTTCTGTACGACGATCTTTCCCCATAGCGATTAAGTGCTTGTCGCCGGCTCCCGGCATCCTTTCCAGGAGA
>JAYEGA010000026.1:0-9956 GCA_034658835.1 Thermodesulfobacteriota bacterium
GTAAGAGAATTTTATAAATCTTACACGAAGAAATTATTAGGTTTTTCCATAGAAATTTAGACTCAATTGCGAGGAAATGATCAATGGGTGAGATCTGGAGAATTTCAGGACCTGTCGTAATCGCAGAGAATATGCGAGGGTCTCGGGTATACGAAGTTGTTGATGTAGGAGAAGCAAGGCTCACAGGAGAAATAATCGGACTTGAAGAGGATAAAGCGGTCATCCAGGTTTATGAGGATACCGTGGGGCTGCGCGTCGGAGAACCGGTAGAAGGAACCGGAGAGATATTAATGGTGGAGCTCGGCCCGGGCCTCGTCGGGAGTATCTTTGACGGGGTACAGAGATCTCTTGTTACAATGATCGAGGATATAGGCGATTTCCTGGAAAGAGGAGTTCGTGCATTTCCTCTTGACCGAAACAAGAGATGGCAGTTCACACCTTCAATCAAAGCCGGTGATCAGGTCGCAGAAGGTGATATTATCGGAACCGTTCCCGAAACGGGGCTTGTAGAACACAGAATAATGATACCGATAGGCATTGAGGGCAAGGTACTGGAGATATTTGAAGGTAGCTATACTGTAGAAGAGCCGGTCGCAATTGTAGAATGTGAAGGGGAAAGAAAAAAGATCACACTGATGCAACGATGGCCGGCAAGGAAACCAAGACTCTACAAGCAGAGATTGGATCCCGAAAATTTGCTCGTCACGGGAACCAGAATTATAGATTACGTCTTCCCCCTGGCATTGGGGGGTAAGGCAGCCATACCGGGCGGCTTCGGTACCGGCAAGACAGTTACACTGCAACAGATGGCAAGATGGGCTCAAACACAGTTAAATATTTATGTAGGTTGCGGTGAACGGGGAAACGAGATGGCGGATGTTCTCCATAGCTTCAAACAACTAAAGGACCCCAATACAGGCAAGTTACTGCAGGAAAAAGAAATATTTATTGCCAACACATCCAACATGCCCGTCGTAGCAAGGGAAATAAGCATTTTCATAGGTATTACCCTTGCCGAATATTACAGAGATATGGGGTACGATGTTCTCCTCGTAGCTGATTCAACTTCGCGGTGGGCCGAGGCGATGAGAGAGATTGGAGCAAGACTGGAAGAAACACCTGGTGAGGAAGGTTTCCCAACATATCTCGGTTCAAGACTGGCTTCGTTCTATGAAAGATCAGGAAGGGTTGAGTGTAAGGGGAGCCCTTCCAGGATGGGATCGGTTACTGTAATCGGGGCGGTAAGTCCCCCAGGGGCTGACTTCAGCGAGCCGGTTACCCAAAGTACCCTTAGAATCGTCGAGGCGCTCTATTCACTGGATGTTGGTCTGGCAAATAAACGGCATTTCCCGACGATAAGCTGGCTCACCAGCTACAGCCTCTACACAGATGCAACGAACAAGTGGTGGAGCTCTATCAATCCTGAATGGTCGGAAACAAGAGACATGGCGCTCAAAATACTTCAGAAAGAGGCAGAACTGGAAGAGATTGTACGGCTTGTTGGTCCTGAGTCGTTACCTGAAGATGACAAGTTAATCCTTCTTGCCGCGAGGATGATAAGGGAAGATTTCCTTATGCAGAGTGCCTACCATCCGGTTGACACCTACACGACTCCTCAAAGAGCCCATATGATGCTGAGCACAATAATGAAATTTCACGAATTAGCCCGGGAAATGTCCACATCGGGTACGTTAGTGAGCGATATTGCCTCGTCAAAAACATTACAAAGAATATCCCGAATGAAGGATGTTCCAAATGAGGATTTCGATAAATATGTCCGTGGCATATGGTCTGAGATAGAAGAAAGTATAGTGGTTCAAGAAGGAGAGATATGATGGAGTCCCTGCAACTATTTACAAGGGAGACAAAAGCGATAAGCACTGCAAGAAGGTCACTCCTTATAATTGAGAGTATTCCCGGTATCAGATATAACGAAATTGTTGATGTTCAATTGGGTACCGGTGAGATTAGGAGCGGCCAGGTCATCGAAGTAGGCAAGAAAATGACAGTGGTCCAGGTATTTGGTGGTGTCAGCGAGGTTGACCTTTTAAAAAGTAAAGTAATATACAAGGGTGAAACCCTGAAACTGCCCGTTTCTATCGACATACTGGGAAGGATATTCGATGGAAGTGGGAGTCCCATAGATGGTGGGCCGCTTATTGTAGCAGAGGATTATATTGACATCAACGGGGTGCCTATAAATCCGGCATCCCGGCAGCCACCGGAAGAATTTATCGAAACAGGTATCTCCGCTATAGATGGGTTGAACGTTCTTGTCAGAGGCCAGAAATTGCCGATTTTCAGTGGATCAGGCCTGCCCCATAATAAGATCGCAGCCCAGATAGTAAGGCAGGCTGCTTTAAAAGGGGAATCGGAAGATTTCGCGACTGTCTTTGCAGCAATAGGAGTCAGCTATGACGACGCCGCCCATTTTATTTCCAATCTCGAAGAAACCGGTGCATTAAGCAGGGCTGTCGGATTCATCAACACAGCATCGTCTCCGGTAATCGAGCGATTATCGACCCCTCGTCTGGCCTTGACCGCAGCCGAATATCTCGCATGGGAACATGGTCTGCACGTGCTGGTCATACTCACCGACATCACGAATTATTGTGATGCGCTTCGTGAGCTTGCTGCTATGAGAGGTGAGATACCAAGCAGAAGGGGCTATCCGGGATATATGTACACAGATCTTTCCTCTATGTATGAGAGGGCCGGGAGAATCACCGGGAAAGAAGGGTCGGTGACGATCTTGCCAATTCTGACCATGCCCGACGATGATATTACCCATCCCATACCTGACCTTACAGGATACATCACTGAAGGGCAGATCGTCCTCTCCAGAGCTCTTGAGAGAAAGAGAATATATCCGCCAATAGATATATTTTTGTCCCTTTCCAGGATGATGCGTGAGGGAATCGGAGAGGGAAAAACAAGAGAAGACCACAACAATGTATTTATGCAGGCATACGCAGTTTATGCAGAGGGGAACTATCTGAGAGAAATCTCAACTGTTATCGGCGCTGAAGCCTTAAGCGACAGGGATAGAATTTACCTTGCTGCTGCAGACAGATTCGAGGAGGAATATATTTCCCAGAGTGAAAATGAAAGAAGAACAGTTGAGGAAACGCTGGAACTGGCGTGGAAAATCTTTTCAATGATTCCTGTTGAAGATCTGAAATTGATAAGTGAGGAATTCATCAAAAAATATCTGCCAGAAATATCGAATCCTTGATGTTGACCAGTGGCATGGATCCGCCGACGGCGGATTTGTCCGTGCATTAAATTCGGTGGGTAGAAAAACTTTATCTTACTAAGTCAAGCCATGGCTAAAAAAGTACAGATTACAAGACCAACCAAGATTGAGCTTGCACGTCTCAGGCGTCGGCTTAAGCTGGCTACAAGGATCCAGAAGATTGTTAAGGACAGGCTTTCCATATTGATCATGGAACTTCTCCAGACAGTCAGAGAATGCGCATCGGTTAAGGAGAGACTCCTCACAGAATTTTCGGAAGCTTATCGGTCATTGTCTATAACGACGGGGTATCATGGGTACGTGTCTCTAAAAAAGGAACTCATGGTATCCGAAATGGCCATGAAAGTAAACGCTGGGACAAGAAATGTCGCAGGGGTTAGAATGCCCCTTTTCGAAATTGAAAAAGCTGACCTAATGAAATCAAAGAAAAAGAACATGGCTGGTACTTCTTCATTTCTGGATCACAGCACTGAACTTTCACAAAAATGTCTGGAGACCATCATCGAACTGGCTGAATTTCAAAAATCCTTTGAGCTTTTAGGAATGGAAATCAACAAGGTAAAAAGAATAAACAACGCTCTGGAGTATGTCGTGGTCCCGGGTCTCGATATGACCATAAAATATTTAACCATGAAATTTGAAGAGAGGGACCGGGAAGAGGCTGCTCGTCTCAAACATGTTAAGCTACTAATCGAACAGAGAGAAGCCTATGCCTACTGATCACTCTTCCGATGGACCTGTTGCAGGGTACCTAAAGGACGAATTCAAAGTCTTAAATGCACAGATCCCTCGCAAACGGAGATCGCTTACCGAACTTCTGAAAGAGGAACACCCCCATGTGGTATGCAACGACGGGAATACACATTTTTTTAAAAGAAAAGAACTTGAGTATCTTTCACAAATGTTATATGAGAGTGAGCGAAATTCTCTGTTGCTCCCCATAATTATGGAAGTTACTCCGGATCAAAGCGGGGTGACCATAAAGTCAAAAGGGGGCTCTGAAGCGAAGCTATTATCGAAGATTCTTGGTATGACTGTGGTTAGTAAGGGGAATGTAATAACAATATTCAGACCTCAGTTGAATGTGGTTAGAAAAGCGTTAAAAACAACTACTCAATACGTTTTTCTCTTCAGGAATCTCTAAGAATTTCCGCTTGAAATTTGAAAATATTTTAAAGGAGTCATATTATGAAAGTATTTGCAGACAAACTGATGGAGATTGTTGAACGACACGCCGAAGAAATTTCTAAAGAATGGTGCAAAGCTGTGAGAACAAATCCAAGGACACCGTCATACCATTCTATGTCACCAGATGAATGTTTCCCCCATGCTTTGAACTTCTACAGGAATCTGAGACGAATCTACTTTAATGAAAAACCCTACAAAGAAGAATGTGAATTTTTTGACCAATACGCCGAAGGAAGATATAAAGACGGAATCCCTTTACATGAAGCTGCATACGCCATCGTTATGATGAGAAGGCATATGTGGCTTTATGCCGATTTCCAGGCGCTTTTCCTTACACCCATTGATCATCACCAGGCAATAGCAACTATTAATAAAACAATCCTCATCTTCGACCATGGCTTGTATTGTATCATTCAAAAATATGCCGAATTGAGCAAAGAATAACCCGAGAGTTTTTGTCATGCCTGAAGAAATACATACAACGATAAGGGAAATCGAAAGCGACGCTGAAAAGCTCCTCCAGGAGGCCAGGGCCAAGGCCAGACAAATACTGGAAGATGCTAAAAAAAAGGCGAACAAAATATTGTCGTTAGATCTCCCTATGGATGAAATCAGAGCGGAGCGAAATAAAATTATCAGTGCAGCCGAAGAAGAAGCAGATAGACAAATTGAGGATTCAAAGAAGAGGGCATTACAGCTTAAGGCAGATGCCCGAACGAAGGCTGATGAGGCAGTAAAGATGATAGCAGATTACATCAGGGGGGATCGTTAATTATAAGAAGGCGGGGCAAAACAAAGAATCATGAACGAGGAAGCGACAACAGATCAGTTTTATGATCTTGCCGATGAGTACATGAGAGAAAAGCGCTATGAAGATGCTATTGCTCTCTATGGAAAATTGGTGGAGATAAATCCCGCTGAAGATTCCCTCATCATGTCTCTGGCCTGGGCATACAGAGAAAGCGGGAGAGTTAAAGATGCCATTGGGTGTCTCGAAGCCCTTTTTGAAAAAGAACTGGTGAGAAAGGTTTTTACCGGGTTCGCATTTGATGAACTGGTCAGAATGTTCAGGGATGAAGGGAAATACGACAGGCTTGTCGATATCTGCGAGAGGACAGTTGCTGTCCAGCCGGAGGACGCTAATCTGCTCAGTACCTTAGGCGATGCATATTTGAGGGCTGGTCATGCAGATAAGGCCGTTGAGGTCTTCAAAAAGGTCATTAGTATAGAGCCGGATTCTTCCGCGTTTTTTATGAACTTCGGAAATGTCCTTATTGCAGCTGGAGATTTCGAAGGCGCCGAGAATGCGTACAAAATGGCTGTTGCCCTTGATCCATCAGAAGCCCCCCTTTTTTATAACAGGCTCGGGGACGTCTATTACAGGGCAGGACAGTATGAAAAGGCTGAAAAGGCTTACAGAAAATCCCTTAAATACAGGCCTGACAGTTCACTTTGTTACTGTAATCTCGGTGATGTGCTGGTGAAGCAGGGAAAGATTGAGAAGGCGAGCAATGCTTACGAAAATGCTATCAGAATAAATCCTGAATCAGCAGCTATTTTCTATAACAGGTTTGGAAATACACTTGCCACGGAGATGTGTCATCGTCATGCAATAAACATTTTTAAAAAGGCGATCGTCGCAGATCCCCAAAACCCCTTCTATTATCTGCGACTTGCCGAATCCTGCACAGCCGAGGGTTTCATTGAAATGGCTGAAGAATCTCTTCAACAGGCCAGATCACTAAAAGAGTCACCCTGATTTTCAGTAATTAAATCCGCCCCATTTTCTTCATGGTTTCTTTAAAGACGTGATAAAAAGAATCATTGTCGGTCACGCCCCGTTTTATAATCGTTCCGAAATCACCTATGTTTTCCATATTTATAATAATATTGACGCTCTTATTAAAAGCGGACATGTTATCCATGGTTCTGAATCTGTTACTTACCAGTGCCACAAAAATATTTCTCCTGGTACTCATCGTAAGGTGTTCCAGATATTTGAGCACATTGTTGGTATCGGGATCATCTGTATCAAAATTTTCATTCAGTACAACCATGTCATATACATGAAACCTCATTGCCTTGAGTGCATCCCGTGCAGATGTTATTTCCGTGATTTGATAGTCCATCTCTTTTAAAGTAGTTATAATCTCTGCTTTTATGGAAGGGTCAGATTCGCAGATCAGGGCTGTCTTTCCACCTTCTCCAATAAAATCAAATGGCCGGTCTGAAGGATCGTATGTGTCTGATGCTACCTCATCAAAAAGAGTTTTCTTTTCTTCCACAGTGCTCTCCTTTTCTTTCCCTTAGGGCTTGCGCAAAAACAACTTATTATCTTTTTTTAGGTTTTCCGTAGTCCATATCTACCTCAAGTTTATCTATATCAGTTGTTGTCTCTCCCTTGGTACTCTTTATAGTATCAATACCACGGCCAACAACACTCTTGTTGGAAGCATAAGCCTTTGCAGTTTCTTCGGTGATGAGTTCCTTTTCGTATAATTCAACAATGTAATCGTCAAAGGTTACCATACCGAAGGGCTTACCGGCCTGGATTATCTCATAAAAGGTCTTTCCCTCTGATTCCCCGTGGAGGGTTGTATCTTTGACCCTCAGGGTGGTTCCCATAATTTCAAAGGCAGCAACCCGTCCTCCACCTTCCCTTGGAAGAAGCCTCTGGCAGACAATCCATCGCATTGTATCGGCAAGACGTATCCGAATCTGGTTTTCCTCTTCAGTATTGAACATGCCGATTATTCGGTTGATGGTCTGCCCGGCGTCAATCGTATGAAGTGTGCTCATTACGATATGTCCGGTCTCCGCGGCGCTCAGCGCAATTTCTACCGTCTCCCTGTCACGCATTTCACCAACCAGAATTACTTTTGGAGCTTGCCTGAGGGCGGAGCGCAGACCAGTGGCAAAGCTGTCGAAATCTGAACCCAGTTCTCTCTGATTAAATGTGGCTTGCTTCTGCTGGTGCTGATATTCAACAGGGTCTTCCAGGGTTACAACATGAACTGATTTTTTTTCGTTTATCTCATTTAATATTGCGGCAAGTGATGTTGATTTCCCGCTGCCGGTTGCACCGGTTACCAGAATAATCCCGTTTTTCTCCTCTGCTATCTTGTAAAAGACCTCGGGGAGATTCAGCTCCTCGCAGGTCGGAATCCTGGTTTCAAGCTTTCTCAGTACGATTGAGTAATTTCCCCGCTGAGAGAATATGTTGACCCTGAAACGGGCCTTACCAGGAAGTTCGTAAGAAGAATCACAGGACCCTTCTGCGAAGAGTGTCTCTGTCAAACGACGGTCCTGATTTATAAGATTCAGGGCAAGGATCTCGGTTTGGAAGGGGGAAAGTTCAGCAAAGGGAGGGTCGATATCAACACCGGCTAATTCACCGTAGCTTTCTACCTGTAACGGTTTGCCCACAGTAATATTCAGGTCAGAGACATTCTGGTGTGAATCAAGCATTCTCGTTAAGATATGATCTGTTTCCTGTTTTCTCATATCACTTCCCTCCGATAATGGGATGTTTATACCTCTGTAAAATCTGTTGGAGGATGCTTTAAAAGCGGCCTGAACTTGGCCTTGTCGTTACACTTGTTGTATGCGTCATCGACGCCTATCCAACCACGGTTGACAAGTTCCATAATCGAGTCATCCAATAGCTGCATTCCAAACTTCTTCCCGGTTTGCATCATTGATGGAATCTGGAAGGTCTTGGATTCCCGGATGAGGTTTCGAACTGCCGGGTTGGCAATCAATATTTCAAGAGCGGCACAGCGTCCCTTTTTATCAACGCGCCTGAACAGGGTTTGTGATATTACCGCACGAAGACCGTCGGCCAGTGTGGACCGGATTTGTGTCTGCTCACTCGCGGGAAAAACCTCGATAATCCGATCAACTGTTTTGGCCGCACTCGAGGTGTGGAGGGTTGCAAAGACAAGATGACCGGTTGACGCTGCTTCGATTGCAAGTGATATTGTTTCAAGATCCCTCATTTCTCCCACCAGGATGATGTCAGGATCTTCCCGCAGGGCTCCACGAAGCGCCGCAGAAAAGCTTTTGGTATGGAGACCGACCTCTCGGTGGTTTACTATACAGCCCTGACTCTCATGAACAAATTCGATCGGATCTTCAACTGTAATAATGTGATCCTTGCGGGTACGATTTGCCTCATCAATTATGGCTGCAAGGGTAGTCGATTTTCCGCTTCCCGTTGGTCCGGTAACCAGGACGAGACCCCTGGGCAGAGATGCCAGCTTGGCAAGAACAGGGGGCATCCCCAGTTGCTCAATGGTCAATATCTTACTGGGGATTTCCCTGAAAACTGCTGCAACACCATGTTGTTGCTGGAAGAAATTTGCCCTGTACCTGGCAAGCCCCGGGAGTTCATATGCAAAGTCCATGTCTCCCGTTTCTTCGAATTGCTTGATTTTATGTTCAGGTGCTATCTCATAGAGCATTCCTTTCAGATTGTCATTCTCCAGGACATCGTACTTGACCCGTTCCATCACACCACCTATCCTTATAACAGGTTGCTGCCCGGAAACAAGATGAAGGTCTGATGCACCCTGGTCGTTCATCAATTTAAAAAAAGCGTCGATTTGTGCCATATCTTACCCCTTTAATTATAAATTTAGAAGTACATAATAACAACATTCCACGCAACTTGCTGCTTGGAACCTCAATGTTCGCCATATTATAAAATTCTTGACACAAATGCAATAAGCAAATAAAGTTGTTATCGATGATCGATTGAAAGGCTGGGGATGTAGCTCAGTTGGGAGAGCGCGGCGTTCGCAATGCCGAGGTCAGGGGTTCGATTCCCCTCATCTCCACCAAAACCTGTCTGTTTGCTTGACGATTCGGAGGCAGGTCAATATACTATACATGAAAGGAGATTAAAATGGAGATTGTTGTAGGATTTGACGGGTCCGGTGCAGCTAGTAAAGCTTTGAATCTGGCCAAGACACATGCTAAAGCATTTGGTGCTAAAATTCATCTGGTTACCTCCCTGAAAGGGGGTCCCGAGGAATATCAAGAAGAGATAGCTAAGGATTTTGTACAAACGCAAAAATATATTCAACTGAAAAGGGGTCACATAACGTATCAAGAAGATACAGATCAGGCTAACAGCAATCTGGAGGCTGCAAAGAAGTTTGTCGAAGAGGATGGAATTCCTTGTGAGAAACACTTGTTGATTCGAGGCTTAGACCCCGGGGAAGACATAGTTCAATTTGCTGAGGAAAAGGAACCTGATGCAATATTCATCGGGGTCTTAAAAACATCAAAAGTAGCGAAATTCCTGTTGGGCTCCGACGCTCAGTATGTTATATTACATGCTCCATGCCCGGTTGTAACGGTTAAGTGAAGTGTAACACAAACTGAAAAGAGAGGCGCAGGGAGATAATTTTTTGTAAAAATTTGGTCATCTGGACAATGGGAGCCGGGGTTATCTGATACCGGGCAATCTTGGCCCCGAGTGTTCATAACTCCGATATCATGCAAGGTC
>JAYEGA010000026.1:10056-21411 GCA_034658835.1 Thermodesulfobacteriota bacterium
TGAAAAGAGAGGCGCAGGGAGATAATTTTTTGTAAAAATTTGGTCATCTGGACAATGGGAGCCGGGGTTATCTGATACCGGGCAATCTTGGCCCCGAGTGTTCATAACTCCGATATCATGCAAGGTCAAAACATCGTCTTTATTCTGTTGAGACCTTTGAAAATATGATTCTTCGATACTCCTGTCTGCGTGCGGACACGCACAGGCAGGCAAAACATTTTTTCGACAATTCTAAATCTCGCTTTGCTGCAAATCTAAAACTCGCTCTTCGAGCTCAAACAGTTGAATTTGCGGCCGTTTCGCTGCGATTTGAATCGTTACCGAAAAAATCTTAATTCGCACTCAGAATCATATTCCCAAAACTTTGTGCAGCTTTTGGGTAGTTCTGTAAAGTTCTCCTGTTGTTGATTTCTTGGAACGCTTCCCTTTAACAACCTTTTTCTTCTCCTCATCAAGCCTGTTTTGACGCTAGCACCAAAGTTGACCTTTTTTCTTGTTTATCAGCTCGATAGTATGGAAATGGTTAAAAATAATTGTCACTTGACAAACATCATATCTTTGTTACAAACAGACAAAGGATGTTCAGGTCGGAGGTAACACATAAAACAGAGGTTACTATAAGAAGGGTAATATAGATGGATACAGATAGTATAAAAGATATAAGTAAAGAGTATCGACCGGATCTCTTATCTCTCAGGTCCCAGATATTCCATAAGAGAATAGAAAAGTTTGCCAAAATATATCCGCGGAAGTTTGTCAGTGAAGATAAAATATTCAGCCATATTAATAAAGGTAATAGAATATTTATCGGTACAGGCTGTGGAAAACCTCAATACCTTGTTAATGCCCTCACGAAGTATGTTGAGTCTCATCCGAAGGCCTTTTTCGATACTGAAGTTCTCCACGTATGGTCCCTTGGTGTTTCTCCATATATGGCTGAAAAATTCAAGCGGAATTTTCGACATAATTTTTTCTTCATTTCTGACCTTACCAGGGAACCTGTCAATCGAGGCATGGCCGATTATACACCCATATTCCTGTCTCGAATTCCAGACTTGATGCTTAGCGGAGTTATGCCGGTTGACATCGCCTTAATCCAAACGTCTTTCTTGGATAATCATGGTTATATGAGTCTTGGTGTGAGTGTTGATATTGTTAAAGCGGCAACAGACAAAGCTTCGATAGTAGTAGCCCAGATTAATCATAGTATGCCCCGGGTACATGGTGATGGCTTTATACACATAAGTGATGTTGACTTTATTGTTGTCCATGATGAACCTCTGCTCAAATATGAAGCGGAGGACAACGATACCGGGGCGACGAGTCAGATTGGCAAGCATGTATCACGACTGATTAAGGACGGAGATACCATCCAGGTAGGGTATGGAAATATTCCTAATGCAATCTTGTCTAACCTTGACAGAAAAAGACATCTCGGTGTTCACACGGAACTTCTTAGTCAAGGTATAGTGGATTTGATGAAAAAAGGGGTTATAGATAATTCAAAAAAGAAGATCAATCGTGGAAAGACAATCGCGACATTCTGTATGGGAGGGGAAGAAACTTACGAATATTTACATGACAATCCCATGATCGAACTTAGAACGATTGACTACACAAACGATCCCTTGATTATAGCTCAGCATGACAATATGGTGGCTATCAATACAGCCCTGGAGATAGATTTTACCGGCCAGGCAAGTGCAGAATCCTTAGGAAAGGTTTTCTATAGTGGAATAGGGGGACAGGCTGATTTCATGAGGGGCGCGGTTATGGCACGAAATGGGAGGACAATACTTGCCATTCAATCAACTGCGCAAAATGGAGAAATTTCAAGGATAACGCCTTTTCTTAAAGAAGGGGCAGGTGTAACTCTAAACAGGGGTGATGTCCATTATGTCGTGACTGAATACGGGATAGCATATCTGCACGGGAGAAACATAAGAGAAAGGGCAATGGAATTGATAGCTATTGCTCATCCGAAATTCAGGCCATGGCTAATAAAGGAAGCAAAAGAAGCAAACATTATTTTTAAGGATCAGGCGTTTATTCCCGGGAAGAGGGGGGAATATCCGGAAAGTCTGGAAACTTATAAGACGACAGAAACAGGATTTGATGTCTTTTTAAGACCTGTAAAGATCAGTGATGAACCATTATTGAAAGATTTCTTCTATGCCCTGTCAGACAGGAGTCTCTACAGAAGGTTTATTTCGAGACGGAAAGATATGCCTCATGAACTCTTGCAGGATTTTGTGGTCATTGATTATACTAAGGACGTGGTAATTCTTGCTGTTGCAAAGGAAGAAAAGAGAGAGAAAGTTCTGGGAATTGGTCAGTATGCAATAGATGAAATAACGCATACTGCTGAAGTGGCAGTAGTGGTGAGAGATGATTGTCAGAACAGAGGGATAGCAACAGAATTGCTTTCTTATCTCATATATCTTGCAAAGAGACAAGGACTTCACGGGTTTACCGCAGATGTTCTGGTGGAGAATAAGATAATGCTACATGTGTTTGAAAAGTCGGATTTTGATATTCAAAGGAGAATCAGTGCCGGGGTTTATGAACTTAGACTTGCGTTTAAAGAGTAGGATGATGTGATGAAAATCAAATATCCCGATATAAAAGATATAGGAATTAATCCACTGGTAGTGTATGAGCAGGGAGAGGATATAAAGGCAGTGGATATAAGAATATTACTTTCAAGTAATTAGAGAGGTGACATAAATGGATAAGTTGGTTGTGGCATCAACGCGCAGAAACTCCGGAAAGACCAGTGTCATTGTCGGATTATCTAAAGCGCTGGAAAAAGACTTTGCATATTTAAAACCCTTTGGTGACAGGTTGTATTATCGAAAGAAGAGGCTCTGGGATCATGATTCTGCCTTAATGACAAATATCTTTGATTTAAAAGAAAATCCCGAAGATATGAGTATAGGTTTTGAGCACTCCAGGATCAGATATATGTATGATGAAGAGACGATAAAAGAAAAATTTTTCGAAATGATTTCTGATGTGGAAAATGGTAAAGATTTGCTATTTATCGAAGGTGCAGAAAGTCTAAGGTATGGTGCATTCGTACATCTCGATGCTATTTCTCTGGCAAGATATACAAATGCTAAGCTACTTATCATCGTTAGTGGAGATGAAAGGATCGTCATGGATGACCTTTCCTTTTTAAAAAAGTTTGTGGATATGGCGGACGTAGATTTCAGGGGGGTAATTATAAACAAGGTCCAGGATATTGAGTACTTCAAAGATACATATTTTGATAGCATACAAGAGATGGGGATTAATGTAATAGGGATTATTCCTCATAGACATGAGCTTGCGTACTTCTCGGTAAATACCCTTGTCGAGCGTCTGTTTACCAAGGTTATTGCAGGCGAGGGTGGTTTGGATAATATTGTAAAAAACATCTTTCCAGGGGCCATGAGTGCCGATGCTGCACTGCAAGATCCTCTTTTTGAAAAGGAGTGCAAAGTTGTTGTTACCAGTGGTTACCGGAGTGACACGATTGTCGCGGCTCTGGAAAGTAGTACTTCATGTATTGTTCTCACAAACAGCATTTTGCCTGCTTCAAATGTCATCTCAAAGGCCAACGAATCTAACATTCCGCTTCTACTTGTATCCGAAGATATGTATCAAATAGCAAAACAGATAGAAAATGTAGAACCTGTATTAACAAAAGATGACACCAAAAAAATAGATTTGGTGGAACAACTGGTGAAAAATTACGTAGACAAAGAAAAAATATGATTTCAGGAAGTGCAGAGAACATTTTATAATAAAAGTTTTCTGTTCTATAACAAATTTTTCTATAAAAACGGGGGTCTTATTAGAATTAATAACATATATAAAAGACAGCTATGACGTCCCTTAAACCCACCAGACAACAACTTACATCATGGTCAAAACTGAATATGGCAAAATATCGCCATCAAGAAGGGCTCTTCCTGGCGGAAGGTTTTAAGGTTGTACGGGAATTGTTGAAAAGTGCCTATGAAACAGTGGCATTATTTGTCCTGGAAGAAAAGAAGAAACGTCTGGAGTCCTTTCTATTATTCCTGCCGGATCACATTGAAATTTATAACCTGAAAAAGAGCGAATGGAAAAGATTGAGTCAGGACAGCGAACCGGAAGGAATTATGGCGCTCGTCAGAGTGCCCCTGTTTGAAAATTTCTCAAGTGTGTTAGATCAAAAAAATGGTCATCTTTTGCTGCTTTATGAAGTGAACAATCCAAATAATCTTGGTGCTATCATGCGCACGGCTCACTGGTTTGGCATCAAAACCATCATACTGAGCACCAATTCAGTAGATCTCACCAATCCCAAAGTGGTGCGCAGCTCCATGGGGAGCCTGTTTCACCTGACAATTATCCCCGAAGTAGATTTCGATAAGGCCTTACCCGAATTCAAGAAACATTATTTTTTAGTGGGCAGTGTTGCACAAAACGGGACTGTACCCCACAGCCATGCACGAAAGACAGCGCTTCTGCTCGGTAGTGAAAGTCATGGTTTACCGGAAGAATTGATGAGTTTAACTGCTGAGAAGTGGTGTATTCCCGGTACCGGTGGTGCGGAATCGCTCAGCCTGCCTCATGCGGCAGCAATCATGATGTATAAGATGACAAGAAAAGGAGATTGAAAAGTGAAGATTACACTTATTTATGACAACTATGTTTTCAAGGAAGGCCTGCGGGCGGATTGGGGATTTGCCTGTCTGATAGAGGCAGAGAATGTCCCGCCGATTCTTTTCGACGCCGGGGCAAACGGCTCTATTCTGTTGTCAAACATGAATGAACTCTCCATAGATCCTGCTGCGATTCAGGAAGTTTTCATATCTCATAATCACTGGGATCACCTTGGTGGACTTCCCGAATTTCTTGAGGTGAATAAAGATGTTAAGGTCTATGTTCCTGCATCCTGTCCCCCACCCCCCGGCGCTAAAGAGGTAATCAGTGTAAGTAATCCGATTCAAATCCATGAAAACATCTTCTCCACCGGTGAGCTCAAACGTGTAGAACAATCGATGGCAATCAAAACAGAAAATGGAGTTGTTGTGATAGTGGGATGTTCTCATCCCGGTGTGGGGACCATACTTGAATCAGCTTCACAATTCGGGAAAGTTTACGCGCTTATCGGTGGACTGCACGGATTTAATGATTTTGAGCTGCTCGGAGATTTGGATTTGGTTTGTCCCACACATTGCACACAACACATAAAGGAGATAACGTCATTATATCCGGAAAAATGTATCGATGGAGGGGTCGGGAAGACAATTTCACTTTGATATAATTAACAATTTTGATATGAGAAGTGACAAGGAAAGATTCAGTGAAGCAGAAAAATGACAGCACAACAGGAGTGAAAGATGAAAGTAAGTAGAGTGACGGAAATGAGGTCTCTGGATCGATATGCCATAGAGAAACTCGATATACCACAAGAAATTTTAATGGAAAACGCGGGGGAGACCTCGTATTTTGTCATACTGAATGAGTTTGGCGTAAGGGATAAAAAATTTGTGGTTATCTGCAGTATCGGTAACAACGGGGGAGACGGATTCGTTGTCGCAAGGAAAATCCACTCAAATGGGGGAAATGTAAAGATCTTCATTCTGGGTAATGTGGAAAAATTTAAAGGTGCGGCGAAAAAGAATTTTGAAATTATATCTAAGCTCCCAATAGAAGTTCGGCATATTGAATCTGTTGAATCGATAAAGAATGATGTCCTGCATTGCGATGCGATAGTCGATGCAATTTTTGGAACAGGTTTAACGAGAAATGTCGAAGGTCTTTATAGAGAGGTCATACAGTTGATCAATGACAGCGGAAAAAAGGTTTTCAGTATCGATATACCCTCCGGTGTCAATGGTGATACAGGTGAGATTATGGGCGCTGCGGTTAAGGCAGACTATACCATCACTTTCGGTCTCCCCAAGATAGGAAACATGCTTTTTCCGGGATGTGAACATTGTGGAGAGCTGTATGTTTCACACATATCTTTCCCCCCGTCCCTCTATAATAAAGATTCAATAAAAGTTGAGATCAACGATTATATTGAACTTCCCCCGAAAGACCAAAATGCCCATAAGGGAGATTTAGGAGAGGTTCTCTTTATTGCAGGTGCTTCAAGCTACTTCGGGGCACCCTATTTTTCCGCCCTGTCGTTCCTGAAGGCGGGTGGAGGGTATTCACGCCTCGCTGCACCCATTTCAGTGACACCATTTATTGCAACCAAGGGGAGTGAGATTGTTTTCATCCCCCAGAAAGAAACGGACACAGGGAGTATCTCTCTAAAAAACAGAGATGCATTACTCGAGCTTTCTGAAAAAATGGATATGGTGGTAATAGGTCCTGGTTTGTCATTAAATGAAGAGACACAACAACTGACAAGAGAACTGACAAAGAAAATCGAAAGGCCGCTTCTTATAGATGGTGATGGGATTACCGCCATTTCTAAAGATCTGGATATAATAAAAGAGAGAAAATGGCCTACCATATTGACTCCTCACCTGGGTGAAATGTCAAGAATTACAAAAATGAGTGTAAGCGAAATTAATAAAAATAAAATAGACATCCTGCAGAGTACCTCAAAGGAGTTGAATTCAATAATTGTCTTGAAGGGAGCCCACTCACTGACAGGTTATCCCGATGAGAAGGTTTATATCAATATGAGTGGCAATCCCGGGATGGCTTCGGCAGGATCGGGGGATGTTCTCACGGGAACCATTGCCGCCATGTTTGGTCTTGGTTTGTCCATCGAGGATGCGGTAAGAAAAGGTGTGTTCATACACGGTTTTTCCGGCGATCTTGCAGCAGAAGATTTGGGTGAAGATGGAATAACAGCCCAGGATATACTTGATTATCTGCCGCTTGCCGTTAAGATTGACCGGGAAGGTCTTGATGAAACTTTAAGGGATGCTTACGAAGGTGCTCGCGTTATATAATAGGAGGAAAGAAATGAAGGCATGGATTCTTGAAAAACAGGCAAAGATTGAGGAAAAACCATTAAGATTAGCGGAAGTTCCTACACCTCACGCAAAAGATGGTGAAATAAGAATAAAAATCCTTGTTTGTGGTGTATGCAGAACGGACATCCATATCGCAGAAGGAGACCTCTCCTTAAGAAAATCACCTTTGATTTTAGGTCATGAAATTGTGGGTATTGTTGACGAAGTAGGCAAAGATGTAACAAATTTCAAAGTCGGCGACAAAGCAGGCGTAAGCTGGCTAAATGGTACCTGTGGAAAATGTAAGTACTGCCTGTCCGATAGGGAAAACTACTGTCCTGAAATCAAATCTACAGGATGGGATGAAGACGGCGGATACGCAGAATACATAACGATTTCAGAAGATACTGCCCTACTCTTAAGTGATTCCGGGTTAGAACCCGCCGACATTGCACCTCTTCTGTGTCCTGGTATAGCTGGATATGCGGCATTCAAACTTACAGATGCTCAGAAGGGCAGCAGACTGGGTCTTTATGGGTTCGGCCCGACAGCTTTTTGTGTCCTTAAGGTAGCAAAATCGATGGGCATAGAGGTATATGTAGGTACCAGATCCCCGAAAAACATGGAAGATGCTATAAACGCGGGGGCAGACTGGGCCGCGGACACATCAAAGGAACAGATGCCCTGCAAACTCGATTCGGCAATTGTCTTTCCTCCCGCAGGCAACCTGGTCGAACCTGCCCTTTCTCAGGTGGAGAATGGGGGGAAAGTGGTTCTTGCGCCTGTAAGCTCATCCCCTATTGTTATTGAAAATTATAGCGAAAATCTGTGGGGGCGTACCATAGAAACCCTCTATAACGTGAAAAAATCTGAGGCTGATGAATTTCTTGAAATTGCTGACAGACTGCAGATAATACCGGAAAGGGGAGTTTTTCCCTTTGAAGAACTGCAGGATGTCCTCATCGCTGTTAGACACGGGAAAGCAAAGGTAGCTAACTCTGTTATAGAGATTTCCGCTGGCTGATTATACGTAAATCCTCATGGAACATTGGGACACATGGCAGTAAGCTATTACAGGGAGTGGTATGCCCTTTCTTGTTTTTATCATGTTGCTTCATATACTGCGTTTGCGCTGGTAGCGTGATAAATCCTTACAATCTCGCCTTCTTTCAGAAATTCGGGGAACAGCTCGACATCCTCATGGTTTACAATAAAGCCCAACGTGCCGGCTTCCTGAAAGTCAGCCTTTCGGTCAAGCCAAGCCTCGTAGAAATACGGCACATAAATCTTTTCGCCTTCGTACTTTCCAGGAGACTCAATGATACCGGCTGAGTTAACTTTATACGTTTCTTCTATTTGCTGTCTTTTATTCATCCCCTGCTCCAATTTCTTCGTAAATTTTTTCTATGTAATGTATCCTGAAGATTCTACCAGTTCTTACTTTTTCTCTATTATTCTGCTGTAAGTTCTCTCAAATTCCTGAAAAATTGACAAACTCAAGAGATTTTCTGATATACTAAAACATAACATTTTAAACAAGTTGAAAATACACAGTACTCGCATTCCCTGCAGCAAGTTTTCGGAGCTTCAATTTTTGATCGGAGAGACCAAACACAATGTGGTCTCGGAAAAGGGGTCGGATCAGTGCAGGAAATAGAAAAATATCCTTACTCGCTAAAATCTGCATTACAACAGAACAGGTTTGAAAATATAGTCGATTCCAACATGTTTTCTGCGTATATACCACGCGAACTCCCTGTACCAAGAATTGACGATCCTCGCAAGTCTCAAGTTTTTAAACATGGGATTGCACGACATCCGGGGTACGTGAGATCCGCGCAAATAAACCAAATCTTCACCTACACAGGATTTATCAAACGAACTGACAACAGGGAATATAGAGAATATCTTCCGGTGCTGTTTCGAGAATTAAACCGATTTCTCAGCGTGTTGGAGGAAATTGTCTTTACACTTGATGTGACAATATCCAGAGAAATCTATGCAGAGCAAAAGAAAGGAATAGAGAACTTCCTTGCTTCTTACCATGGACGGTCACGTCATGGAATGGAATGGATTGAAGAGATTTGGAAACGCCAGAAGATTTATATTGAAAATATCGATATGTTGATGGAAACCCTGAAAGTTCGCGGACGGGTCTTTGACTTTAGTGAAAACCCTTTATACGAAGTAATTGTAACATCTTGTAAAGATCTTTCCAATAATATCAATTCAGAATACCCTTCAGATACTGATTTCGGCCTTGTGGCAAATTGTTGTTTAAAGGCCGCACATGACAATAAACCAAAAACTATATGGTCTGGAGATGCGCATATTCTTATGATATTGAGAATTCTTTACGGTAAAACTGACCTTAAAAAAGAGTTTCCCCAAATCTATCTACGCACCGGTTATTACCCTCTCCATTATGCCCAGTCATTTCCCTGATAAAAAATAGCCGATTAAGGTGTTCTTGCCAGTATCCGAACTCCACGAGAATTAACGATATTTACCACGAACCATCGTCCCCCGGCACACCGGAGGCAGTTTTGTACTAAAGAATAAAAAATGGCAGAACTCTGATTTAAAATGTGGTAACAGTTCGTAGTGAACCTTTTGGATAGACTTAGAGTAGGGGAAAGGAAATTATATCTATGGACCAACCCAATTCATCTCTCCCGTCTGATTTCATCAGGGATATTATCGAGGACGACTTCAAAACCGGCAAGCATCAAGGGCGTGTGGTCACCCGATTTCCGCCCGAACCGAATGGATACCTCCATATCGGACATGCCAAGTCCGTCTGCCTTAATTTTGGCATTGCCGACCAATATGGAGCTACCTGTAATTTGCGTCTGGATGACACGGATCCAACCGGGGAGAGCATGGAATATGTGGATTCAATTATTCGAGACGTGAAATGGCTGGGTTTTGACTGGGATGATCGTTTATATTATGCCTCTGATTACTATGAAAAACTGTACCGGTATGCCTTGCAGTTGATCAAGGAGGGCAATGCCTACGTTTGCAGCTTGAGCATGGAAGAGATTCGAGAGTACCGGGGTGCCTTCACCGAACAGGGCAAAGAAAGCCCCTATCGTGACAGATCAGTGGAAGAAAACCTGGATTTATTCGAACGCATGCGGGCCGGAGAGTTTGAGGAAGGAGCCCATGTACTTCGGGCCAAAATTGACATGACGTCTTCCAATGTCATCATGCGAGATCCGGTCATTTACCGGATTAAAAAAGAGAATCACTATCGAACCGGCGATAAGTGGTGCATCTATCCGATGTACGACTTTGCTCATTGTCTCTCGGACTCTATCGAGGGGATCACCCATTCGATTTGTACCCTGGAGTTTGAAAACAATCGGCCTCTTTATGACTGGTTTCTGGACGAATTGAAAGTGAAATATCATCCACAGCAGATCGAGTTCGCCCGTCTCAACATCAGCTTTACTGTTATAAGTAAACGTTTGCTTATCGAATTAGTGGAGAAAGTGGTTGTCAGCGGATGGGATGATCCGCGGATGCCTACCCTGGCGGGTATGCGGAGACGGGGTTTTACCCCCGAAGCGATACGAGATTTTTGTGAACGTATCGGAGTAGCCAGGAATGACAGTCTTATCGATATGGCTTTACTTGAGAACTGTGTTCGGGAGGATCTTAATGAAATGGCACCGCGCGTTATGGCTGTGCTTCGTCCCCTCCGTGTGGTTATTGATAACTACCCGGAAGGCCGGGTGGAGGAGTTCGATTGCCCTTATCATCCCAAGAATTCCGAAATGGGATCCCGGAAAGTGCCTTTCTCCCGGATACTGTATATAGAGCAAGAAGATTTCATGAAGGATCCACCCAAGAAGTTTTACAGGCTGGCTGTTGGCAGGGAGGTGCGTCTCCGCTATGGGTATTTTATAAAGTGCGTGAGCGTCGTTAAGGATCCGGATACAGGAGAAGTGGTCGAAGTGCACTGCACCTATGACCCGGAAACGCGAAGCGGGTTTGCCCCCGATGGCCGGAAGGTCAAAGCAACCATCCACTGGGTATCGGCGGCCCATTCCCTCCAGGCTGAAGTGCGCCTTTACGACCGTCTTTTTCGCATTGCCAATCCTCTGGAGGAAGATGCTGATTTTACGGAGTATCTGAATCCCGAATCGTTGGAAATTCTCAGGTCGTGCCGGTTGGAACCAGGCTTGGCTGATGTTGTACCTGGAAGCCGGTTCCAGTTTGAGAGGCTTGGCTATTTTTGTGTGGATACCGCTGATTCTTCCGATAAAGCCCTGGTATTCAACCGAACCGTAACATTGCGAGATTCATGGGCGAAAATCGTGAACAACTGAAAACAAAAAAGGGTTTGGCTCAATTGAGCTAAACCCTCTTCTACTTGATGGTTGGGAGACAAGGA
>JAYEGA010000027.1:0-4129 GCA_034658835.1 Thermodesulfobacteriota bacterium
GTGTAAGGCCATCCTTTTCATATGTCATCGTTACCATTGTAAACATATCGGTAATCTCTTTTACTGCAATCAGAGCCGCCCGGGCCTCTTGGATATCCATCATCGTTTCTATAATAAAAAGATCGACTCCTCCTTCAATGAGGCCCCTTACCTGTTCCTTGAAAATGTCTACAGCTTCCTCGAAATCCAGATCTCCAAATGGTTTAACAAACTGACCCATGGGACCGATATCTCCGGCCACTAAACCCCGCTTTCCTATGGCATCTCTTGCTATAATGGCAAGCTCCCTGTTCATTTTCACAACATCGGAAACACCATATTGGCCGAGCTTGATACGGTTTGCACCGAAAGTACATGTATAGACCACATCAGCGCCGGATTTTCGATAGTCAGAATGAATCCCCCCGATGACATGGGAATTTTCAAGGCACCAGCTCTCCGGGCACACTCCTGACGGCATACCCCTCTTTTGGAGTTCTGTTCCAGTTGCACCATCAAGAACAAGGATTCTTCTTTTTAAAAGATTCTTAATACTGATTTTTTTATTCACTTTCCGACTCCCTTTTCGCACCCGAATATTGACTTTGAATCCCCGCTACTGCCGTCACTGATTTTTCCGGCATCAGGATATAGTTTTTATTGATTTTAACTCCAATATGCTCAAACTCAAGGATATCATAGATCTTCTTCTGATTCTCAAGGATAAAATCACCATAACCGGCGGAAAAACGACTTTTTGTCAGTCGTTTATTTTCTCTTCGAAGCTCACGATTAAAATAATCGACAATCCAGTCAAGTGACGCATCAACCATTTCACTGGCTACCGCATCGAGAACGACACCACGAGTTAATTGATTTGCCTCCGTATCTTCCCTGATCGACTCGATGACATCATCCCCCGCTGTCGCGCCCATAAGAATAATTTCTTCACAATCTCCGATCATCTTCGAAAGATTCTCACTCTCAAAGACAACATCATTTGAAAGCACAATATTTGAGAAACTTTTCTCCTTTATGGAAATCCTCCTGCCAGCTCCTCTCAAATGAATGAGGGAAAGGGCATATTCAATATAGCCTTCAATTACTTCTTTCTGGCCCTTCCCTATCCGGGTTGTGCCTTTACGATATCCCAGGCGTCTAAATATTTCCCTTCTGGGCACCGATATATTTATAGAATCAAAGAAAACTACAGACTTCATTTGCCATAAAAACCTTATTGAGATGAGGAAAAGTATAGATAAATAGATGGTTGCAAGTCAAGTGCAAAGAAATAATAAAGAATTATCTCATATTGAAATAGACTACTCAATATGTTAGAAAAAACGTTATTAACTCTGTTATAGTTAAGGAACTTAACCTTCACTCAACAAGAACACCTCCTTTTTTGAGATCATGCCCGTTTATGAATACAGAGCCCTTAACGTTAAGGGAAACAAGCTGAAAGGCATAATTAATGCCGACAGTATCCTTGCAGCCAGACAGAAATTAAGGGAAACGGATATTTTCCCCATTGAACTCAAGGAAACATCGGCAAAAGAAAAAGAAGATGCCTCGACCAAAAAATCAGTATTCACTTTATTTAAAAGAGTCAGCCTTCGTGAAACTTCTGCCATGACGAGACAGCTGGCGACTCTCCTCAGCGGAGGACTCCCCCTGATTTCTTCACTTACCGCCCTGATTTCTCAGACGGCAAATTCTCAACTGAAAAAAACGCTGGCCCAGATCAAGGAACAGGTAAATGAAGGAAACAGCCTGGCCCAGAGTATTTCCTGTTATCCAAAGATATTTCCACCCTTTTATGTAAATATGGTACGGGCCGGTGAAGCCTCGGGGACACTCGATATCGTTCTTGAAAGACTGGCAGATTTCAATGAACGCCAGCAGGTACTGAAAGGAAAAATAAACGCCGCTCTTGCCTATCCAATTTTCATGTTTCTCATCGGAAGTGCCGTTCTTTTTTTCCTGACAACGTTTATTGTCCCGAAAATTACCGGTATCTTTAATGAAATGCACCAGACTCTGCCCGGCATAACAGTTTTCCTGATATCCATAAGCAATTTTCTCAAATCTTTCTGGCTGATTATCGTCCTTTTCATCATCGTCGTTTTCTTCGGACTCAAATATGCCTTTACAAAGACACTGAGAGGGCAATACATCTGGGACAGGATCAAGCTTAAAATGCCACTTTCCGGTCCCTTGCTTCACAAAATGGCCGTGGCACGCTTCAGTCGCACCCTCGGCACACTATTGCAAAGCGGTGCCCCTCTTCTGACTGCCCTCTCTATAGTAAAAAATGTTGTCAATAATCGATTAATTGCAGATGTAATTCAGGAAGCAGGCAAAGAGGTTGAAGAGGGACAGAGTCTGTCGGGAACCCTTTCAAAAAGCAGCCTTTTCCCCCCGATGACGATCCAGATGATTTCAGTCGGCGAACAGAGCGGAACACTGGAGGCCATGCTTTACAAGGTCGCAGACAGCTATGAAAATGAAGTGGAATCCAATGTAATGGCCATGACATCCATGCTGGAACCTGTTATGATTCTTGTAATGGGCTTGTTTGTCGGCTTTATTGTTATTTCAATATTGCTGCCGATTTTTGAGATGAATCAACTAATAAGGTAACAGATTAATTTTGAATTTTGAGTTTTGAATTCTTAATTAAACAGGAGACAAACATGAAAAGAAATCTTGATAACCGTGGTTTCACCCTGATTGAACTTATGGTGGTGATTGTTATTCTGGGTATTCTTGCGGGACTGATTGTTCCAAGAATAATGAGTCGTCCTGAAGAGGCAAGACAGGCAAAAGCCCGGATGCAAATTGAAAGTCTGGAAACGGCCCTGAAGCTTTACAAACTGGATAGTGGAAGCTACCCATCCACCGAACAGGGCCTGCAGGCGCTGGTTGAAGCCCCGACAGTGGGGAACCTCCCCCGCAAATGGAGAGAGGGAGGATATCTGGAAAAGGGAAAGGTGCCCAAAGATCCCTGGGGCAATGATTATGTCTATCTTTCTCCCGGAATGAGCGGGGATTATGATATTATTTCTTACGCCGCAGATGGAGAGCAGGGTGGAGAAAAGAAAAACAAAGATATTAATAGCTGGGAAATTGAATGACAATGGTTTCACATTAATTGAGCTGACCGTTGTCGTGTTTCTAATAGGCCTGATGCTTCTTATTACCGTTCCCCGGGTGCGTGACGCCATGCTCACCGACGGGCTGAAATCAACAGTAAATTATTTGACCAATACGGCAAGAGAGCTGCGAAGCGATGCGGTGCGCAACCAGGCAAATTATGTACTCCACCTGGATCTCGATAATCACATGATCTGGACATACAGGGCCGAGATGACACCGGAAGCCAGGAAAGAAATGAAGGACAAATCCTACCGTCTTCCAGAGGAAGTAACAATCCAGGACATTTACTGCTACGGAAAAGATAAAATCACAGACGGAGAGGCAACGGTCACGTTTTTCAAAAAAGGCTATGTTCAGCCTGCCGTATTACACCTCGCCATGAAAGACAGGTACTTCACATTAATTTTCAATCCGTTCCTGAGCACCGTCGAAACACTTGATCGGTACATCGATTACAGTAACGATCAGGCCGGGTGAATCATACCTCCCATGCATGATGGTATACACCAATTCTATCCCGTACCGTTGCCGTTAATTCACCCACAAGATAAGCCGCTCCGATACCAAGAAAGATAGCGAAAACATCGAGGGAATCGTACGTCCCATTCATGAAATAAGGTCTGAGATTATCCAACAACCATATCCGGTCAAAAAACGACGGCATATAAAGGACAATTTCGCTGCCGAATTTCTGACCCATCTCGAAGAAGAGTTCTATGCAGAGCCAAAAAAAACAGATAAAACCTCTTGTTTTTCTGCTCGATCCGGGGAACAGAGCCATCGTTATCAAGGCAAATGACAATGGATGCGCAAACTCCGGTATAAATCCACCCATATCGCCGTAGATACTTATGCCGGAAGAACCTCCCCTGAACCAGCCGACAATCTTCTCCATACAGGTTGAGTCGACCGGTCTGGTTAAAAGATACTCCAAAGACCCGAACAAGAAAACAGAGATACCTATAATGAATTGTTTTAAATTGATTACTCT
>JAYEGA010000028.1:0-20263 GCA_034658835.1 Thermodesulfobacteriota bacterium
TTTACAAATTCATGTATTATGCAGTTACTTTCGCCCGCTTAAGGGTAAGGGGTACCTGAGTAGTTACATTTCCTTTTCATCCTCTTCAACCTTCTCCTTCTCTTTAAGTTCCACCAAATTCTGTTCAAGATATTCAAGATATATCTTTTTAATGTAATCGTTAATATTCGATATCTTCGCAAGGATCAGATTTGTTACTGCACAATTTTTTTTGTCCGCAAATTGCGCTACGCTATTGATCAAAGTATTAACAAGAAGCTGAATTTTTTCTTTCGGTAATCCTGACCGTATATTTAGATTTGGATAGAGATAATATGAATTGCTTGTTCCACCAATTTTTTTTGTAAAAAACATTCTTTCCCTGCTAATAGATTCTTTGGTACAAGAAATGCCTTTAACTTCATCGTTTAAAACTTGAAAATCAATATTAACGAATTGAGGTTCTTCACCTTCAACCATTTCAGCTTTGTCACACACTGATTCCATAACTTCGTCCTCCGTCAATGTGCGCCCAATTTTCCATAACTTATATGCGAAACTCATATTTCCTCCGATTTAATTTCTACATTAAAATTCTCCTGACGGTTCCGAAGCCCCTTGAAACTGATTTACCAACTCCCAGATAATCCGGTATGATAAAATTTGTTTTGAAAATACCTATGAACCCTATCATTGGTTTTGCTTTGAGATTGACAGTTTTTTTTCTAACCTGAAGATTAGCATGAAGTTTTTGATTTTGTCCAAGCCAATAATCGAGATACTTTGACATGGATAGAATATTACCGATCAATGTTCTTTCCAGGATTTCGTTTTTTTCTGCATTTGTTTTTGCGTTAATATATTTTTGATAATTCTTCTGGTTTAATCCAATCCACGGTGTAAGGAATTCGTACATGAATGTTTCTGAGGAATAAGTGAATTCAACTTCTTCAATCTGGAGATCTTTCTCAAAGACAGGAATTGTTATTCCATCAATAATAATTTTATCCATCTTCAAAAAGATTTCAGAAAAGATATCTACCGCCCGGTCTGTAACAGCAACAACAGCAGGCGTATCATTTATTAGCTTGAACTGTATTAATGGATACCTGTATTTTGGTTTACCTGTTGTCACATCATGATTATGAATAAGGTCGTAATCTCTGAAAAGATTCCCGATAAATCCCCGAAATTTATGAATCTGCGAGGGCCTCAGGCGAATATCTTTTAAAAGCAGTATTGCTTTTTTCATTGCTTTGACCTTTAAAAAAAATTTGCCAAAATTTCATTGTTCATCAGTTTTTTATCTCTCATGTCAGCGCCTTTCCATCTCTATCTTATTCACACTTTTCACTGGTAGTGTCAAGGCCATGCGAGCATCCTTCTCCTCTCTACCTCGTTCACATCCTTAAGTATTTCCCGGCTTTCATCCAAATCTATCTTAAAATTGCCGGTCAGGTCCATAAAGTTGAGCCAAAGGCTCTCTTCTTTTCGTTGGAAGATAAAATTGTTTTGGCTGTCATATATGAAAAAGTATGTTTTTTAATAACTCTACCTGTTCATCGATAAGTTTCAGGTGTTCCCTATAAGGCAGAACTTCTTAACACCATCAGCTCTCCCTAACCTCGCTGCGGCTCCGTCCTTTTGATACCTTCAATCGCATCGAAATCTCTATCATATGAATAGATTTCATCGAGAGCATGATATTTCATAAAGACCGCATTATAGGCGTCAATGTAGTCAATATTCTTTCTACTGTAGAGGACAAGGGCATCGGCAATGATATTTTTATCGGGAATGAATAAGTTCTCAGTACTGACTATGATAGTGACTTTTTCAACAATATCGGCTTTTGCAATCTTGTAGTAAGACAAAAGTGTCCATATCAGCTCGGCAATTACCATCCCGGATGTTACAAGCGCTATTTTGCCTTCAATCGCTTTTTTAAATATTTCTCTACATTTATCGTACTTTGAAGGATCGTCACCGGTCAAATACCTGAGGAATATATTTGTATCAATAAATCTTTTCTTCATAGCCTACCTACCCGTAGCTGTTTTTTCAGCGACTTTTTTTCTGACTTCTTCTCTGATTTTGCGAAAATCTACAGGTTTTTCATTATCCGGTATCTTTACCGAGCCTCCGATATCAAGAATATTGCCCTTCAGAGGCTTTATGACCGCCTGATCACCCTCAACAACCACAATGACCTTTTCGGATGGTTTCAGGTTTAATGCCTTTCTCACCTCTTTTGGCACCGTTATCTGTCCTTTTGATGTTAGTACTGCAATGGGCATATTATCCTCCCTTTTCTGTATTTTCCTACATTATATAATGCATCTTACTTTTATTCAAGATTGCTTTATATAAATCCGGGCTGAATTAAAAAAATTGTGCCAGCACCTCATCATTTACCAGCTTTTTATCAAACCCCTGCCCCATGACCTTGATCTGTCTGAAATCCTCCTGACAGAATGGGAATAGATATAAGCTGTCTACCTCGTCATCGATAAGGTCAAGGCACTTTTCCGCCAGTTCATCAAAGCGGTTTGTCTTGAGTTTGCCAAGAAACACGCTCTTCTGGACTCTGATTAAGCCGTATTTCTTACATTCCTTGGCGACCCTGTTGCGAGCTTTATCGTCCGAAATATCGTATATAATCCAAATGAGGACAGACATGGTAAATCCCCCTTTATCCCCCTCCCTCAATCCCTCCCACCGGTGGAGGGACGACACAGGTACTGGAAATTTGGGTTCGTGTATTTCAGAATTCCTTTATCTCCAGCCAGTCGGGTCTTTTTGCGCCGGCTTCCGCAAGCAGGATATTGGCCATGCGGTGGGCTTCGTGTTGGATGATGTATCGCCGTTTTACGTTCCTGCGGCGGTACCGTATCGATTCATCAAGATGCCTGTTCATCGCCTCAACTACAACAGGCTTACCTCTCTGATTCAGCGATACCGCTTGATCACTGAAGTCAAAAAAATCGTCTTTCATTTTTTTACCTGTAAAGAGATAGGCCGCTGTTTGCTCACCATAAATTCGAAACGGTTCGATAAGATCAAAAACCAGGGATTTCTTATTATAATTGTCCGTATGTAAGAAACCGACATAAGGATCAAGACCAGATAGGATACATGCCTTCTCGACAAGAGAATAGAGTATGCCATAACAGTAGTTGAGACAGGCATTGAAGGGATCTTTTGCCGGCATGCGGGAGCGTCCTTTGAACTGATACTTTTCAGGAAGTAAAGCGGACATACATTGAAAGTAACTCCTTCCTGCAGTTCCTTCGAGTCCCATAATTCGGCCGCGAACGATTCCCAAATCCGTATTGTCAGGGGAAAGTTTAGTTTTGGCCTGTTCAATGGTCTGTATCGATGTTGTAAAATGATCTTCCTTGCCAGGACGTGCGTGCATCAATTTCTTCAGAAAATGAGCCTGATTGTCCAGTTTTTGGGTCACCATATCAATGACAAGTTCTAACCCCAGCGGACTATCCATCGCCTCAAGCTGTCTTCTGCGAATCAGGGCAGTGCTCCCCATCTTGGAAAACCAGACACGTCCTACAGGATCGCCATAAGCATCCATGAAAATTATATCAATATTATGTTCCAGGGCGAGGGCCACGGCTTGTGTGGAAATCATGGCCTGATTGGAGATGACAACACTTTCTACTTTCAAAGGGGAGATGTCGAATACTTTCTCTTTCTGTTTCAGTCGAAAGCATTCATCTTTTTGCGTAATGAAGGTACCCGGCGTATTGATGACAACCTGCATAGGCGCGACCTGCTAAAAAACAAAACCCCGCCTTTCTTCGTGAGAGGCGGGGTTGTATTGCAATTCTTTCATGTTTCCCTCTTAAACAAGGGTTAAGAATATATTATCTTCACATTTTCGGAAGAATATCACAAAATTACATTTCTATGCAATAATATTTATAGAAAAATAATCCTTTCTGTCATTTAAGGACATTTTTATAAACACTACTGTGTCTTTGTCCAGTAGCTCTTTTTGCCCCTTCCGTGGGGTTGTATGGTGCCTTCTTTTTTAAGGTCTCGCAGTACTCTCCGGAAGGTAGCTTCAGGGATGTCGGGGAATGATTCTCGTAGCATTGCTATGGTAAATTCATGGGGAAATTCATTTTCAATATATTCTCTTATTTCATAGTAACTACCACCGCTTATCTCGGGAGGTGTGCCGTATTGAGCCACAACTTCCGAAATCTTATAATGTGGGGTATCTTCCTCATGGGCTGTGATTGCGGAAAAGAATTGGTGTGTCCATTCTTGTCCAAGTTTACGGTTTCCGGCAAATATAATTGATAAATTTGGGTGAAAGGAATGCAACTCAGCGATTGCTTTTCCCGTAAAAGCTGGAGGGTAAAATTTCATCTTGCCGGGATTAAGAAAATCGGAGTAATTTGCTTCTATTACCAGGGCGGCATGACGGTACGACTCAAGTTCGCTTAGCTGCTGGTGGAAGATAGACATCCTGCCGAATTCGGCTAAGAGATTATCAAGGGTTTTTCGCTCCACCAATGCCACGATCCTGTTATTTTCCTTCAATGCATAATCGCCAACAGGAAGCGGCTCTCTTTCAACAGTGCTGGTGGGGAATCGCCAGGGATATCGTTCAGCGGAATCGATTGCGATTGTGAGTTCGCTCTTCGTATAAGTCGAGAGCTTGACCCTTGGTTTTCGTTCTTTCAGACCCCGCTCGGTACGCCAGAATATCTGTTCGTATTCGCCCTCCCTGGATTTGTATTTTTTAGTGAGGAAGAGAAAATCGCATCGTTTGTTCTTAGGTCTGTCGAGGACAACGGCGAGGCGCTTTCCGTATCGTCTCAGTGAAACGACAGGCACCCGCTCAACTTCTTCAATAATCCATCTGTCGGCATCATCCTCTTCTCGTATACAGAATACATGTCCCTTCTGCCCGGGCCATCGTTCCTGGACACGCAGACTGAGCAATGTTGTCTCGTCCTGTTTTATGGTAAGGAGATAAGGAAACTTCTCGTTTTCTATTGATTCCAGTATCCAGAGAGTGTTCATCGTTGTTTCTAATTTTACTAAGTCTCCCAAATAACTTCTTTCTGCTCTCCCAGGTAGAGACCGAGCAGATAGGGCTTCTGTGACAGAAAGGCCATCGCATCACTCTTTATCTCTTCTTCGGCATAAGCGATGCTATAGCGCCAGGTCTGATAGTTGAATGTGAGGCTTCGAGCAAAATAAAGGGGCTTGAGTACATTGATGATCTCTTTTCTTGACGCCTCCGTACCTCTATCGAACAGGTAAAAAAGAGAATAAACGATCTGAGACCAGAACATAATGTCTACCTCGTAATTATCCATCAAGAACATATTATTGAGCTTTTGGTAACCGTAAGGGCTCAGGTACCATTTAACGAGGTCATGATATCGCTCATACTCAGCCCGACAATCTCTCTTAAGCTTCAAGACGTCTATCTCAAGCAACTGTGGTTCATGTATCTTTTGCAAACCATAGCACTCAACCTGACGGACCTCGGTCTGCCACAGAGTCTCCTGGCTCGGCTGCAGCCAGGCCTCCAGCCATTTTGACCGATTTGTAACTGTAATTGAGCAGAGGGTATAGACTACCTCTTCAAACATCTGACCAAGCTTAGGGGCACTGGCGTTGTGGATCTTGGCCCCCAGCCCAACCTGGCAGACCTTGAAACCACCGAATAGAGCGTTGAGAGTCATGAAGATGTCGATACCGTATTGACGTATCATCTCGTTCCACGGCTGCTCCAGCCAGTAGGAACAGAGCTTCGGTGAAAAGGCAAACTCCCCCCCTATCGGCTGTCGTATATTGAGGCCGGTCAGGGAAAGGACGAGGGGATAACAGATATGGTTCGTAATAGTTCCATCGAACTGGTGTCTCGAATAGAGAGGAGTGGCAAAATCGTGTCCGTCCCTGATGGAATACCCAAGATACTTTATCCATTCCGGCTTGATTGAACGAAGGTCTGCATCAACAACGATTATAATCCTGGCATCCACCTCTTTACAAAAATTGAAGAGATTCCAGAAATTGTTCCCTTTCCCCTTAACCCCCTCGGCTGTGGTGATGTATTTCTTGGGAACAGTGGTCTTAGCAGAGAGAAACGCCCCCCTGGTATCGTCGGGGCTATTATTGTCACAGTTGACAATGATGCTTTTTGCATCAGGAAAGTATTTTGAAAGACCCCTTCCGGCTACCTTGACGACATGGCCGATGGTCTTGGATTCGTTGTAAGATGGGATGCCAACAACCACATCGTATTTCCCTTCCATGCCCTCGTTATCCTTTCAATCTTTCAACTTTTTCATCAATAACAGATTTTACCACTTATGGATATGTCATGTTCGAGGCTACTGTGCAGACAGTTTAAATTGCAACATTGTTTTTATAATCTCCACAGCGGCATCGACACTCAAATTTGCGGTATTTAGCACAAGATCGTAATGTATGGGATCTGAGCAGTCGACATGGAAGTACTTTCTCACGAAGGCCTCCCTGTCAGACTTCACATTTATTACGCGTCGTTCCGCCTCTTTTTCAGAGACACCTAACTCACGCGCTATATTCTTAATCCTCATCTCCTGTGGAGCAATAATCCTAACCTTAAGGGTTTTATCAGATGGCAGGACGAAATTCGCCCCTCTGCCCAATATCACGGCGCGGCCATGTCTTCCTATAGTACCTATAATCCTCGTAAGATGATTCAGATATTCATGATCCCACAGGTGTCGTTCTCCTTCCAGAGCTTGTACAAGCTCATCCAGAAGGGAACGTCCTTTTTCATCCAGAGTCCCGACCACTCTTTCACTCATGTTGGCGCTTTTTGCCACTTCATGAATTATATTGCTGTCAAACAGATCAAGTTCCAGTTGTTTGGAAAGTTGCATAGCTACCAGGTGACCCTTACTGCCTGGTTCCCTTGAAATTGTTATCACAGGGGAAAGTGATTCTTTCTTGCTCTCTTCCTGACTCCTGACCTGCCACTTACGAAACTGATCTTCGACCAAACGTTCAACCGATTGTGCTGACTGTGACTTAGTTCTCATAATATCTCTCCTTTTACTTCTTGATTGCCTTCATCGGAATTTAACCCGGGTTTTGAAATATACAGGGAAGGGATTGGCCAATCAAGAAAAATATTGCCTGCAGAACTTATTCTTTAACACGGGTGACATACTCTCCTGAACGCGTATCAACCCTGATTTTTTCTCCTTCCTCAATAAATGGAGGTACTAATATCCGGTAATCGGTTTCCAGGACAACAGGTTTGGTATTCCCAGATACTGAATCACCCTTAACCCACGGATCGGCCTTGACGACCGTAAGATCAACAAAATTGGGAAGGGTAATTCCAAGCGGTTTCTCTTCAAAAAAGAGGGCCTCCACCTCCAGATTATCAATAAGGAAATTTCCGGCATCCCCCACTTGCTCTGCGGTCAGAAAAACCTGTTCATAATTTTCCACATCCATAAAGCAGTATTTGTCCTCCTCGGAATACAGGTACTGCATCCTTTTCTCCTCCAGGTCGGCAGACTGGAATGTATCCGCCGAGCGAAAGCTTCGATCAAGCTGAGTCCCGCTTATCATGTTACGGAGTTTACATTTATATATAGGCTGTCCCTTGCCCGGCTTGAGGAAAGAAAAATCAACAATAATGTAAGGCTCACCATCAATTTGAATCTTTAATCCTTTTTTTAAATCACTGGCACTATACATATCAAGTCACTCCCATCTTTTTTTATGAAATTCCTCCAACTCCCATTTCAAAAAGGGAGAACACTATAATCTTCTAAAGAGCTCTCTTAATCTATTTGTAATGTTATGTCAAAAAAATAAGGAGTTTAATTTTTTTTCTTGACATAGGTAGAAAGTTGTGGTTTTAGTTCTTTTTCAATAAAGGATTGGATTTTCCGGGTTATGATGGATAGGCAGAAGATTAATGCGAGTGTATATTTTGATGGCTGGTTTAGCTATTATCATTTTGCATTGGTCTGCCCGTCGCCCTGGAGGTTCTAAAACAAATTAAATAAGACATCCAGGTCATGGGTAGATCGAAAGATTCTACACCATGGCCTTTTATTTTTCAGGTCCAGGCCATGGTGGCGATTTTCACCATGGCCTTTTTGTTTTGAAAGAAAAACAGGAGGACAAAAAATGATCATCGTAATGAAAAGAAATGCAACGGAAGCTCAAATAAACAATGTTATCATGTGGGTTGAGTCGGTGGGTTACAGGTCACACCCCTCCCGTGGGGTTGAAAGAACAATTATAGGTGTAGTTGGAGACGACAGAGACAAAGCACACTTAAAGCAAGGTGAATCTCTCTCCGGAGTTGAAAATATAATGCCAATCCTGAAACCATACAAACTGGCATGCCGTGAAGCGAAAGAAGGGAATACTGTCATCCGGATCGGAGATATTGAAATCGGTGGTCCTGAATTTGTCGTCATGGCCGGCCCCTGCTCAATCGAAAGTGAAGAACAACTGATGGAAAGCGCCTATATCGTCAAAAAAGGTGGTGGTAACATACTCAGGGGAGGAGCATTCAAGCCGAGAACCTCTCCGTACAGTTTCCAGGGGATGGAAGAAGAAGGCTTGAAGCTTCTGAAAAAGGCCCGTGAGGCGACCGGTATGCCCGTTGTTACGGAGGTGCTCAACACAGCCGATGTAGATCTGGTGGAAGAATATGCCGACATTCTGCAGATCGGGGCACGAAATGTACAAAACTTTGCCCTCTTGAAAAAGGTGGGAAGCGCCAGGAAACCGGTAATGCTGAAGCGTGGAATGATGACGACTATCGAAGAACTCCTCATGTCAGCAGAGTATATCATTTCTTCGGGAAATGATGATGTCATACTCTGCGAGCGTGGTATCCGTACATTTGAAACAGCAACACGAAACACCCTGGACATCAGTGCGGTACCTGTTCTGAAGGAATTGACCCACCTTCCTGTTATTGTCGATCCTTCTCACGCGGCCGGTCACTGGAAATACATTATTCCCCTGTCACGGGCGGCTGTGGCCGTGGGAGCAGACGGAATCATGATTGAAGTCCATCCAGAACCTGAAAAAGCATTCTCGGATGGAATGCAATCGCTCAAACCGGAAAAGTTTTATCAACTGATGGAGGAAGTAAGGACACTCGCAAAAATAATGAGAACAGATATACAGGTGACACAATGAACAAAATAAAAGTAAATCTTGATAAAAAAATATCAGCCTCCTATGAAATCTGTATAGGCCAGGACATATTTGATCGCATTGAGATGATCATTGCCAGAAATAATTGTGCCTCTCGATATGTCATTATTACAGATTCCAACGTATCCACTCTACACGGGGAAAGGTTTCTGACAACACTCAAGGAAACGGGACTCAAGGTTGATATGATAGAATTTCCCGCCGGAGAGGTCTCAAAAAATATCGATACCGTGCTCGATATCGCCAAAAAGCTGATAGAAATGGGTGTCGACAGAAAATCGGCCCTGATCGCACTGGGTGGCGGTGTCGTAGGTGATATAGTCGGGTATGCTGCATCCATATACATGAGAGGCATCCCATACTATCAGATTCCTACCACACTTCTGGCCCAGGTGGACAGCAGTATAGGTGGAAAGACAGCGATAGACCTGCCCGAGGGGAAAAACCTCCTGGGAACATTTCACCAGCCAAAGGGGGTATTCATTGATCTATCATTCTTGAATACACTGCCATCTCGTGAATTCAAAAACGGCATGGCGGAGATCATCAAATATGGAATAATTGAAGACACTGAACTGTTCAGTTTGCTGGAGAGCGAGATGAAGGCAATCATGGACAGGGACATGGCCATACTTTCGTTAATCATAGGAAAATCGTGCAGAATAAAAAAGAACATTATCGAAATTGATGAGAAAGAAACCGGACTTCGCCGTATTCTCAACTTCGGCCATACAATCGGCCATGCGATTGAGGCAGAATCAGATTACTCCATCTCTCATGGAGATGGAGTATCAATCGGTATGATTGCCGCGGCCAGGATATCTGAAAAGTTAAAATACCTGTCCTCCAATGACAGGGAAAGGGTAGAAAATCTGACAAGGGTCTTCGGTCTTTCCTGTCGCATACCTGAATCTATCGAAACAGAGGGAATATTATCACGGCTAAAGGCTGATAAGAAGAAAGAGGGTGAAACCATAAAATTTGTATTGCTAAAAAAGCTGGGAATGCCCTTTATCAACGGCGGAGTACCGGAAGAAATAATCGAGGGAACAATCAAAGAATTGAAAGGTTAGAGGGGTTTGTGAAATGACGGAAAATTCTTTAAAAAAACTCAGAGATGAATTACAGGAAAAGGATGGAATGATCGTCAAACTCCTTAATCAGAGGGCAGAAATATCCATTGAGGTGGGAAAGATAAAAGACGAACAGGGTTTGAATATTCATGACCCCTCACAGGAAAGTAAAGTTCATAATTATCTATCAGAACTAAATGATGGGCCACTGCCGGATGATGTCCTGAAAAACATCTTCATGGAAATCATTTCCGCTTCCCGTGCCATGCAGGCGCCGACAACGGTAGCGTATCTGGGACCCGAGGCAACATTCGCCCATCTGGCCGCTCAATCACATTTCGGAAAAAGTGTAAAATTTTTTCCTCAATCCACGATTTCTGATGTCTTTGATGAAGTAGAGATGGAGAGGATACATTATGGAGTCGTGCCTGTAGAAAATTCTTCAGAGGGCTCCGTCAATCTTACCATGGACAGGTTAATCCTAACCCCTTTGGGCATTCGCGCTGAGATTTTCCTGAGGATTAACCACTTCCTTATCTCTACACGTAAAGAAATAGATGAAATAAAGAGGGTTTACTCTCATCCACAGGCCCTGTCACAATGTCAGCACTGGCTGCGTAAAAACCTGCCTCATTGTTCTCTCCTTGAGGCGGAAAGCACAGCAGCAGCCACCCAAATGGTCTTAGAAGACAAAGAGGGCGCCGCTATCGGAAGCAATCTGGCCGCATCCACCTATGGTCTTACGATCATCGCAGAGGGGATTGAAGACAGCTCGTCCAATACAACACGATTTCTAATGATCGGGAAGGGCAAAAACGAACCATCAGGAAGAGATAAAACCTCTATACTTTTCGGAACACCCCATGCACCGGGCGCCCTGTATGACTCCTTAGAACCTTTTGCCAGGGAACATATCAATCTTATGAAGATTGAATCCCATCCAGTGAAGGACAGAATGTGGGAGTATCTGTTTTTTGTTGATTTTGATGGACATCTGGAGGACAGTAAAGTAAAGAAGTGCCTGGAAGATTTGAAGAATAAGGTCTCTTTTGTCAAGGTGCTGGGTTCATATCCAAGGGGAAACATACTGTCATGATTTGTATTTCGATCATTGCCAGAACCAATGAAGAGGCATTACTGAAGATGGAAAAAAGTTTTCCTCAAGCTGATATTATAGAGCTCAGAATTGATTATACCAGGGATATAGACCTGAGCGAATTGATCAGTACCCAAAGAGCAGGGGCGTATAGAAATACGCCACTACTGATAACCAACAGAAAAATAGACGAGGGGGGAAGCTTCGAAGGTAGTGAAAGGGAAAGAGTTGCTCTCCTGAAAGAGGCTGTAGATCTGGGGGCTGAATATGTTGATATCGAGTTGAGTACGGAGGACGCACTGATAGAAGAATTACTGCAAAAAATACTCAACCGTGATAATCAAGTAAAATTAATTATTTCCCATCACGATTTTAACAGGACATCATCTGAAAAAGAATTAAAAGACAAGTTCAATGAGTGCTTGAAAGTGGGCGCCGATATCGTAAAGATGGTTACATATGCTAACTCCATGGAAGATAATCTCAGGGTTTTAGAACTCATTTCCTATGCTAAAAGAAAAAATGAAGAAATAATTGCTTTCTGTATGGGGGATTTAGGACGGATCAGCAGGGTTATGGCGCCCTTTTTAGGCTCTTATCTCAGTTTTGCCTCTCTGGAGAAGGGAGATGAATCAGCCCCGGGTCAGATAACCATCAACGATATGAAACAGATTTTCAGGATTTTAAGATGAAGATATTTGCTCTTTTTGGAAACCCGACAGGCCAGAGCCTTTCCCCTCTGATGCACAATGCCGCCTATTCAAAAATGGAAATCGATGCCTGTTATGTCTCTTTCTGCGTAGAGAACATAGAAAATGCAGTCAGGGGAATCAGAGGATTAAATATCTGCGGTGTCAGCGTCACGATCCCATTTAAAACTACCGTGATGGAATATCTGGATGAAATAGATGACAGTGCGCTCAAAATCGGGGCTGTAAATACTATCTTAAACCGGAACGGAAGATTGACAGGTCATAATACCGACTGGATGGGGCTTACCACTGCCCTGAAAGAATCCATGGAAATTGAGGGAAAGAACTTTGTCATTCTGGGTGCAGGGGGAACTGCAAGATCCGCAGTATATGCTATACTGAATGAAGGGGGCATCCCCATCATCCTGAACAGAACAATAGAAAAAGGCAAAAAGCTGGCTGCTGAATTCGGCTGCGAATCTTATCATATAGATGATATAGAGAAAATCAAGGCGGATTGCCTGATCAATACCACGCCGGTGGGTATGACTCCGGATACCGGAAAATCACCAGTAGAGAATAATATCCTGACAAATTTCAAATGCGTCATGGATGTCATATATAATCCCCTCAGGACAAAGCTTCTAAAAAATGCCGAAAAGGCGGGTTGTACCGTGCTTTCCGGTCTCGATATGTTTGTTCATCAGGGGGCAGAACAGATAAAAATGTGGACAGGGATAGAGCCCCCGAGGGAGTTCATGAGGCAGATCGTTCTTGAGAAACTTAAGGCATCGTAAATGGAAATTAAACCAATCAAAAATCTGGATGCAGAAGTATCGATCCCCGGCTCAAAGAGCTACACTCAGAGAGCATTGATCATAGCATCACTCGCTCATGGAAAATCTTTCCTGCGAAACTATCTGATATCTGAGGATACAGGATATTTGATCGATGGACTTCGATCTTTAGGCTCAGAGATCCTGACAACGGATGAAGACATTATTATTTGCGGAACCGGCGGGAATATAACCAATCCCGGAAAGGAAATTTACCTGGGAAACAACGGTACCGCCATGAGATTTCTCACCAGCATTGTATCTCTGGGGAAAGGAAAGTTTTCCCTTGGCGGAGACAGCCGTCTCTGTGAAAGACCGGTTAATCCGCTTCTTGATGCCCTAAGGGCACTGGGGGTTGATGCCCACAGCAAGAATAAAAACGGCTGCCCTCCTGTTATCATAAATTCAAACGGAATCCGCGGCGGCAGCGCGACCTTTACCAATATACAGAGCAGTCAATACATCTCATCTATCCTGATATGTGCCCCCTTTGCTGAAAAAGACACGGAAATAAATTTAAAGGGGAGTATGGTTTCTTTACCCTATATCGATATGACGATCGAAACGATGACGGAATTCGGTGTTGAAGTTGTCAGAAAGAGCCAGGATCACTACATCATAAAAAGCAATCAGCAATATGCCGGCCTTAGATACATGGTAGAGGGAGATGTTTCCAACGCTTCCTATTTCTTTCTGGCTGCCGCCCTGTGCAAGGGAAAGACAAGGGTCATAAATATCAACCCCGACACACTGCAGGGTGATATCGGACTGCTCGATATCATGGAAAAGCTCGGTTGCTCTGTAGTAAGGGGGGATAACTGGGTGGAAGTTACAGGAAAAGAAATGAATAGAGGGGAATACGTATTCGACATGGGAAATATGCCCGATGTAGTACCAACGCTTGCAGTGCTGGCAGCCGTAAGGTCTGGGCGAACCGTCATAAAAAATGTTTCACATCTCCGTGTAAAGGAGAGCGATCGAATAGCGGCTCTGGTGAACGAATTGAACAGAATCGGAGTCAGGGCTGAAGAGACAGATGACGGCCTGATTATCGACGGAGGAAGACCTCACGCTGCTGAGATAGAGACTTACAACGATCACCGGATAGCAATGAGTTTCGCCATGCTTGGCCTTGCCACTCCTAACATAAAGATTAAAAATAAAGACTGTGTCAATAAATCATTTCCCTGTTTCTGGGATGAACTGGAAAGACTGTATACGGCAGCCGGGTAAGTTGTGGATGCTATGAAACTGAAAGTATTGCGTATGATCTGGTCAATAATTTCAATAGCTGTTCTCGCTTATATCGGTTTTCTGACCATTATTTTCGTTACCCAACCCAGCCTTATTTATTTTCCAGAAAAAGAATTTTTCGAAACACCTGACCAGACGGGGCTTTCGTACGAAACCGTCTCTTTTGAAACCGCAGATGGTGTAAAGCTTTCCGGCTGGTTTATCCCTGCTGAAAAACCGAGGGGGGTTATTCTATTTTGCCACGGCAATGCAGGTAATATCTCCCACCGCATGGCTTCCATTCATGTCTTCCACCGTCTCGGCTTCAGCACGTTTATTTTTGATTACCGCGGCTACGGAACAAGCGAGGGAAAACCTACCGAAAAGGGAACCTATCTCGACGCGGAGGCGGCCTGGTACTACCTGACCAAAAAGCAATACGTATCCTCAACCGAAATCATTCTTTTTGGACGGTCGATCGGCGGAGCAATTGCAGCGTGGCTCGCACAAGATCACACTCCAAAAGCGCTCATCATAGAATCTACGTTTACCTCCGTCCCAGATATCGCAGCCAATCTCTATCCGTTTCTGCCAGTCAGATTGCTGTCACGTTTTGACTATAACGCCGGGAAATATATCGGACGGGTCGACTGCCCCGTTCTGGTCATACACAGTCACAACGACGATATCATACCCTTTAGCCACGGTCGTCAATTATTCGAAGCAGCAAAAGAACCAAAGCAATTTCTCGAAATTACAGGCACGCACAACGATGGATTTATGACATCTGGAAAAAGCTATGAAGAGGGGCTGGATGCCTTCATCTCCGGGCAACTGGGACCTAAGTTTTAAAAGAAGAAGGTATGAGATTCGATTCATACATGGAATGAAGTTAACAGATTTATAATTGAATCTACATATCAAATTATATTACTTTCCTGCAATGCTCCGCTCCCTTCGCTTTCTGTCATCTACGTCAGCCTTGTGTGACCCCGGAAAGGAAAACTTGACATAGTTATCATTTAATGATAACTATGTCAGCACAATGACAACGAAAAAATATCCAGATAGAAACAACTCATTGGAAGTCCTGATGGATTTTGATGGTGAACGTTATTATTTCGAAGACGGCTACTGGACAAAATTCGAAGTCAGGCAGGTTGAACCAAGCAAGCATATTCCGCATGGAATACAATACTCTTTGACGCTTCATGACAACAATAACGTGCGGGTGTTAGGGTTTGACAACGCCCATGGCTACAAACCAAGGAAGAAGAAATACGGGGCCCGGAAAGTAACGTGGGATCATAAGCACAAACAAGAAAAAGTAGTTTCATACAAGTACAGCAGTGCAGTTCAGTTACTGGAAGATTTCTGGGATGCGGTTGATGAAATAAGAACGAAAGAAGGAACGAAGCAATAACATGAAAGGGTGATAGAAATGACAAAGGTTTTAAAAATCGGCATTATGCCGAAAGAAGAATATCGCAAGAGAACAATAGCCATTGCCAAAGGTGAGTATAACCCGAAATCTGGAGAACCGAAGGTCTGGTTTGAGTCTATTAAATCTCTTGCGCAGGTGTTGAGCGAGGAAAACCGGGAACTTCTGGATAAAATCATAGAAAACAAACCACGGTCACTGAAGGAGCTTGAGTTTCTTACAGGCCGGAAAAGTAGCAACCTGTCACGTACCTTAAAAACAATGCAGGTTTACGGGATTGTTACGCTAAAAAAAGAGAAAAAAACCGTCAGACCCATAGTTAAAGCTAATAAATTTAAGATACAGATCGATCCAGAGCTTCAGTTCACTCATTCGTGACACGAGGGGAGGACAAGACATCAGACTTAACCCGGCTTGTCCGGACTTTTTCACCCTTTTCCCACCGGATTAATTAGATTTAAATCAGGGGTCATGATTCATGTTTTGATATTGAATCACTTTTATGTACGAATTGAATGCCCGAAAAAGTCGGAGGTCGATTTTTCAGCCTTTTGCAAGATCACTGAACCTTGAAAAAGTGACGAAGAACATATAACATTAATTGCCTGCCTTAAAATTCTGGATTGATGATTATTTTACATCATGAACTGACGGGAAAAAATAGTTGTCGTCTGTCCTCGTTCCCACGCTGGAGCGTGGGAACGAGGGAGGTCCCTACCTGATCGGGAATCTATAACTACGTGTAATTGCTGGATTCCCGCTTTCGCGAGAATGACAAAGCGGTAAAAGTTTGACTTTTTGCGAAGCCGCCAATATAACATTGGATGTAAATACATCATGACAAGGAGCTTGTAGATAAAAAATGAGGACACTGTCTGTCGCACATACACCGGATGCGGATGACGCATTCATGTTTCACGGGATGGTAAACGAAAAGGTTGCAAAAAACTTTGAAATTATCAATGTTATTGAAGATATAGAAACACTGAACAGGAAAGCATTCAAGGCCGAAAACGATGTTACCGCGCTTTCAGCCCATGCCTATGCGTTTCTTAATGAAAAATACCGGATACTGTCCACCGGTGCAAGTATAGGTGATGGATATGGGCCGGTAATAGTCGCAAAAAAGGGAATGGCGATTGAAGGTAAAAAAATTGCGATACCGGGTAAGCTCACAACGGCAAATCTCCTGCTGATGCTGGCATGTGATGACTTCCAACCTGTTGAAATGAAATTTGACGAGATTATCGGGGCGGTACAGAGGGGGGAAGTTGATGCCGGCCTTCTGATCCATGAAGGACAGATAACCTATTCTCAACACAATCTTGTAAAGGTCTTCGATCTCTGGGACTGGTGGTATAAAAAGACGAGTCTGCCAATGCCCCTTGGCATCAATACAATAAAGAGGGAAATCCCGGAAGACCTCCAGAGGGAATTCCTTAAGGTTATGCGTGAAAGCACAAAATATGCCCTGGAGAATGTTGATGAGGCTATGCAGTATGCAATGAAGTATTCACGTGGCATGGATGAAAAGCTTATAACAAAATTCGCACTGATGTATGTAAATAACTATACATATGAAATGCCCGAAGCGGTCAGAAAAGCGCTCGCTGAACTTTACAAAATGAGCGAAGCAAAAGGTTTTTTTGAAATGCCTCCATTGGATATTCTTTATCCGTACTAAGGATTGCCTCATTATGATCATTCTACTAAATTGTCAGAAGACGAATTTGAGTTTACATTTTGATAGTAAAGGTGGTCAGATTGGGAAAATGTGAACCTGCCCCCGAGATTTCACTTGCATAACCGGCAGTCAGGATAACAGGAGGGGCAGAGCAGATGCATTTTATCACAGAGATAAAAGCTGAGAACCGGCTGATGGCAGCCTGTACAGATGAGATGCTCCAGCCTGTTGCTTATCGGATTCAAGGGTATTTCTACAGGCATCTTGTTTTTACGTCGCTGCAGATCCACCCGGAGAACTACAGCCGGCATAAAGATGCGAAGAACATTAATCGGTTCTATCAAGATTTCCAGGGCATATCTGTCACGAGCATCGCTGATTTTTTTATTATACTCTATCTTTGTTGCCTCCAATTGAGATAATCCCCTGTCAACATCCTCTTTTTTAACTCCCTTCTTTCTCAGGGTTTTCTCTATCTCTCCGGTGATCGTGCCGTAATATTCCTGAAGCCTCTTCACGTCACGATTGAGCCGTCTGTTCAAGCTCTTCAAAAAATCCTGATATTCAAGGAGTGCCAATCTGCCGGCTATATCTCTTCCCCTTTCCAGAAACCCTGCTATATCCGAAGTCCTTTGATCAGGAAGATCATCCGAGGCGTTTTCCAGTTCACCTTTTAATCTTTCCCATATTTTCAGGGGAACGGTGCCTGTCTGCTCATTGAGCGCTATCGTCAGAATACTCTCTGCCTTTGTATCTGAAACAGCGCTGACCCTGAAATTCATCAGCAGATAGCTGAGCTGTTTTATTTCATGATCCACGAAACGGAAGATGCCGTTTTGAACGATTAGATTGTTTGCAAGGAGTTTTTCGGGACCCTTGATAACGGGCTTCAAATGGGGAAGTGATACTGCCGCAAATAAGCCTCTTGAAGAGACCAGGGATCCGAGGGAATCGATAAAATCACTTTCGTAATGATTCCCTTCTCCGCCCTGAAATGTAAAGGTCTTCATCTCACCAACGGAAAGTGCCCTCTGAAGTTCTCTGGGGAAAAGTATCCGAACAGCATCGTCAACGGTCGCCTCAACGAGACAACCGCGCCTCTCAAGGATTCTTGTAACCAGGCCCTGAATATCCATCAATCCTTAAACCTCATAATCTTCACCGAATATGAGTTCATCCAGTTCTTTAGTCTTTTCATATGTCTTCCTGGCCGCCACGATCTCCTCGCCCAGCCGGTCAAAGTTTGCCTTAAGTTCCGAATCATCTTTTGAACCGGCCCAAAGGTCCATGACAATGTTGCTGAAATCTCTGTCTGACCCGAGGTTGCCGAGGATGGTGTCTATCTCCCCTATGACCAGCTCAAACATATTGATCTTATCGTCCAGTATTCTCATCATATAATCCTCGATGCTTCCCGACATACAGAGATTGAAGACATAGACGTCGCGCTTCTGGCCTATGCGGTGCAGTCTTCCTATCCTCTGCTCGAGACGCATCGGGTTCCATGGAAGATCATAATTGATCAGGGTATTGCAAAACTGGAGGTTTCGACCCTCTCCGCCCGTCTCGGTGCTGAGAAGGATGGGGACATCGTCCCGAAATGCCGAGACAGATCTATCCTTCTCCCGAGGTGTCATATTTCCACTGAACACCGCAAAAGGATAATCCATGCTGCACAGCAGGTCGCCCAGATACTCAAGCGTCTTTACATATCTGACAAAAACTATCTTTTTATCTTCATTCTTCCTGATGAGTTGTGTGAGCTGGTTTCCTTTGGATGAATCATGGTCAATCTCTCTGACCATGGAAAGGATATCCGACAGACGCCGCCGGTCATCTGAACGCAGATTAGTCCTCTTTTCTAACAGATTCCCGATGGATTCCCCAAGGGCAAAGGGGGAACTTCCAGCCGCCATCTGAAGATTGGTGATTGTAAATTGTTCCCGCACCCCTTTTTCACTGTAAAAGTCTCTTATAAAACTGCTTGTCTCCCGGTACACCTCTTTTTCCAAGGGCAGCGGTTTCACGTAAAGGGTGGTTGCAAAACGTTTCGGCAGCCTGACATCGACCAGCGAGCGGGTGTTGCGGATCATGACATCCCGCAGGAGCCTCCTTAACTTTTCAGGATTATTCGGCGCCCTGAGATTTCCCCTCTTTACATACTCCTTCTTGAACTCCGTTTCGGTGCCGAGGGTTCCCGGTCTGAGAAGGGTAATCAGGTTGTACAGTTCGAGGAGATTATTTTGAACGGGGGTCGCGCTCAAAAGAAAGATGAACTTCTTCTTTATGGAGTTGACCAGCTTGTAATTCAGGGTTCTCTTGTTGCGCAGGTAATGCGCCTCATCAACAATCACCAGATCATAGTCTATGGAGGTAATTGTCTCAAAATTTTTCCGGGACTTGGCCGTGCTGATAGAGGCGACAACGCGATCCTCCCCGCGCCAGAAATCCTGAGGGGTCTCACGGTAAAGAATATCGTCCGTTGTGGCGAACTCAAGGTCAAACTTGGACTGCATCTCTTCCTGCCACTGAGAGACCAGGGAAGGAGGGGTCAGGATGAGCGCCTTCCTTATCATTCCTCTCAGGATGTATTCTTTCAGGAGCATACCGGCCTCGATGGTCTTTCCCAGCCCCACCTCGTCAGCAAGCATCGCCCTCCCCCGAAACCGCTTGAGCACGCTGGATACAGTCTCGATCTGGTACCAGTATTTGTCAATATTTTGGAGATGTTCCAGACAGAGCAGTTCGTCGAATTCTTTTACGAGGCTGAAGCGCTGATATTGCAGAAGGAGATTGTAGTCTTCGAACGGATCATATTTCTGCCGGGATATTCTTTCGGAAAAATCGCCGCCTGCGGAAATTACCTTAACCTCCACACCTTGATTGAGCGGACTCTTATCCTTGAAAGGGGAGAGGTCCACAGGCGGGCGGGCTTCCGGCTGAGGAGTTTCTTTTTTCAGAGATTCCGGCTTGTGTGGTTCAGTCGCGGGAGATTTTTGATTTT